>JBLMYK010000150.1:0-33079 GCA_050258235.1 Gemmatimonadota bacterium | reverse complement strand
CGCCGGTCCTTGGCGCGCTGTTTCACGCTCAGCTTCTCGACGACCTGCACGCTCGGGTCGACCGTGTCGTCGCCCGCTTCCGGTACCGCATCCGCGCCCCCGTCGGCGCCCAGTGCGCCAGGCTCGCCCTGCGGTTTCGGCTTGCGGCCGGGGCGACCCTTGGCCGGGGCGTTCGCGACGGCGGCGAGCATGAGTTTTGTCTTCAGTTCACGGCCGGCTTCAAGCTGGGCCGCCTTCTTCGCGCCACCCGCTTCCGCCTTCTTGGCCTGCGGCTTGGCGGCAGCCTTCGGACCTCTGGCGACCTTTGCCGCCGTGTGCGCCACCTTCTTCGTCACCGCCTTGCCACCCTTTGCCATCGTCGTTTTGACCATTCAGTCACCCGAAAAATGCTGTCCAACGCCAAGAAGATGCAGGCAAACGACGCCAATGCAATGCTCCCCGCGGCTCCAGATAACTATTCGATTTCAGATTCCGTGCGGCGTTCGCAGCCACTTCCGCCAACAATTGCAGAATCCACCGGATCCGGTGCACCTGACCACGGCGAATTCCGCGTCTCACCAGCCAATCGGCCCAAGCTGACTCGAACTGCCACTCTGAGGGCATGCCCCTGCGGCTTAACCGGTCGACCCGTCCGGTCGCGGCCCGCTTTGCCTGCCCTGACCGCCTTGGCGGTCCATGCCGCCCGCGGCGGCTTCGGAAACTGTGGAGTATAGCCGACGCCTGCCGCGAATTCGGCGTTTCTTACCCACCACCGGCACGAAGCCGCGCGTACTCGCGGTCGACCTGCTGGTAGGCGCGCAGATTGTCCTCGGAGGGGTCGGATTGATACCGGCCGAGCAACTCCTTGCGCAGCGCCTCGAGTCGCTGCTGCGTCAGCCGAACGAACGCGCCCGCAACCTCGTCACGGGCGGCGGCTGGATCGTCGTCGCCGGACAATCCTCGGGAGGCAATCGCCTCGTACTCCGCAAGGAATTCGCTGTCCGCGAGCGACTGGATCACCGCGCCCGTCGTCGCGGCGGCAGTCTGCGTCGCCGCTCGCCAGATCTCGCGCAACTTGCGGTCGATCGGCTGCTCGGTGGCATCGGCCACCCGCACGATTTCCGCGTTGAACTCGCGCGCCAGTTCCGGATAAAGGATCAGCCACTGAAGTACACGCGCCTTAAGATCCCCGACCTCCAGCACCGGTCTGCCCGTGCGCGGCACCGGCGCGGCCGGCAGACGTCGCCAACGGGCCAGGCCGAATAGCGACTCGACGTCGGCTGCAGCCATCCGGCCCGCCGCCGCGACCTCGCCGATCAGCTGCAGCCGAAGCGCGCCGGGGGGCATCGCCGCGAGCATCGACTTCGCCTCTGTCAGCATCGCCGCCCGCCCTTCGGCCGTGTCTAGCGACTTGCCTTCGGACACGACCCGCATGAACCATGCCGACATCGGCATCGCACGCGCGAGTTCACCCTCGAACGCGGACGCGCCCTGCGCCTTGATCAGGCTGTCGGGATCTTCGCCCTCGGGCAGGAACACGAAGCTGGCTCGCTTGGCGTCCCCGATCGCGGTCAGCGCCGCTTCGAGCGCACGGCGCGCCGCCTTCCGGCCGGCGGCATCGCCATCGAACGCGAAGATGACGTGGTCGGTCGCGCGGAACAGGTTGGCGACGTGGGTGGAGTTGATCGCGGTTCCAAGCGCCGCCACGGACTCGCCAAAACCCGCCTGCGAAAGCTGAATCACATCCATGTAGCCTTCGCACACGATCGCGCGCCCGCGCTTGCGGATCGCATCCTGCGCTTCGAACAGTCCGTACAGTTCCTGACCCTTGTGAAACAGGGGCGTTTCCGGCGAGTTCAGGTATTTCGGTTCCGAACCATCGATTGAACGGGCGCCAAAGCCGATCACCGCGCCACGCCGGTTGCGGATCGGAAACATCACGCGGCCACGGAACCGGTCGTAACGCCTGCCGCCGTCGTCGACGCTCACCAGGCCCGCTTCGACCAACCGGGCGTCCTCGTACGTTTCGAATGCCTCGCGCAGCGCCTGGCGCCCCTCGGGGGAGAAGCCCAGCACGAAGCGCGCCGCGGTCTGGCCGCTCAAGCCGCGCCCCTTCAAGTAATCGATCGCGGCCGGCGAATCCTTGAGCTTGCGGCGATAGAAGTCGGCCGCCTGCTGCAGGGCGTCCGCCAGACCCCGCGCCTTGGAGGTCTGCTCGCGACCTCCGGACGTCTCCGGCACCTGCATTCCGGCCTGCTGCGCAAGCTCGTGGACGGCCTCGACAAAGCCCAGGCCGCGGCTCTCCATCAGGAATCCGACCGCGCTTCCGTGAACGCCGCAGCCGAAGCAGTGGTAGAACTGCTTCGACGGACTGACCGTGAAGGACGGCGTCTTTTCACCGTGAAACGGGCACAGGCCGAGGTAGTTCTGCCCGGCCTTCTTCAACTGCACGTAGCGGCCGACGACGTCGACAATGTCGACGCGCGCGAGCAGGTCCTGGATGAAGCCCTGAGGGATCACGGCCAGCCGGGTTAACTGCCAGCCAGTTTCTGCTTGACCAGCGTCGAAGCCTTGCTCATGTCGGCGCGGCCAGCGATGCGGGACTTCAGCAGCCCCATGACCTTGCCCATCGCCTGCGGCCCGGCCGCACCCGTTTCCGCGATGACCGCATCGACGGCCGCCACGAGTTCGGCTTCGCTCATCTGCTGCGGCAGGTAGGAAGTCAGCAGATTCAGCTCGGCGGTCTCCTTGGCGACCAGATCCTGCCGACCCGCCTTGTCGAACTGCGCGATCGAGTCCCGGCGCTGCTTGATCAGCTTCTCGACGATCGCGGTGACCGCGGCGTCGTCGGCCACGATGCGCTCGTCGACCTCCTTTTGCTTGATCGCCGCGAGCAGCAGCCGGATGGCGGACAGTCGATCCGCTTCGCGCGCGCGCATCGCCGCCTTCATGTCCTCGTTGATTCGCTCCTTGAGCGTCATGGGCGCCTCCAGAAAGACAGAGCGCGCCTCAGGGGCGCGCTCACAAAAAACGGCCGGCTCTCGCGGAAGACTAGTACAGCTTCTTCGGCAGCATCTGGCTGCGCAGGCGCTTGAAGTGCCGCTTGATCGCCGCCGACTTCTTGCGCTTGCGCTCGGCAGTCGGCTTCTCGTAGAACTCGCGCGCGCGCAGTTCGGTCAACAAACCGCTCTTCTCGATCGTGCGCTTGAAGCGTCGCAGGGCAACTTCGAATGGCTCGTTTTCCTTGAGGCGAATCGTAGGCATGAAATGTCCGAATCCAATGGCCGGCTGAAAGCGCGGCATTGTATCGCGGCGCGGAAAAATTTGACAAGTCAAGGTCTTACGCCCGATCGCGGCGGCTAAACTGGCCACTTTCCGGTCGTCTATGCCCGACGCATGCTCGTTCTCGGAATCGAAACTTCTTGCGATGAGACCGGTCTGGCCCTGCTGGACGACCGCGATGGGCTCGTCGCGCGAGCTGTCCATTCGCAGGTTGACATGCATCGCGCCTACGGCGGCGTAGTCCCCGAACTGGCTTCGCGCGACCATATCCGGCGCGTGCTCCCGTTGCTCGATCAGGTGATGGCCGATGCCCGGCGCGGCAAGGGGGACATCGATGCGATTGCAGTGACGATCGGGCCGGGTCTGATTGGCGCCCTCCTGGTCGGGGCGAGCATCGCGCACGGACTCGGCGCCGCCCTGCAGCGCCCGGTGGTCGGGGTGCATCACCTCGAAGGTCATTTGCTGACGCCACTGCTGGCGGATCCGGCTCCCGCGTTCCCGTTCGTGGCACTGCTGGTGTCCGGCGGCCACACGCAGCTGCTGCATGTCCGCGGCATCGGGGACTATCGCCTGCTCGGAGACACGGTCGACGACGCTGCCGGCGAAGCGTTCGACAAGACCGCGCAGCTTCTCGGGCTCGGTTACCCCGGCGGGCCGGCGGTCTCCCGCCTTGCGGACTTCGGCAACCCGGGCGCGATCGCACTGCCGCGCCCGATGCTCCACAGTGCGGACCTGATGTTCAGCTTCAGCGGCCTGAAGACTGCGGTGCTGACGGCCGCGCGCAAGATCGATACAACCTGCGATCAGGCGCGCGCCGATTTGGCGCGCGGATTTGTCGACGCGGTCGTCGACGTGCTGGCGACGAAATCGATGCGCGCCCTGGAGCAGACCGGCGCTGCCACGCTCGTGGTGGCCGGTGGCGTCGGAGCGAATTCGCAGTTGCGGGAGCGCCTGGCCACGGAGACTTCCCGCTCCGGAGTGCAACTTTATTTCCCCCCGCCGGACTTGTGCACCGACAACGGCGCAATGATCGCGGTTGCGGGTCTGGCCCGGCTTCAGCGCGGCGCCGTCCCCCGCGACACCGGATTCACCGTGCTGCCGCGCTGGGCACTCGCCGACGCAAGCTAGCGCTGGCGGGATTGCGCGACCTTCGGCGATCTCTCGCCGATCCTCTTCTCCTTTCCCGCCAGCAGTTGCGCGATGTTTCTCTGATGCCGCATGATCAGAAGCGCGCTCATGACCAGAGACGCCGGGAGGATCGGCTCGAAACCCCAGCCCATCAGCTGAACCAGGGGCGCGACGATGGCCGCGCTCAGCGACGCCAGCGACGAAAAGCGGAAGAACACCGCCATCAGCAACCAGGTCGCGCAGGCGATCAGCCCCACCCAGGGATTCAGCGTCAGCAGGACGCCGAGAAAGGTCGCGACGCCCTTCCCGCCCCGGAAGCGCAGGAAGACCGGATACAGATGTCCGACAAAGGCGGCAAGCCCGGCAGTTGCCACGCCCCAATCGCCGACACCCAGCGGCACGCCGTAACGGCGCGCAAGCCAGACCGCGACGGCCCCTTTGGCGGCGTCGCCCAACAGGGTGAGCCCCGCCGCGATCTTGCTTCCGGAGCGAAGCACATTCGTTGCACCGGGATTGCCCGATCCGTAGGTGCGCGGGTCGGCGAGCCCCAGCAATCGGCTGACGATCACCGCGAACGGCAGCGATCCCAGCAGATAGGCGGCGGCGATCGTCGCCATGCTCGCGAGCCAGGGAAGATAACTCGACATCAGGATTCTCCGAGTGCGCAATCGACCGGCTGGGCGCGCAGGAGGTCGACCAACACGCGCGGATCGATTTCAACCAGATAGCCGCGCCGGCCGCCATTGATGAGTATCCGGGACAACCCGAGGATCGAGCGCTCGACATAGATCGGCACGGATTTGCGCGTGCCGAACGGCGAGGTGCCCCCTACCATGTAACCGGTGTGCCGCTGCGCCACGTCCGGCGCGCAGGGTTCGATCCGCTTGCGGCCCGCCTGCCGCGCGAGGTTCTTGGTCGACACGGTCCTATCGCCGTGCATCAGTACCAGCAGCGGACGCGCCTCCTCGTCTTGCATCACCAGGGTCTTGACGACTTCGTGCTCCGGCACGCCGAGCGCACGGGCCGACGTCTTCGTGCCGCCATGCTCGACGTATTCGTACGCGTGTTCGGCGAACGGCACTCCGTGCCGCTTCAGCCACTGCGTCGCCGGTGTCTCGGATACGTGCGCCTGCCTCGACATAGCGCCAGTCTAGTGGCGAACCACTAGGCGATCATCCCCGCGGGTGATGTTTCGCGTGCAGCGCCTGCAGCCGCTCGCGGGCGACATGCGTGTAGATCTGAGTCGTCGAAATATCGGCATGGCCGAGAAGCATCTGCACCACGCGCAGATCCGCGCCGTGATTCAGCAGGTGCGTCGCAAACGCGTGCCGCAGCCCGTGCGGAGACAGCGGCGCGTGGATGCCGCCAACCAGCGCATAACGCTTGATCAGGGCCCAGAAGCGCTGGCGCGTCATCGGCTGCGCAAGCTGGGTCACGAACAGCGCGTCCGCACTCCGCCCCGCCAGAAGCGCCGGACGAGCATCGCGCAGATATCGATCCAGCCACCCGCGGGCCTCCTCGCCAAGCGGCACGATGCGCTCTTTTGAGCCCTTTCCCAGAACCCGCACCAGGCCGTCGTTCAGCGACAGCTGGACCAGCTTCAGACCGACCAGTTCGGACACGCGCAGGCCGGTGGCGTACAACGTCTCGAGCATCGCGCGGTCCCGCAAGCCAAGTGGCCGGTCGACATCGGGTGCGTCGAGCAGCGCCTCGACCTGATGCTCCGAGATCGCCGACGGGAACCGCGGCGGGCGTTTGGCCGGAACGAGCTGAAGGGTCGGATCGACTTCGATGATCCGCTCGCGCAATGCCCATCGATAGAAACGGCGCAGCGAGGCGAGCCGGCGATTCGCCGTCGCCGATCGCGTCACTGCATGGCAGGCAGCGAAGTAGCCGACCACGTCGGCCGGCGTCGCGCGGATCAGCGTCCTCCCCCGTTCTCCAAGCCAGGCAGCGAGCGCGCGCAGATCGCGGCGATAGGCGTCCAGCGTGTTGCGCGCCAGCCCGTCCTCGAGCCAGACCGCATCGAGAAAGCGATCGACCTCCGGATCGGGCACGGCCGGGTCATCCGCGGCCCGGTTCATGCCGCGGCTCCGCCCCGTTGATCACGGAAAGGCGCAGGTTCGCCGCTTCGGCAACCCAGCGTTATGCGCCCACCAGACCTTTCTTCAGCCCGCCATCGGCCGGCTTGTCGCCGATCCAGATCCGCAACACCGCGGTGAAGAAATCCTCGCCGGGGATCGCGGCCCCTTTCTGCTGGCCATTGACGACGATACGAGTCCCGTTGTCGGGAGTGAATTCGAAGAAGATCGCGTCTCCCTTCTTCGCTTCGCCGATCGACTTCAGGGTCGCCAGCAATGCATCGGTCTGCGGTTTCAGCCCGGCGAGCTGCTGCTCGGTATGGTTTGCCTTCAGGCCATCGGTCAGCGCCTCGGCGAACGTGTCCGCGTCGACGTTGCGCAACATGTGGATCTCGATGCGGCGCGGCCCCTTCTGCCCCAGCAGGACGGCGGCGGAATTGGCCTTCTGCGGTACGTACAGTCCGGCGGCATAGACCTTGAAGATCACGCGTGTCCGCACGCCCGCGCCGTTGAGTTGCAGGACCTGGCCGCCCACCTGGGCGGTCGGCTCGAATTTCACGCCCTCGACTTCAATCGGCTGGGAATGGCTGGCGAGGGCTGCGGCAGCCAGCAAGAGCGCGGCAATCGAACGCTTCATCGGTGAGCCTCCTTGTCAGTACCTGGGGATTCGGTCTGCCCGGCCACGCCTGCCCTGACGCTTCTGCCGAGCCCTTTGGGTAACGGGAAAGTCACATGCTCCTCGACGCCCTGCATCGTCCTCACGCTACTGGCACCGAGCTCCCGCAGCCGTGCCAGCAACTCGTCCACCAGTTCGTCGGGGGCCGACGCCCCGGCCGTCACACCGACGCGCTTGGCTCCCTGCAGCCACTGCGGGTCGACATCGGTCGCCGAGTCGACCAGGTGCGCCGGGACGCCGAATCTCTCCGCCACTTCCCGCAGTCGGTTCGAGTTCGAGCTGGTCGGGCTGCCGATCACGATCACCACGTCGACCTGAGGAGCCATGATCTTCACCGCGTCCTGGCGATTCTGCGTCGCGTAGCAGATGTCGGCCTTCTTCGGCTCCGCAATCGACGGGAAGCGGCGTTTGAGCGCGGCGACGATCCCGGAGGCATCGTCGATCGAAAGCGTCGTCTGCGTGACATAGGCGAGCCGTTCCGGGTCGTTGACCCGTAACCGCTCGACGTCCATTGCGGTCTCGACCAGGTACATGCCGTCGCCGGCCTGTCCCATCGTGCCTTCCACCTCGGGATGACCGGCGTGACCGATCATCACGATCTCCCGTCCCTGCGCCCGCATCTTCTCGACTTCAACGTGCACCTTGGTAACCAGGGGGCAGGTCGCATCGAAAACCTTCAGGCCCCGCGCAGCAGCCGCCGCATGCACGGATTTCGCGACGCCATGCGCCGAGAAGATGACGGTTGCGCCCGACGGGACCTGGTCCAGCTCATCGACGAAGACCGCACCCTTGCGCCGCAGGCTCTCGACCACATAGGTGTTGTGCACGATCTCGTGCCGGACATAGATCGGCGCTCCATGGATCTGCAGCGCGCGCTCGACGATCTCGATCGCGCGATCGACCCCGGCACAGAAACCGCGTGGCTGAGCGAGCAGGACGTCCATCACAGCACGCCGATCACCCGTACCGAGAACCTCACCGGCAGGCCGGCCAGCGGATGGTTGAAATCGATGACGACGCGCCGATGGTCGCGATCCTTAACGACCCCAGCCACGCGGTCGCCGCCGGGCGTGTGAAATTCCAGCACGTCGCCCGTCTCGCAGGCCGCACCGGCTTGCGCATGCCGCTCGAACTCCGTCCGCGCCAGGGCTTGAACCAGGTTCGGGTCTCTCGGCCCGAAGGCCTGGCCCGATGTCAGGTCGAAACTCGCTTGCGCGCCTTCTTCCAGTCCGATCAGGCGCTGCTCCAGCGCAGGTGCCAGACAGCCGGCCCCAAGCTGCAGGGTCGCCGGCGGTCCGCCCAGTGTGCTGACGATCTCCCGCTCGCCATCATCCCCGAGTACCGCAAGACGATAATGCAGCGTGATGTGCGAGCCTGAAGTGATGACCGCCATGGCGAATCAGCCGGGAACAACGCAAATTCTATCGAAGGAGCCCGGGGTGACGATCAAGAGCTGGCCGGCCGCCGAGCGGCCAAGGGAACGGCTGCTTGCGCAGGGTCCTGGCGCCCTGACGGAAGCGGAACTGCTCGCCGTTTTTCTTCGCACGGGCCTTCCGGGAAAGACCGTGATCGAAGTGGCGCGCGGCGCGCTGAATCACTTTGGCGGCTTGAATGGGCTGCTGTCGGCACCGCACCGCGAGCTGCAGAAGCTCGCGGGTTTCGGGCCGGCAAAGAGCGCGCAGCTGCACGCCGTGCTGGAGCTTGCGCGGCGCGCACTGCGCGAAGAGGTGGCGCGCGACACGGTTCTGAACACGCCCGCGAAGGTGCGCGACTACCTGAGATTGTCGTTGCGCAACGAGCGGCACGAAGTGTTCATCGGGTTGTTCCTCGATGCGCAGAACCGGCTGATTTTCGATGAATCGCTTTTCCGCGGGACGTTGACGCAGACCAGCGTGTTTCCACGGGAAGTCGTCAAGCACGCCCTGCGCCACAACGCGGCGGCCGTGATCTTTGCGCACAATCATCCGTCCGGGCTGGCGGAGCCGAGTCGGGCCGACGAAATGCTGACACGTGCGCTGAAGGACGCGTTGGCGCTCGTCGACGTGCGTGTGCTCGATCATCTGATCGTCGCCGGCCATGCCTGCATTTCGTTTGCCGAGCGCGGCCTGCTCTGACCCGCCGTCGCGGCGGCTGGCTTGCACCGCAAGAAGTCCTTATAATGCCGCGCTTTGCGCGACGGCGACCCCTTTGCCGGTTGCGTCGGTCTCGGATGTCAGGAGTTCATCATGGCACGCGTGTGTCAGGTCACCGGCAAAAAGCCATTGACAGGTAACAACGTCTCGCATGCAAACAACAAGACCAAGCGCCGCTTCATGCCCAATTTGCAGAGTCGGCGCTTCTGGGTCGAGAGCGAAAAGCGCTGGATACGGCTGCGCCTGACCAACGCCGGCCTGCGCACCATCGACAAAGTCGGCATCGACACCGTGCTCGCGGATCTGCGCGCACGCGGTGAGATCTAGGGAGAACGAAGATGGCCAAGGGCGCCCGCGAGAAGATCAAGCTGGAGTCGACCGCCGGAACCGGTCACTTCTAC
This sequence comes from Gemmatimonadota bacterium, assembly GCA_050258235.1. Taxonomy (GTDB): domain Bacteria; phylum Pseudomonadota; class Gammaproteobacteria; order Burkholderiales; family Burkholderiaceae_F; genus JAKOQB01. Next base: position 23,400 of record JBLMYK010000150.1, on the reverse strand, counting down.
ACGACCACGAAGAACAAGCGAACCACGCCGGAGAAGCTGGAACTGAGCAAGTTCGACCCGGTCGCGCGCAAGCACGTCGTCTACAAGGAAACCAAGCTCAAGTAGCGCGCCGGTCGGTCGACCAATGAAAAGCCCCGCAGCAGCGGGGCTTTTCGTTTGCGCGCGTGCCGCCTGTCGCCTGTCTAGGCGCGCGCTCCGTTCGTCGCATAGGAGCGAATCCGCAGCGCGGTCTCCTGCAACGCCCGGATTCCGCTTGCCTCGGCCCGCGCAATCCAGTCCTGCAGGTGCGCCAGCATCTGCTCGCGCGAAACTGATGAGCGCTCCCAGATTGCCGCGAGCTCCGATCGCATGTCGATCAGGGTCTGCATCGCCCCGCTGCGGTTCAGCAGGTCGCGCAAGGTCTGCTGCTGCGACTGTGGAATCTGGGCCACATCTGCCTTGCGCAGCCAGCGACGCAGTCGCGCGAATCTCTCCTTTTCGGCCGCCGGCAGGCGCAATTTGTCCAGCTCGTCGCGCAGCGTCTTCTGCAGGCCGCGCGCATATTTCGCGAGCAGATCGTAGCGGTTGTTGATCAGGGCTTGCAGCGTCTGCACGTCCACCGCCCCGCGCGGCGAGGCCACCTTGGCCACCGGCGCCACACGCAGGACGCGCGCCAGGCCCAGACCGGACAGCAGACGAATGTAGACCCAGCCGAGGTCGAACTCGTACCACTTGCTCGACAGCTTCGCCGACGTCGGATAGGTGTGGTGGTTGTTGTGCAGCTCTTCACCGCCGATCAGGATGCCCCACGGGACGATATTCGTGCTCGCATCCGGGCTGTCGTAGTTTCGATACCCCCAGAAGTGGCCGATGCCGTTGATAACTCCCGCGGCGAAGAACGGGATCCAGATCATCTGCACCGCCCATATCGCGATCCCCGCCGCCCCGAACAGGATGACATCCGCGATCAGCATCGCGCCGCAGCCCTGCCAGGTGAAGCGCGAATAGACATTGCGCTCGAGCCAGTCATCGGGCGTGCCGTGGCCATAACGGGCGAGCGTTTCCTCGTTGTTCGCCTCGGCCATGTACAGCTCCGCGCCGCGCGATACGACTGTCCGCAGTCCACGCGTCTGCGGGCTGTGCGGATCGTCCGGCGTTTCGCATTTGGCGTGGTGCTTGCGATGGATTGCCACCCACTCCTTCGTCTGCATGCCGGTCGTCAACCAGAGCCACAGCCGGAAGAAATGTGACACCGCAGGATGCAGATCGAGACCCCGATGTGCCTGCGAGCGATGCAGGAAGATGGTGACCGCCGCGATCGTCACATGTGTCAGCAGCAGTGCCGCGACGATCAGCTGCCACCATGACAGTTTCAATACTCCACCATCGAGGAATTCGATCAGATGCATAGGACTCCGGAAGACTTGTGCGAGAGTCCGCGTCAGCCGCCCGGCAGATGCCAGAGCCGGGCAGGCGACGTGACGCGAACGAAGTGTGCAATTGTACGTGGGCGCACGCGTTTGGAACAGCGGTGGCGGCCGGTCCGGCCGCCTACCCCATTGCCGATCACGGTCGCCCGACGGCGGGATTGCCCCCGACCATGCGGATGTCGCGCTGCGGAAACGACATGCTGATCTTCTCGGCGCGGAATCTCGCGAGGTCCGCCTGCGCAACCTCGGACTGCACGTTCAGCCCTCCTTGCTCGGGATCACCGATCCAGAAGCCAACCTCCACATCCAGGCCGTCCTCTCCGAAACCCTGCAGCAAGGCAGTCGGCGGCGAGTTGGTCACCGGCGCCGCTCCAGCACGGCAGCAAAGAAGCCGTCCGTGCCATGCAGGTGCGGCAACATCACGAACCATGGAGCGAAGCGCTCGGCAGCGTCGATCTCGATGCCCTGCGCCCGCAGAACCTGTGCGGCCGGCACCACATTGAACGCCGGGTGGTCGGCGATGAAGCGCTCGATCACCTGCTGGTTCTCGAGCGCCAGCAGAGAACAGGTCGAGTAGACCAGACGGCCACCGGGCTTGACGAGCCGACTGGCGGCGCGCATCAGGTTCTCCTGCACCTGGTTCACCCTGACCAGTTCCGACTCATCGAACCGCCACTTCAGGTCGGGGTTCCGCCGCCAGGTCCCGCTTCCCGAGCAGGGCGCATCGACCAGGACGCGGTCGATCTTGCCCGCGAGCCGCTTCACCCGCACGTCGTTCTCGCTCGCGATCGCGGCGGGGTGGACGTTCGACAATCCGCTGCGCTTCAGCCGCGGACCCAGGCCGGCCAGGCGCTTGGCATGGATATCGAATGCATAAATGCGCCCGCTCGAACGCATCAGGCTGCCCAGCGCCAGTGTCTTGCCGCCGGCACCGGCACAGAAGTCGACCACCATGTCGCTGCGCCTCGGTGCGACCAGCCGTGCAATCAGCTGGCTGCCCTCGTCCTGCACTTCGATCTGGCCATCCTGATACAGCGGCCAGCGGGTCAACGGGGGCTTGTCGTCAAGACGAATGCCGTCGGGCGAATAACGGGTGGACTGCGCCTGCAGCGGCGCGTGCTCCCGCGTTGCTGCCCGCAGCGACTCGAGCACCCCGTCCCGATCGGTCTTGATCGTGTTCACGCGCAGGTCGAGCGGCGCCGGCTCGGCCAGCGCCGCCAGCAGCGCCTCGGCATCGTGATATTGCGCAGTCACGTGCGAGAACAGCCACAGCGGCACCTCGGCGCGAATGGCGGCCGGCAGCCGACTGATGTCCACCGCGAGTGCGCCGCGCACCGCGCGCTCGTCCTGACGCAGGGCGCGCGGGCCGAGCGCATCGATGCCATGCTGCCGCGCCAGGGTAACCAGCGCGGCCAGGCGCGGCGCGCGCGCCGGATGCGCGGGCTGCAGCAGCGCCGCAAGGCTGGCGTAGTGACGCAGCGCGTGAAAGGTGGCTTCGGCAACCAGGCTGCGGTCGCGCGCACCGAGCGTGCGCTGCTGCTTGAAGAAGCGCGACATGATTGCATCGGCAGGTCCCTCGAAGCGCAGCACCTGGGCCAGCAGGTGTGCCAGCCCATCGACCACCTGCGAGGTGATGCGCACGGCGCTCATGCCGCAAGCAACGACTGGGAATCCACGCCGAGTCCCTGCGTGAGGACGCGGTCCTGCTCGAGTCTGACCCTGCCTTCGCAGATCCAGCGCACACAGCGCGGCAGCAGCACATGCTCCTCCTCGAGCACGCGCGCGCCCAGCGATTCCTCCGTGTCGTCCGCATGAACACGAACCGCGGCCTGCGCGATGATGGGCCCGCCGTCGACCTGGTTCGACACGAAATGCACGGTGCAGCCGTGCACCTTCACGCCGGCGGCGAGCGCCTGTCGATGCGTCGCCAGACCGGGGAATGCCGGCAGCAGCGACGGATGGATGTTGATCAGCCGGCCAGCGTAATGCGACACGAAGCCGGCGGTCAGGACGCGCATGAAACCGGCCAGCACGACGAGTATCGGCGCGTGCGAATCGATCACCGCCGTCAGTGCCGCTTCGAATTCGTCGCGCGTCGAGTATGCCGCGTGCGGCACGACGGTCGTGCCGATCCCCGCGTTCCGCGCGATCGCCAGCCCGGCCGCGTCGGCCCGGTTGCTGATCACGCTTACGACGCGGGCATCCAGCGTTCGAGCCCAGTCCTGTTCGCGCGCGCTCCGCAGGATCGCTTCCAGATTGCTGCCACGGCCGGATATCAGGCAAACGATATTGCGCATCGGTTCCATTCTACGGTGCGGCGCGCCAACTCCATGCAAAACAAGCGCTTGCGCGGCGACCGTCCGTATAATTGGAGCGTTCTGGCTTCCCTTTGACGATGAAGATTTTCCGCGGCCTGCCGCCGAGCGGTGCGCGCGCCGCATGCGCGCTCGCGATCGGCAATTTCGATGGAGTCCATCGCGGGCACCGCGCGCTGCTCACGCGCGTGGTCGAGGTTGCGCGCACACGCGACCTGGTCTCGGCCGTCATGACTTTCGAGCCGCACCCGCGTGAACTCTTCATGCCCGACCAGGCCCCTCCACGGGTCGCCAATCTGCGCGACAAGCTGCAGGGCCTGAAGGCATGCGGCATCGACCACGTCTACCTGCAGCACTTCAACCGCCGCTTTGCCTCGATCAGCGCCGAAGACTTCATCGACCACATGCTGGTCGTGGGCTGCAGGATGAAATGGCTGCTGGTCGGCGAGGACTTCCGCTTTGGTGCGCGCCGTGCTGGCAACCTTGCATTGCTGCGTCGGCACGCCGCTCGCGGCGGCTACGAGGTCGAGCTGTTGCCGACCGTCACCAATGATGGTGATCGCATTTCGAGCTCCGCGGTTCGTATCGCGCTCGGCAGCGGTGACCTGCAGCGCGCCGCGCACCTGCTCGGCCACCCGTATTCGATCACCGGCCGCGTTCTGCACGGCGCGAAGCGCGGCCGCACGCTCGGTTATCCGACGCTGAACCTGCGCATCGCGCACAAGCGGCCGGCCGCGCAAGGCATCTATGCCGTGCGCGTACACGGCATCGGCGAGCAGCCGTGGCCGGGTGTGGCCAGCGTGGGCGTGCGGCCGACGGTCGAGAACAGCGGCCGCTGGCAACTCGAGGTGCACCTGTTCGATTTCGCCGACCAGATCTACGGGCATCTGGTCCGGGTCGAGTTCATCAAGAAGCTGCGCGACGAGGAGAAGTACGACACGCTCGATCAGTTGACCACCGCGATCCGCAACGACGCCGATCAGGCGCGCGCGCTGCTGCTGAACGGCGCCATCTGATTTTCGATCCACCTTGAAGAGCCCGAGGGGGCCAAGGAAACACCATGGCTGACGACGCCAAACCCGCGTCCAAGACGAAGCCGCCGGCGGACCCGGCGACCAAGAAGTACCCGCTGAACCTGCCCGACACGCCGTTTCCGATGCGCGGCGATCTGCCCAAGCGCGAGCCGCAATGGGTGAAGGAGTGGGAAGAGCGCAAGGCTTACCAGGCGATCCGCAAAGCGCGCAAGGGCGCGCCGAAGTTCATCCTGCACGACGGTCCGCCGTACGCAAACAGCGAAATCCACCTCGGCACGGCAGTGAACAAGATCCTCAAGGACATCGTCGTCAAGACCCGATCGCTGGCCGGGTTCGACGCCGTGTACGTGCCCGGGTGGGACTGCCACGGCATGCCGATCGAGATCCACATCGAAAAGAAATTCGGCAAGCACCTGCCGCGCGCCGAGGTGCAGGCAAAGGCCCGCGCGCATGCGACCGAGCAGATTGCGCTGCAGATGCAGGGCTTCAAGCGCCTCGGCGTCCTCGGCGACTGGGACAACCCGTACAAGACGATGACGTTCAAGACCGAGGCGGACGAGATCCGCACGCTCGGGCGCATGATCGAGCGCGGCTTCGTCTACCGCGGGCTGAAGCCGGTGAACTGGTGCTTCGACTGCAACTCGGCGCTGGCCGAGGCGGAAGTCGAATACATCGACAAGAAGACACCGGTGATCGACGTCGCTTTTCCGCTCGCCAGGGACGACGCGGCGAAGGTCGCGGCCGCCTTCGGCGTGGCGGCGCTCGGCAGGCCGACCGCGACCGTGATCTGGACCACCACGCCATGGACGATCCCGGCGAACCAGGCGCTGAACTTCCACCCGGACTTCACCTACGCGCTGGTCGACTGCGGCGACCGGCTGCTGATACTCGCCGAATCGCTCGCCGAATCGTGCCTGCAGCGCTATGGCCTGAAGGGCCGTGTGATCGCGACCTGCATTGGACGGAACCTCGAGCTGGTGCGCTTCCGCCATCCGCTTGCGGTTCTCGACAAGGGCTATGAGCGCGATTCCCCCGTCTACCTTGGAACCTACGTAACCGCGGATGCGGGCACCGGGATCGTGCACTCGTCGCCGGCCTATGGCATCGAGGACTTCGATTCATGCAAATCGTACGGCATGACGAACGACGAAATCCTGAATCCGGTCACCGGCGACGGCACCTACGCGAAGGACTTCCCGCTGTTCGGCGGGATGAAGATCTGGGATGCGAATCCGAAGGTCGTCGACGCCCTGCGCGTGGCAGGCGCGCTGCTGCACGCGTCGACCGATACGCACAGTTACATGCACTGCTGGCGCCACAAGACGCCGCTGATCTATCGCGCGGCCTCGCAGTGGTTCGTGCGCATGGACGGTGCCACGCGCGAAACGACCGGCGTGATGCAACGCGAAACCGTCGGTGAGACGCTGCGGCAGACCGCGCTGCACGCGATCGAGCAGACCGCGTTCTACCCGGCCTGGGGCAAGGCGCGACTGCACGGCATGATCGCCAATCGCCCCGACTGGTGCATCTCGCGCCAGCGCAACTGGGGCGTGCCGCTGCCGTTCTTCCTGCACAAGGACACCGGGGAACTGCACCCGCGCACCCTCGAACTGCTGGAACTCGCCGCGCAGAAGGTCGAACAGGGCGGTGTGGAGGCGTGGAGCCGCGCGACCGCCGAGGACTTCCTGCCGGCTGCCGAAGCGGCGCAGTACACGAAGATCAACGACATCCTCGATGTCTGGTTCGACTCCGGCTCGACCCACCGCACGGTGATGCGCGGCTCGCACGCGGCCGACCTCGCCTATCCGGCCGACATGTATCTGGAGGGATCGGACCAGCACCGCGGCTGGTTCCATTCGTCGCTCCTCACCGGCGCCGCCATCGACGGCCGCGCGCCGTATCGGAGCCTGCTCACGCACGGCTTCGTGGTCGATGCGCTGGGCCGCAAGATGAGCAAGTCACTCGGCAACGGCATCGACCCGCGCGAACTCGCCGACAGGATGGGGGCGGAGATCATGCGGCTGTGGGTCGCGTCGACCGATTACTCCGGCGAGATGTCGATCGGCGACGAGATCCTGAAGCGCGTCGTCGAGAGCTACCGCCGCATCCGCAACACGCTGCGTTTCCTGCTCGCCAACACGAGCGACTTCGACATCGCGCAGGACGCGGTGCCGATCGCCGGGCTGGTCGAGATCGACCGTTACGCGATCGCGCTCGCCGCGCAGATGCAGGCGGAAGCGCAGGCGAACTGCGACCGCTTCGAGTTCCATCCGGTGATCGCGCGCCTGCAGATCTTCTGTTCCGAGGATCTGGGCGCGTTCTACCTCGACATCCTGAAGGACCGTCTGTACACGACCGCGCCGAGGTCGCACGTGCGCCGCTCGGCGCAGACCGCGCTTTGGCACATCACGTCGAGCCTGTTGCGGCTGATGGCGCCGTACCTGTCGTTCACCGCCGAGGAGGCGCACCGGGTATTCGTGCGTGATGCGAACGCGACGATCTTCACCGAGGTCTACCACGAGCTGCCGCCGGTGCCGGGCCACGAGGCGCTGCTCGCCAAGTGGACCCAGATCCGCGCCGCGCGCGCCGAGGTTCTCAAGCAGATCGAAACGCTGCGCGAGGCGGGTCAACTCGGCTCTTCGCTGCAGGCCGAAGTCGACATCCACGCGGCAGGCGAGCGCCACGCGCTGCTCGCCACGCTGGGCGAAGACCTCAGGTTCGTGCTGATCACGAGCCGCGCCAGCCTGCATCGGGTCGCCATGACCGCGGACGAGAAGATCAGCGTGACGCCGACGACGCAGCGCAAGTGCGATCGCTGCTGGCACTGGCGCGCGGATGTGGGCGCTGCCGCCGATCACCTGACCCTGTGCGGCCGCTGCGTGAGCAACCTGTTCGGTGCGGGCGAGGCCCGCAGGGCGGCCTGATGGCAATCGGCGGCGCGAAGACCTGGTGGCGGCGACTTGCGCCCTGGCTCGGCCTGGCGGTGCTGATCGTTCTGGCCGATCAGCTGTCCAAGACCGTGATCGAGCGCACGTTCGAATTTGGCGACGTGCGCCCGATCACGAGCTACTTCAATCTTGTCCTCACCTACAACAAGGGCGCCGCGTTCTCGTTTCTCGCCAGCGCATCCGGCTGGCAGAGCCGTTTCTTCACCGTGATCGGGATCGTCGCGTCGCTGTTCATCGTCTATCTTCTCGCTCGCCACGGCGCGCAGCGCCTGTTCTCGTTCTCGCTCGCGCTGATTCTCGGTGGAGCGATCGGCAACGTGATCGACCGGCTGCTGCACGGCCACGTGATCGACTTCCTTGATTTTCACTTGCGCGGCTGGCACTGGCCGGCATTCAACGTCGCCGACTCGGCGATCGTCGTCGGCGCGGCGCTGCTGATCCTCGACGAACTGTTGCGGGTGTGGAAATCAAAGTAATCTGTGCCCCATGGATCTGAGCGGCAAGCGCATCGTGCTGGGCATGACCGGCGGCATCGCCGCGTACAAAGCGTGCGAACTGGCGCGGCGGCTGCAGGAAGACGGCGCCGACGTGCAGGTCGTGATGACGCGCGGCGCCCTGCAGTTCGTCACCGCCACCACGCTGCAGGCACTGACCGGGAAGCCCGTCTTCGTCGATCAATGGCAGTCGGAGGGCGGCCGCGTCGACGACGCGATGCCGCACATCGCGCTGTCGCGCGGCGTCGACGCGGTCGTCGTTGCGCCGGCTTCGGCGCACTTCATCGCCAAGGTGGCGCATGGCCTGGCCGACGACCTGTTGTCCGCGCTGGTCGTCGCGCGCCGCAAGGACGTGCCGCTGCTGCTGGCGCCGGCGATGAACGTCGAGATGTGGGAAAACGTCGCGACGCAACGCAACGTCGCGCAGGTCCGGGCCGACGGCGCTGTCATCCTCGGCCCCGCCAGCGGCGACCAGGCCTGCGGCGAGGCCGGACTGGGGCGGATGCTGGAGCCGCAAGAACTGCGCGAGGAGATCGTTGCGTTCTTTCAGCCCAAGGTGCTGGCCGACCGCCGCGTGCTGATCACCGCCGGACCGACGTTCGAGCCGATCGATCCGGTGCGCGGAATCACGAATCTTTCGTCGGGAAAGATGGGGTTTGCGATCGCGCGAGCGGCGCGCGAGGCAGGCGCGGTGGTGACGCTCGTCGCCGGGCCGACATCGCTGCCCACGCCGCGCAGCGTGCAGCGCGTCGACGTTCAGACCGCGCGCGAAATGCACGACGCGGTGATGGGTTACGCGCGACGCGCACAGGTCTTCATCGCGGTGGCTGCGGTCGCAGACTGGCGCGTCGCCAATCCGAGCTCCAGCAAGCTGAAGAAGGTCAGGGGCGCACCGCCGTCACTGCGCTTCGAGGCGAATCCGGACATCCTGGCGGACGTCGCCGCGCTCAGGAAACCGCCATACTGCGTCGGCTTCGCGGCCGAGAGCGACAACGTCGTCGCCTACGCGCAAGCCAAGCTGGAATCGAAACGGATCCCGCTCATCATTGCCAACCGCGCGCAGGACGCGCTGGGCGCAGACGAGAGCGAATTGCACCTCGTCGACGCGATCGGAGTCACGACGCTGCCGCGCGCGAGCAAGCTAGAACACGCGCGTCGCATCATTGCCGAGATCGCTGCGCGACTGGAGCGCAGATGAACGTCCCGACCGGTGAGCCGAAGGACGGCGATTTCGTCGCGTACCTCGAGGAGATCGAGCGCCGCCAGATGGCGCACCTGCCGTCGCCTGCGCGGGACGCCGCCGCGGATGCGAAGCTGCATGCTGGTCAGATGTCGTCCGCGCCGCCGTACGGCAAGCCGACGACCAACCCGCTGCCGGCGGCGCTGGTGGGCAATCTGGTGCTGGGCGTGGTCGGAATCTTCTTTCTCGTGTTTGGCCTGGTCGGCGATGCCGGGCTGATCGCGGTCGCGGTCGGCGTCTTTCTGATCTGGCGCGCCGCAAAATCGCTGTCGGTCGAGTTGCGCAGGGGGCAGCCCGACGTCCGTTCTAAGCTGGCTCAGGCGCTCGATGCGGCGCGGAAGTCGCGCGGATGAAGCTCGACATCAGGCTGCTTGACGAGAGGTTGCGCGACCAGTTGCCCCATTACGCGACTGACGGCGCGGCCGGGCTCGATCTGCGTGCCTGCATCGACGCGGCGGTGGTGCTGCGGGCGGGCGACGCGCAGCTGATTCCGACCGGAATCGCGATCCACCTTGCGGACCCCGGCTTTGCGGCGATGATCCTGCCGCGCTCCGGGCTGGGTCATAAGCACGGCATCGTGCTCGGCAACCTGGTCGGACTGATCGACTCCGACTACCAGGGGCAGGTCATGGTGTCGTGCTGGAATCGCGGCCGTGAGCCGTTCACGATCCAGCCGCTGGAGCGGATCGCACAGATGGTGATCGTTCCGGTGGTCAAGGTGCAGCTCAACGTGGTCGACGAGTTCGTCGAAAGCACACGCGGCGCCGGCGGCTTCGGCTCGACCGGCAAGCACTGATGCTGGCGGCGTTCGCGCGCTGGCTGCTCGGGCTGTTCGGCTGGCGCGTCGATTTCAACGGCATGCCGGGGCCAAAGGGCGTGGCGATCTTCTATCCGCACACGTCGAACTGGGACTTCGTGATCGGGCTGCTCGCCAAGTGGGTGATCGCGGTGCCGGTGCATTTCGTCGGCAAGGAAAGCCTGTTCCGCGGATTCACGGGCGCCACCCTGGGTCGCCTGATGTACCTGTGGGGCGGGCGCCCTGTGGATCGCCATCACGCCAGCGGCGCGGTCGAGCAACTCGCCGCGCTGATGCGGAAGGAGGACTTCTTCTGGCTCGCGCTGTCGCCGGAGGGGACACGCAGCTACCTGCCGTTCCTGCGCACCGGCTTCTACTACCTCGCGCTGAAGCTCGACCTCCCGGTCGGCCTGGCCTATATCGACTACGCGCGCAAGCGGATTGGCGTCACGGAGTTCGCCCGGATGACCGGCGACGAAGCACGCGACCTCGCCACGATTCGCGCCTACTACGCGGACAAGGTGGCTCGCCATCCGGAGAAGGCCAGCGCGATCGCGTTCCGCAACCGCGCTTCCGGCGTCTGAAAGGTCCTACGCCAGCATGTCGGTCCAGATCGTCTGCGCCCAGCTCCATGCGAGCACGCCCTCGATCGCCCAGGAGTTTCGATCCTGCGTCGAGATGCCGCCCGAGCCGGCGACCACTTCGAGGGTCTTCTTCTCCGGTACATACCGATGCACGCTCGCCACATGCACGGCGTTCTTGCCGTCGATGTAGCTGTAGCAGGTGTTGGCCATCATCGGCGGAATCGGGCTTCTGCCGTTGAGGATCTCGACGATCGCCGCCGCGGCGGCCTTGCCCTGCTGGTTGGCCATGTGGCCGCTCTTGGGCATCGCCGGCGCGGACAGCGTGGCGTCGCCAAGCACGTGCACACCCTTGACCTTGACCGACTCCATCGAGGTCCAGTTCACCTCGCACCAGCGGTTGTTCGCGGTGATCAGTCCCGCGTCACGCGCGATGTTGGCTGCGCGCTGCGGCGGGATCAGGTTCAGCACGTCACCCTTGATGCGGTCACCCAGTTCGAGCACGAAGGTCCTGCCGGAGACGTCGACCTCGCCGACGGGCGAATTGACGCGGTATTCGATGATCCCCTTGTAATCCTCGCCGAACACGCGCGAGAACAGTGGCTTCTTCGATACGTAGTCGGGGTTCGCATCGAGCAGGATCAGCTTGGATTTCGGCTTGCTCGCCTTCAGGTATGAGGCGATCTGGCACGCGCGTTCGTACGGACCCGGCGGGCAGCGATACGGCGCAAGCGGCACGCTCACCACGACCGTGCCGCCATCATTCATCGCCTCGACCTGCCGGCGCAGCAGCAACGTCTGCGGACCGGCCTTCCACGCGTGCGGAATCGTCTCTGCCGCGCCAGCCGACATGCCGCGCACGTTCTCCCACATGAACTCGATGCCGGGCGAGACGACGAGGCGATCGTAGGTGAGCGTGGCACCCGACGCCAGCCGCACCTGGCGCTTGTCGGCATCGATCCCCGTCGCCGTGTCGCGCATCCGCTTCACGCCGTACTTGTCCAGCCCCGAATACGCGACGGTGATATCGGCCAGCGTGCGGCTGCCTCCGAGAACCAGGTTCGACATCGGGCACGAGACGAACACCTCGTTCGGTTCGACCAGCGTGACTTCGATCGCGCCTTCGGACCACAGGCGAAGGTACTTGGCCGCGGTCGCGCCGCCGTAGCCGGCACCGATAACGACCACGTGGCCGAGCGACCGGCGGCCCCCCATCGTCTCGCACCCGGCGAGCGATGTGACTGCAACTGTCGCAGCGCCGAGCTTGAGCAGATCGCGCCGCTTGAAGATCTTCGTTTTCATGGCGTCCCCTTTACTCGGCTGGCTGCTTCGCAAAATATTCGGCAATCGAATCGATCTGAGCGTCGGTGTACCCCTTGGAGAGCTGATGCATGACGGTCGCCATGCGCTTGCCGTCCCGATATGCCCGCATCGCTTCGACCAGGTATTCCTTCTTCTGTCCTGCCAGGCTGGGCATCGCGCCGGCGCCGCGCCCGTGCGTGCCATGGCAGTTCGCGCAGTTGCCTGCCAGGTACTGCGCGGTGCGCGGATCTGACTGTTGTGCCGAAGCGGCTGATGCGACAACCCACGCGAGCAGCGCTACCGCGGCGCCACGCGCAATCCTTGATTCGTGCATGTTTGTCTCCCCAGTTCACGCAGCGACTGCAAAGAAAAACGGCCCGGGAGCTTGCCTCCCGGGCCGTACTCTTTACGCCGCGCGATACGCTGTCAATCAGCGAAGACCCGCGCCTCCTATTCCGAGGTTACCGGCTCCGGTCGCTCAGCGCGGGGGGCGTCGCCGCCGTCGGCGGGCGGGAACTCGAGCTTGATCTCGCCCTTTTCGTCGACGTCGATATTCACGCGGCCGCCGTTGACCAGCTTGCCGAACAGAAGCTCATCGGCCAGCGCGCGGCGGATCGTGTCCTGGATCAGGCGCGCCATCGGTCGCGCTCCCATGACCGGGTCGAACCCCTTCTTCGCCAGATGCTGGCGCAGCGCTTCCGAGAACGCGATGTCGACCTTCTTCTCGTGCAACTGGTCCTCGAGCTGCATCAGGAACTTGTCGACCACGCGCAGGATGATCTCCTCGTCGAGCGCACGGAAACTGATGATCGCATCGAGCCGGTTACGGAACTCGGGCGTGAACATGCGCCGGATCTCGGCGAGCTCGTCTCCCGTTTCACGCGTGTTGGTGAAACCGATCACCCGCTTGTTGAGCGTTTCAGCGCCGGCGTTGGTGGTCATGATCAGGATCACGTTGCGGAAATCCGCCTTCCGGCCGTTGTTGTCCGTCAGCGTGCCGTGGTCCATCACCTGCAGCAGGATGTTGAAGATATCCGGGTGCGCCTTCTCGATTTCGTCCAGCAGCAGCACCGCGTGCGGCTTCTTGGCGATCGCCTCGGTCAGGAGTCCGCCCTGGTCGAACCCGACGTAGCCGGGCGGCGCGCCGATCAGGCGGCTCACCGCGTGGCGCTCCATGTATTCGGACATGTCGAACCGGATCAGTTCGATGCCCAGCGTGAAGGCCAGTTGCTTGGCGACCTCGGTCTTGCCGACTCCGGTCGGCCCCGAGAACAGGAACGAGCCGATCGGCTTGTCAGGCTTCCCGAGTCCCGAACGCGCCATCTTGATCGCGGCCGCCAGCGCATCGATCGCCGGATCCTGGCCGAACACGACGTTCTTCAGATTGCGCTCCAGGTTCTTCAACTGCGTACGGTCGTCGCTGGACACGGTCTGCGGCGGAATGCGCGCGATCTTGGCGATGATCTCCTCGACCTCGGTCTTGCCGATCGTCTTCTTCCGCTTGCTCACCGGCAGGATGCGCTGCGCAGCGCCGGCCTCGTCGATCACGTCGATCGCCTTGTCCGGCAGATGACGGTCGTTGATGTACTTCGCCGAAAGCTCTGCCGCGGCCTGGATCGCCCCGGACGAATATTTGACGCCGTGGTGCTCCTCGAAGCGCGATTTCAGTCCCTTCAGGATCTCGATCGTCTGCGGCACGGTCGGCTCGACCACGTCGATCTTCTGGAAGCGGCGCGACAGCGCGTGGTCCTTCTCGAAGATGCCGCGGTACTCGTTGTAGGTCGTCGCCCCGATGCACTTCAGCTGCCCGGTCGCCAGCGCCGGCTTCAGCAGGTTCGATGCGTCCAGCGTGCCTCCCGACGCAGAACCGGCACCGATCAGCGTATGGATCTCGTCGATGAACAGGATCGCGTTCGCGTTCGACTTCAGCTGCTTCAGGACGCCTTTCAGGCGCTGTTCAAAATCGCCCCGGTACTTCGTGCCCGCGAGCAGCGCACCCATGTCGAGCGAATAGACGTTCGCCTTCTCCAGGATCTCCGGCACGTCCCCCTTGACGACCCGCCACGCGAGGCCCTCGGCAATCGCCGTCTTGCCGACGCCGGCTTCTCCCACGAGCAGCGGATTGTTCTTGCGACGGCGGCACAGAACCTGAATAACGCGCTCGACCTCGAGCTCGCGCCCGATAAGCGGGTCGATCTTGCCGTCCTTGGCGAGCTGGTTCAGGTTGATCGTGTACTGCTCGAGCGGAGAAGCCTGCTCGCGCCCCTGCTCCTGCTCCTGCGCCTCCTCGCCTCCCTGCTGCTTGGCCTTTTCGTCGGCCTGCGGCGATTTGGTGATGCCATGGGAAATGTAGTTGACGACATCCAGCCGGGTGACCCCCTGCTGGTGCAGGTAATAGACCGCGTGGGAGTCTTTCTCGCCGAAGATCGCCACCAGAACGTTGGCGCCGGTGACCTCCTTCTTGCCGTTCGATGTCGACTGCACGTGCATGATCGCCCGCTGGATCACGCGCTGGAAGCCGAGCGTCGGCTGCGTGTCGGCCTCGGAATTCGGCGGCAGCACCGGTGTGTTGTCGCCAATGAAATTCTGCAGGCTCTTGCGCAGATCCTCGATGTTGCACGCGCAGGCGCGCAGCACCTCGGCCGCGGACGGATTGTCCAGCAGCGCGAGCAGCAAGTGCTCGACGGTGATGAATTCGTGTCGCGCCTGGCGGGCCTCGACAAAGGCCATGTGCAAGCTGACTTCAAGTTCCTGCGCGATCATGCTTCCTCCATCACGCATTGCAACGGATGCTGGTGCTGGCGTGCATAACTGCAAACCTGCTCGACTTTGCTGGCTGCCACGTCCCGCGGATAGACACCGCAGACGCCGCGGCCTTCATGGTGCACTTTAAGCATGATCTGGGTCGCCTGTTCGCGCCCCTTGCCGAAGAACTTCTGCAGCACGCCGACCACGAACTCCATCGGCGTGAAATCATCATTCAGCAACACCACCTGGAACAGAGGCGGCGGCTTCACCCGGGAAGTCTTCTTCTCGGTGACTGTACCTTCACCCAGCCGCTCGCTCATGGAACCATTCTAGGCAAGGCGCCGTTCCCTTCAGACCAGAAAAGCGTACTAATCATAAGTTAACTCCGCGACTCGTCTGCCTAGACCATTCAGATCAACGGTCGCTTCGTTGCGCGGGCGGGACGGTGATCCGGCAGCGCCTCAACACCCAAAATGGAGTCCCCGTACGTGAATCACAAGCTCGATCGCGCCCACTCAGTGCTGGGGGGCGTGATCCCTGCACCGCTGGTTCCGGTCCGGCCGGGTGTTCCGGTCTCGCCGCGCCAGACCTTGACGGCGGGGCCCCTTTGCCCAAAGAATGCGCGGCCGCGCCTTTCCGGTCAGGGAAGGCACGGCCGGGCGATCGGGGGGCTTCACGGCCTCGGCGGTGGCCAATGAGGGGGTACGGCTGCGCTCGCGGGAGTCTGCAGCGACCGGTCAAGGACGTATGAAAAGGAAGAACAGATGGCAACAGGCACGGTGAAGTGGTTCAACGACGCGAAGGGCTACGGCTTCATCACCCCCGACGGGGGCGGAGAGGATCTGTTCGCCCACTTCTCGGCGATTCAGATGGGCGGTTTCAAGACCTTGAAGGAAGGTCAGAAGGTCACGTTCGAGGTCGTGCAGGGCCCAAAAGGTAAGCAGGCGTCGAATATCACCTCTGCCGGATAGATTTCCGAGGCCAACAAAAAACCCCGCTTCGGCGGGGTTTTTTGTCTTCGCTGCATCCTTTGGCTCACATGTTCCCAATCATGGCGTTGCCGAAGCCCGAGCAAGAAAGCTGGGTCGCCCCTTCCATCAGGCGCGCAAAATCGTAAGTGACGGTCTTCTGCAGGATCGACTTCTCCATCGACCGGATCACCAGGTCGGCCGCTTCGGTCCAGCCCATGTGTCGCAGCATCATCTCGGCGGACAGGATCTCCGAGCCCGGGTTCACGTAATCCTTGCCGGCGTACTTGGGCGCCGTGCCATGGGTCGCTTCGAACATGGCGACCGAGTCCGACAGATTGGCCCCCGGCGCGATGCCGATGCCGCCGACCTGCGCGGCCAGCGCATCCGAGATGTAGTCGCCATTCAGGTTCATCGTGGCGATCACGTCGTACTCGGCCGGGCGCAGTAGGATCTGCTGCAGGAACGCATCGGCGATCACATCCTTGACCACGATGTCGCCGTGGCGCGCCTTGATCTTCATCCATGGGCCGCCGTCCAGCAGCTCGGCGCCGAACTCCTTCTGCGCCAGACCATAGCCCCACTTCGCAAACGCTCCTTCGGTGAACTTCATGATGTTGCCCTTGTGCACGAAGGTCAGGCTCTTGCGCTTGTTGTCGATCGCGTACTGGATCGCCTTGCGTACGAGGCGCTCGGTGCCTTCACGAGACACCGGCTTGATGCCGATCCCGGACGTGGCCGGAAATCGGATCTTCTTGACGCCCATTTCCTCCTGCAGGAACTTGATCAGCTTGCGAGCTTTTTCAGACTCCGCCTCGTACTCGATCCCCGCGTAGATGTCCTCGGAGTTCTCGCGAAAGATCACCATGTCGGTCTTCTCGGGCGCCTTGACCGGGCTCGGAACGCCTTTGAAATAGCGCACCGGCCGCAGGCAGACGTACAGATCCAGTTCCTGCCGCAGGGCCACATTGATCGACCGGATTCCGCCGCCGACCGGGGTCGTGAGCGGCCCCTTGATCGAAACGACGTACTCGCGCAAAACCTGGAGAGTCTCCTCCGGGAGCCAGACGTCCGGGCCATAGACCCGGGTCGATTTTTCGCCGGCAAAGATCTCCATCCAGACGATCTTGCGCTTGCCGCCGTACGCCTTCGCGACGGCAGCGTCGACGACCTTGATCATCACCGGGGTGATATCGATTCCCGTCCCGTCGCCCTCGATGAAGGGAATGATCGGCTGGTCGGGAACAGACAGGGAGAAATCCTTGTTGACGGTGATCTTCTGCCCTTCCTTGGGCACTTTGACGTGCTGGTACATGGGGTCTCCGACTGGGGGATGAATCCTGATCCGTCCGGCGGCGTGCGCTGGTGATGCCGCGGCCGCCCATCGAGGCGCGATCTTACTCTCGCGTCGATTTTCGACCGACCGGTCAACCGGACCGACCTCGCTTGCGTTACGGGCAGTGACGCAATGCCGTCCGCGGCCGGACCACCGGTCGTCGCATAACCTACGATCGACCGAAAGGGATCTTCATGAAAAAGCTGATTGCAGCACTGATTTCGACGCTCTTCGCGGGCGCCGTGCTGGCGCAGGCCACCCCCGCGACGCCGGCCAAACCGGCAGCCCCGGCTGCCCCCGCCGCCGCTCCGGCCGCTGCGCCGAAGGCTGAGGCCAAGACCGAAGCCAAAGCGGAAGCCAAGGCCGAAACCAAGGCCGTGAAGAAAGCGCACACGAAGAAGGCCACCAAGAAAGCGAAGAAAGTCGCGAAATCAGAACCCGCCAAGCAGTAACCGCGGGTAGCCTCATCGAAGGGCAGGGCTCAGCGGCCCTGCCCTTTTTTCATCGTTCGGACCCCCTCAAATGCGCAGACTCCAGCGCGCCTTTTTGCTCCTGTTGCTCGCTCCGGCCATTGCGTTTGCCCAGGGCGCGCTTCCGCCACAGCCCACGATCAAGCTCGCCGCGGGCATTCACCTGATCACCGCGGAAGTCGTCGCCGATCAGGAAACAGCGATGCGCGGTCTGATGTTTCGCGAGCGCCTGGCACCGAACCACGGCATGGTCTTTCTGTATCCTGAGCCATCGCCACTGTGCATGTGGATGCGCAATACGCTGATTCCGTTGTCGGTTGCATTCATCGATGACGATGGCACGATCGTCAATATCGAGGACATGCGACCCCAGACGGATACCAGCCACTGCGCGCGCAAGCCCGTGCGCTTCGCGCTCGAAATGGAGCGCGGCTGGTTCGAAAAACACGGCATGAAGGCCGGGTCGAAGATCGGCGGGTTGCCGCGACTTCGCTGAGACCCTGGGCAGCGGAGACCTGGCCGGGTTCGGCACGCCTCCACACCGCCCAAGGTTGCAGAGGCGGATCTCAGCCGAAGTTCTTCGCGGCGAAATCCCAGTTCGCCAGGCTGTTGAGGAACGTCTCGACGAACTTGGGTCGCGCGTTGCGGTAGTCGATGTAGTAGGCGTGCTCCCAGACGTCGATCGTCAACAACGCCTTGTCCGCACCTGTCAATGGTGTGCCGGCGTTGCTGGTGTTGACGATATCGACCGACCCGTCTGCCTTCTTGACGAGCCAGGTCCAGCCTGAGCCGAAGTTGCCGACAGCGCTCTTGGCAAACGCCTCCTTGAAGGCGGCAAACGAACCCCACTTCTTCGCAATTGCAGCCGACAGCGCGCCGGCCGGTTCGCCGCCGCCGCCGGGCTTCATGCTGTTCCAGAAGAACGCGTGATTCCATACCTGCGCGGCGTTGTTGAAGATGCCGCCGGCGGAGCGCTTCACGATGTCTTCGAGCGTGCTGCTTTCGAACTCCGTCCCCTTGATCAGGTTGTTGAGGTTGGTCACGTAGGCCTGGTGGTGCTTGCCATAGTGGTACTCGAAAGTCTCTTTGGAGATGTGCGGCGCGAGCGCATCCATTGGGTACGGTAGCGGCGGGAGTTTGTGTTCCATGAGTGCCTTTCTTTAAAGGGAATCGGACGTCAGAGCCGGTCGGCGGAGACAGCGATTCTAGTCACGTCGTCGGTCCGCGCTATCCCGGTTCCGTTCCAGGTCTTCCACGCGCGCATGCGCCGCGCCGCGTGCGAATCGCAGCTGCAGCCGATCCCCAACGGCGAGCTGGCCAGCATCGCGAACGCTGCGGCCATCCGGCGCCAAGACCATCGCGAAGCCGCGCGCCAGGACCGCTGCGGGATCGAGTGCGTGCAGCGCGGCCGACAGGAAATCGAGCCGATTCGTCCGGGCTTTGTGCGCCCGTTCGGTCTGTGCAGCGAGGCGGTTGGACAGGACCTGCAGCCGGCTCCGTGCCGCATGCACTTCGGGCCTGCTCCGCGCCAATCGCTGCAACCGCACGGTCACCGCCACTCGACTGCGACTGTGCGCGTTCCCTGAGGCCTGTCGCAGTCGCGCCAGCGCTGAGGCCACGCGCAAGTCCAGTCCGCGCAGCGGTGCGCGCGGGGCGGCCAGTGAGCGCAGCGCGTAGTCGAAGCGCTGGGTTGCCGCCTCCGTGTTTCGCCGCAATGCGCCGCGCAGCGCCTGCAACCGCTGCGCGACGGTCTGCAGCAAACCGGCGCGGTCCGGCGCCACGAGTTCCGCCGCTGCAGTGGGCGTTGGCGCGCGAAGATCGGCGGCAAAATCGGCAATCGTGAAGTCGGATTCATGACCGACTCCGACCACGACCGGAATTGCACATGCGCGAATCGCCCGGCTCACCACTTCCTCGTTGAATGCCCAGAGATCCTCAATCGATCCGCCGCCGCGTACGAGCAAGACGACTTCGACCTCGCGGCGTTGCGAGACGCGCTCGAGCATCTTTGCAATCCGCGGCCCGGCGCCCTCACCCTGGACCGGCACCGGATATACGGTCAACACCGCGTACGGCGCGCGTCGCCGCAACGTGGTCAACACGTCGTGCAGTGCGGCCGCCTGCAACGAGGTCACGATGCCGACGGCGCGCGGCACCGCGGGCAAAGGGCGCTTGCGCGCATCGTCGAACAATCCCTCTGCCGCGAGCCGCGTCTTCAGGCGCAGAAACTCCTCGAACAGGCGGCCCAGTCCGGCGCGCTGCATCGATTCGATATTCAGCTGGAATTCGCCGCGCGGCTCGTACAGGCCCACCTGCGCCAGCACCTCCACCTCGTCACCGTCGCGGGGCGCGAAGTCCACCAGCGCGTTTCGCCCGCGAAACATCGCGCAACGCACCTGCGCATACTGATCCTTGAGCGTCAAGTACCAGTGACCGCTGGCCGCGCGGGTGAAGTTGGCGATCTCCCCGCGAACCCGCACCAGCGGGAAGCTGCGTGAAAGCAACCCAGCAACGGCGCGGTTCAGCGCGGAAACCGTCAGCGGATCCCGCGTCGTTATTGGGTTTTCATCGCTGTATGCAGGCGTCATGCGGTCTCGCGGCCCGAATCTGTCCACACGGGCGCGCCATTGCTCGTCCCGGTCGCTTTCAGCCGACACGCAAAGGCGCTAGTCATGCCAACCATTTGATTCAAAGCAACTTTTCGGCTTGCGTAGCAATTGTGCATCCAGCCCCTGCCGCGTCGCGGCGCGGGTTTGGAGGCGTCAGCGAAGGCTTGTTCACAAATTTATCCACAGAAACTGTGGAAAGGCTGTTAATCCACCGGTGTGCACTGCCTTGCTGGGCCACCGACTAAACTGCGCGTCCGCACCATTATCCGAGGAGGGTCACGGACTTGTTCGCGATCGTACAGGCCATCGGCTGGCCAATCTGGCCCCTGCTCGCGGCGTCAATCGTCGCCCTCACGCTGATCATCGAACGCAGCTTTGCGCTCAGAAGCGAAAAGGTGATTCCACGATCGCTGCTGCAGGACGTTCTGAACCTGGTGGCCCGCAAGCAGGTCACCGCCGAGGTGATCACCAAGCTCGAACGCAACTCTCCCCTGGGCCGCGTGCTGGCGGCGGCGTTGCGCAACGTCCGCGCGCCGCGCGCGATCGCGGGCGCCGCGGTCGCGAACACGGGCGGGCACATCGCCCATGACCTGTCGCGCTATCTGTCGCTGCTGGGATCGATCGGTTCAGTCGCACCCCTGCTCGGTCTGCTGGGAACCGTGATCGGCATGATCGAAATCTTCGCCTCGCAGCAGGCCAATTCCAACCCGCAGCAGCTGGCGCACGGCATCTCGATTGCGCTGTACTGCACCGCGTTCGGCATTATCGTCGCGGTGCCGGCGGTGATGTTCTATCGGCATTTCAAGTCGCGCATCGAGGATTTTCTGGTCGAAATGGAAGACCAGTCGCAGCGGCTGCTCGAGGTGCTTTTCGCTGAACGTTACGACGCAACGCCCAGATGAAATTCAGGCGCGCGCAGGACGAGGATCCGGAGCTGAACCTGATCCCTCTGATCGATGTGATGCTGGTCGTGCTGATCTTCCTCGCCGTCAGCACGACCTATTCGCGCTTCGCCGAATTGCACATCGAACTGCCCAAGGCGGATGCCAAGGCCACGCAGAACCGCCCCGACGAGATCATCGTCGGCGTCACCGCGGATGGCCGCTACGCGCTCGGCAAGAGCATCCTGCCCAAGTCGGACGTCGACACCCTGGCGGAGGCGCTGCGGCAGGCAGCACAGGGCCGCACCGACCTGCTGGTCGTGATCCATGCCGACGCACAGACGCCGCATCAGT
This sequence comes from Gemmatimonadota bacterium, assembly GCA_050258235.1. Classification (GTDB taxonomy): domain Bacteria; phylum Pseudomonadota; class Gammaproteobacteria; order Burkholderiales; family Burkholderiaceae_F; genus JAKOQB01. The sequence goes on along the minus strand of JBLMYK010000150.1, from coordinate 1,915 downwards.
CGGTGATCAACGTGCTCGAGGCGGCCCGCATCGTCCACCTGTCGCGCATCAGCTTCGTCACCGAGCGGCAGAGCGCCGCCGCGCAATGAGTTGAACGGTTCCGATCTCAAGGGGGTACTGGAACGTGCGCTGCAGCGCACGTGGCGAACGCGTGGACCCGCGGCCTGGAGCCTGCTGCCACTGTCCTGGTTGTACGGAGCCGGCCGCGCGATTCATGCGTGGACTTATCGCGCCGGACTGCTCCGTCCCTGGCGTGTCGGCGTGCCCGTCATCGTCGTGGGCAATCTTTTTGCCGGCGGGACCGGCAAGACGCCGCTCACCGTGGAACTGGCGCGCGCGCTCGCCGCACGCGGTTTCCGTCCAGGCGTGGTCACGCGCGGATATGGCCGCAATAGCGCCGACGTGCGGCCGGTCGACGCGAGCGCGCGTGCAAGCGATGTGGGGGACGAGCCGCTGCTGATGGCGCAGATGCTGCAGGCACAGGGCGTGCCGGTCGTGGTCGGCCGCGACCGCGTGGCGGCGTGCCGGATCCTGCTCAGCGTGCATCCCCGCTGTGACGTGATCGTCTCCGACGATGGCCTGCAGCATCGCCGCCTCGCGCGCGATTTCGAAATCGCGGTGATCGACGAGCGCGGCCTGGGCAACGGGTGGCTGCTGCCCGCGGGCCCGCTGCGCGACCCGCCGGCGCGGTTGCGGCAGGTCTCCGCGGTGGTTTGCCACGGCGCGGTCCCCGCAGTGCGGGTGCACTCGCCGCGTTTCGAAATGCACAGCCGCCTGGTCGATGTCCGCTCGCTCGCCGATCCGACACGCGCGATCACCCTGCACGGCCTGGTGGAAGAGCAGCGCCGCGGATCGTTGCGTATCCTGGCCGCGGCGGGAATCGGCGCGCCGGAGCGGTTCTTTTCGATGCTGCGCGCGGCGGGGCTCGACATCGAAGAGCTGCCGCTGCCGGACCACTACGATTTCACCCGCAATCCGTTTCTCGGGCGTAAGTTCGATATCGCGCTGATCACGGTGAAGGACGCCGTAAAATGCCGCGCAGTCTCCGCGCTCGCCACCGACGGGCGGATGTGCGTGGTCAGCCTGCAGGCGTCGGTCGACGCGGGACTGGTCGATCTGATTGAATCCCGGCTCGCTCAGCGCGCCCCAACCCAACACGAACCCGCTCATGGATCCAAGGTTGCTTGACATCCTGGTGTGCCCGGTCACCAAGGGGCCGCTCGAATACGATCGCGAGCGGCAGGAACTGATCTCGCGTAGCGCCGGACTTGCCTATCCGATCCGCGACGGGATTCCTGTGATGCTGGAAAGCGAGGCCCGCCGCCTCGACGTGCCGGCACACGATTCGTCGACCTCCTGAAATCCGCCGCGGGCGACCGTTCCGATGTCCGGCTTCGTGGTGATCATCCCCGCGCGGCTGGCATCGACGCGGCTTCCGCGCAAACCCCTGGCCGAGGTGGCCGGGATGCCGCTGGTAGTGCGCGTCGCGCAACGAGCGGCACTCAGCCATGCCGACCGCGTGGTGGTGGCCACGGACAGCGAGGAAATCGCGCAGGCCTGCACCGCACATGGCGTCGCGGCCGCGCTGACGTCGCCGCGCCACACGACGGGAACGGACCGTCTCGCAGAGGCCGCACAGCAACTGGGGCTGCCCGACGACTCGATCGTGGTGAACGTGCAGGGTGACGAGCCGCTGATTCCGCCCGGCGTGATCGACGATGTCGCGCAGTTGCTGCTGGAAAGACCTGAATGCGCAATGGCCACCGCGGCGCACGCCATGACCGATGCGGCGGAGTTTTTCAGCGCGAATGTCGTCAAGGTCGTCACCGACGCCGCCGGCCGCGCGCTGCTTTTCTCGCGCGCGCCGATTCCCTGGTCCCGCGATGCCTTCGTCCACGCGCGCGACAGACTCCCG
>JBLMYK010000149.1:0-2846 GCA_050258235.1 Gemmatimonadota bacterium | reverse complement strand
CGGATGGCGGGGCAAATCTCGATCCGGCCGCAGCGCGCGATACGGCCCTGCGGCTGATCGAGGAAGGGGCGGACATCCTCGACATCGGAGGCGAATCGACGCGACCCGGCGCCGTCGCGGTTGGCGCGGCCGAAGAACTGAGGCGCGTGCTGCCGCTGGTCGTCGCGCTGCGCGAAGCCGACGTGCCGATATCGGTCGACACGTCGAAGCCGGAGGTGATGCGAGCCGTGCTCGCCGAGGGGGCGGCGATCATCAACGACGTACGCGGCCTGCAGGCGCCGGGGGCGACCGAGGCGGTCGGACGCAGCGATTGCGGCGTCGTGCTGATGCACATGCAGGGAATGCCGCGCACGATGCAGGCGGCGCCGCAGTACGACGACGTCGTGCGCGACGTTGCGGCGTTCCTGCAGGCGCGGCGCGACGACCTGGTGTCTTCCGGGATCGCGGCGGACCGGATCGCGCTCGATCCGGGGTTCGGGTTCGGCAAGACGCTCGCGCATAATCTTGCCTTGCTCGCGGACCTGGCATCGTTCGCCGCACTTGGCCAGCCCGTCCTGGTCGGCCTGTCGCGCAAGTCGATGCTGGGCGAGCTGACGGGCAGGCCGGTCGATCGGCGAGTCCACGCGTCCGTCGCTGCGGCGTTGCTCGCGATCGAACGCGGCGCCAGCATCGTGCGCGTGCACGACGTGGCGGCCACCCGCGATGCGATCCGGGTCTGGATGGCGATAAGAGCAGATAGAGAGAGGGAAGGTTGAGTCGCAGATTCTTCGGTACCGACGGAGTGCGCGGCACGGTCGGGCAGATGCCGATCACGCCGGGCTTCGTGATGCGGCTCGGGCAGGCAGCCGGGCGGGTGCTGGCGCAGCGGTCCGGGACGCGGCCGACGGTGCTGATCGGCAAGGACACGCGCATCTCCGGCTACATGCTGGAGGCGGCACTGGAAGCCGGCTTCTCCAGCGTCGGCGTGGACGTCGTGCTGTGCGGCCCGCTGCCGACGCCGGCGGTGGCGTACCTGACGCGCGCGTTGCGGCTGACCGCCGGCGTGGTGATCAGCGCCTCGCACAATCCCTATCCGGACAACGGCATCAAGTTCTTCTCGGCGCTCGGCAGGAAACTGCCCGATGAGGTGGAACTCGCGATCGAAGAGGAAATGGACCGCGCGCAGGAATGCGTCGAGTCGCGCCTGCTCGGCAAGGCGCGCCGACTCGACGACGCGGCCGGCCGCTACATCGAATTCTGCAAAGGCAGCTTTCCCGGCGAGTTCGACCTGAAGGGGCTGAAGATCGTCGTCGACTGCGCGCACGGCGCGGCCTATCACGTCGCCCCCAGCGTTTTCCACGAACTCGGGGCCGAGGTCGAGGCAATCGGCGCGGATCCGAACGGCTTCAACATCAACGACGGGGTCGGGGCGGTGCATGCCGGCCATCTGGCGCAGCAGGTGGTGTCGCACCGGGCCGATTTCGGCATCGCATTGGACGGCGACGCGGATCGCGTGGTGATCGCGGACGGCTCGGGCCGCATCTACAACGGCGACGAACTGCTGTACGTGATCGTGCGCGATCGGCTGGCGGTGAACGGCGTGCGCGGAGCGGTCGGCACGCTGATGACGAACTTCGCCCTCGAGCATCGCTTCTCTGAACTCGGTGTGCCCTTCGCGCGCGCGAAGGTCGGCGATCGGTACGTGCTCGAGATGCTCGAGCAGCGCGGCTGGCAGTTCGGCGGCGAGGGATCCGGACACATCATCTGCCTCGATCGGCACACCACCGGCGACGGGATCGTCAGCAGCCTGCAGGTGCTGGCCGCCATGAGGCGCGCGAAGCAGACCCTGGCGCAGTTGACCGCGGACCTCAGCCTGCTGCCGCAGTCGCTGGTCAACGTGCGACTCACCAACGGCTTCGACTGGAAGACGCACGCTCCGCTGAACCGCGAGATCGAGGACGTCGAACGGGAACTGGCGGGCCGCGGCCGGGTGCTGATCCGAGCCTCGGGGACCGAACCCGTGCTGCGCGTGATGGTCGAGGCGGGGGACGAAACGCTGGCGTCCAGGCTGGCGCAGCGGCTCGCCTCGTCGGTGTCCCTGGCCGCCTGACACCGAGTTGCGCACCGCGCAGGTGCGCCGCCAAGATGTCCTTTGGCCGTACGGCGCGTTCCTGCCCTGCCGATGTCACGCGGCGGTCATCTTCGATTCATAGACTCCTTTCGTCCTGGGTTTTGACCGTTCAAAGAACGAAAGGTAAGTGAATGAAATTGTCCGGAATCGCGGCAATCGCCGCCTGTGCCGCAGGAATCGTGGCGGCCACCCCGTTTCCTGCCGGCGCACAGGAAGTGACCGGCGCCGGTGCGTCGTTCCCGGCACCACTTTATGCGCGCTGGGCGGCTGACTACAACAAGGCCACCGGGGTTCGCATCAACTATCAGTCGGTCGGCTCGGGCGCCGGTCTGAAGCAGATCCGCGGCAAGACGGTGGACTTCGGCGCCTCCGACATGCCGTTGACAGACGAGGATCTGCAGAAGGATGGTCTCTTGCAGTTTCCGACCGTGATCGGCGGCGTGGTGCCGGTCGTGAACATTTCTGGCATCCAGCCAGGGCAGATGAAACTGAGCGGGCCGGTGCTGGCCGACATCTACCTGGGCAAGGTCAAGAAGTGGAGCGATCCCGCGATCGCGCAGCTCAACCCGTCGCTGAAGCTGCCGGACGCCCCGATCGCGCCGGTACGGCGCGCCGACGGCTCCGGCACCACGTTCATCTTCACCAACTACCTGTCGAAGGTCAGCGCCGAATGGAAGAGCAAAGTCGGCGAGGGCACGGCGGTCAACTGGCCGACCGGCGCCGGCGGCAAGGGCAA
>JBLMYK010000148.1:0-19109 GCA_050258235.1 Gemmatimonadota bacterium | reverse complement strand
CTCGTGTTTCGCGCGGACTCGTCGCTCGGCGTGCCGGGGCTGCTCAGCGTCTACCGCGCCGGCCGGGTGACGCTCGCCAATGCGATCGGCACCGGGATTGCCGACGACAAATCGATCTACCCCTACGTGCCGGACATGATCGATTTCTACCTGGCCGAGAAACCACTGCTCGCCAACGTGCCGACCTACAAGTGCCGCAACCGGGATGAACTCGATCACGTGCTGGCGCACCTGCCCGAGCTCGTCGTGAAAGAGGTGCACAACGCGGGCGGCTACGGCATGCTGGTCGGGCCGGCTGCAACCCGGGCCGAGATCGACGAGTTCCGGGACAAGCTTCGGTCCGATCCTGCCAACTTCATCGGCCAGCCGACGCTGGCGCTGTCGACCTGCCCTACCTACGTGGAGTCGGGCATCGCGCCGCGCCACATCGACCTGCGACCGTATGTACTGTCCGGCCGTGAGGTCACGACCGTCCCGGGAGGGCTGACGCGCGTGGCGCTGCGCGAAGGCTCGCTGGTGGTCAACTCGTCGCAGGGCGGCGGAACCAAGGACACCTGGGTGCTCGAAAGCTGAGGATTGCGAGCGACGGACAACGGGCAACTGGCAACGAGCACCCAATGCGCCAATGCTGAGCCGTACCGCCGACCACCTGTTCTGGATGGCCCGTTATATGGAGCGGGCAGAGAACACCGCGCGCATGCTGGACGTGAACCTGTCCACGTCGCTGCTGCCGCAGTCGGCCGAAGAGGCGGAGCGGGGCTGGCGCGCAATGCTCGGCATCTCGGAGCTGCAGCATGCGTTCGACGAGCACTATCCGCTGCTGTCGGCGCGCGATGTGCTGGATTTCATGGTGCGCGATCCCGGCAACTCGTCGTCGATCTACGCATGCCTGCAGGCGGCGCGCGAGAACGCGCGCGCGGTGCGCGGCTCGCTCACCACCGAGGTCTGGGAGACCCACAACACCACCTGGCTCGAACTGCACAGGCAGCTGGCGGGCGACCTGCTCGAGCGTGACCCGCAGCAGTTGTTCGAGTGGGTCAAGTTCCGCTCGCACCTGTCGCGCGGGGTCACGATCGGCACCATGCTGAAGGACGAGGCGTTCCACTTCATCCGCCTCGGCACCTTTCTCGAGCGCGCGGACAACACCGCCCGGCTGCTCGACGTGAAGTTTCACGGGACGGAGCCGATCGCGGACGCGCTCGGCAGCAATGGTCCGGTTGGCCATCACACGGATTTCTATTACTGGGCCGCGATCCTGCGTTCCGTATCGGCGTTCGAGGTCTATCGCAAGGTCTATCGCGACGTGATCACGCCGTCGCGCGTGGCCGAGTTGCTGATCCTGCGCGACGATATGCCGCGGTCGCTGCTTGCGTGCATTCACGAGGTCGGCATCAACCTCGAGAAGGTCCGCAACAGTCGCTCGGGAGAGACCGAGCGGCGGGCCGGCCTGCTGCGCGCGGAGCTGAAGTACGGCCGCATCGAGGACATCCTCCACCTCGGACTGCACGCCTATCTGACGAGTTTCCTCGAGCGGGTCAACGACCTGGCCGGACGCGTGAGCCAGGATTTCCTGGTTCCCCTTGCCACGCACTGAGGCGCAGGCACGATGCAATTTGCCGTGCTCCACCGTACCGTCTACCGCTACGGTGCCCCCGTGCAGTCGACCGTGCAGATGCTGCGGCTGACTCCGCGCGCGGAGGCGCATCAGCGTCCGCTGCGCTGGCGGCTGCATGCGCCCGGGGCGCTCGCGCAGGGACAGGATACCTACGGCAATGTCTGCCACACGCTGTCGCTGCACCAGGCGCATACAGAACTGGCGATCGAAGTGCGGGGCGAGATCGACGTCGATCCGCTGCGCGACGGTCATCTCGAGCACGACGGCTGGCTGCCGCCGATGGCCTATTGCGGAGAGACGCCGCTGACGACAGCCGATGCACGCGTGCGCGACTTCGCCGCGACGTATCTGCGCGCCGCCACCCCGACCGGGCTGCTCGAGTTCGCGCAGGCAATCCGCGAGCGGATCGAGTACGAGCCCGGCACGACCCACGTCGCCACCACCGCTTCTCATGCGCTCGAGCAGGGCTGCGGCGTCTGCCAGGATCACGCGCACGCGTTCATCGCCGGATGTCGCGCCACCGGCATTCCGGCCCGCTACGTATCGGGATATTTCTACACCACACAGACGCCCCATGCGGCGAGCCACGCGTGGGCGGATGCCTATCTGCCTGGACACGGCTGGATCTCGATCGACATCACGCACGGCGTCTTCGCATCGGACACGCTGGCCCGGCTCGCGGTCGGGCGCGACTACGACAGCGCCTGCCCGGTGCGCGGAGTGCGCCTCGGCGGCGCGGGGGAGACCATGGAGGTGCGCGTTAACATGCGGCCACTTTCCCTGCACGCGGCCGTCGACTCGCAATAGCGGCCAACGTTGGATCGCCGATGACCTACTGTGTCGCAATGCGGCTCGATGCGGGCCTGGTGTTCCTCTCCGATTCCCGCACCAATGCGGGCGTCGACCAGATCTCCACCTTCCGCAAGATGACGGCGTTCGAGCATCCAGGCGAGCGCGTGCTCGTGCTGATGAGCGCAGGCAACCTGGGGATCACGCAGGCGGTGCGGCAGATCGTCACCGAGCGCATCGGGCCGCACGATGCCAGCGTGTGGAACGCCAAGACCATGGTGGAGGCGGTGCGCGTCGTCGGCGATGCGGTGCGCGAGGTGTATGCACGCGACGCCGCGGCGCTCAAGCAGTCGGGCATCGACTTCAACTGCACCTTCATCTTCGGCGGCCAGATCCGCGGCGAGCGAACGCGCCTGTTCCTGGTCTACGCGGCAGGCAACTTCGTCGAGGCCACGCCGGAAAACGTCTACTTCCAGATCGGCGAAGCCAAGTACGGCAAGCCGATCCTCGATCGCGTGATCGGCCCGTCGGCGTCGCTGAACGAAGCGGCAAAGTGCGCGCTGATCTCGATGGATTCGACGTTGCGATCGAACATATCGGTAGGCCTGCCGCTCGACCTGCTGGTGTACGAGGCCGATTCGCTGCGCGTGACGAAGTTCGTGCAGATCGACCAGAACAACCAGTACATGCAGATGATCCGCAGCACCTGGGGTGCGCGCCTGAAGCAGGTGTTTCAGGAAATTCCGGATCCGACCTGGCGCGACGCGGGCGTCGCGCCGGGCGCGCCGCTGCTGGAAACCGAACCGAGCTCTCCGGTGCGGGCGCCGCTGCCCGAGGCGCTGGAGGCCGTGCCACGACCGGCCGGGGTTCAGCTAGCCGCCGAATCGTCGCAGCCGATGCCGTCGCGCCAGTCCGACGGCGGCAACGGCTCCCTGCCAGGGCCGCGCTTGGGGCAGATCAACGGGTGATGACGACGAGCACGCTGCACGGCGCGTGCTCGATCAGTGCGGGCGAGGTCGATCCGCGCCACCAGCGGGCGGCCCAGCTGTCCAGGTGCTTGTGGCCGACGACGATCAGGTCGGCATCGATCTTGCGCGCGTAGGCGGTGATTTCCTTGACCGTGTCGCCGACGAGCACCTCGCCGCGAGCGGTATGTCCGCGCTCGGCGAGCTGGCGCAGTCCGTCCTGCAGGATGTCGTTGTACTTCTGCTTTTCCTCGTCCTCGTACACGCCGACATAGGCGCCGCTGTCCAGTCCGACGTAGGTCGAGGTCGGGCTGGGCATCACCGCGATCAGGGAGATCTCGGCATGGCTCCACTGCGCGATGTCATGCGAGTCGAGCAGCGCCTTCTGTCCGGACTCGGAGCCGTCGTAGGCCAGCAGGATGCGTTTGTACATGGAGTACCTCCCTGCGCGGATTCCCGATTCTCAGCGGCACACTCTACTGCGCATACCAGCCGCCGTCGACATTCCAGGCCACACCGCGGATCTGGCTGGCTGCGTCCGAGCAGAGGTACATGGCCAGGGTGCTGATCTGCTCGGTGGTGACGAATTCCATCGATGGCTGCTTTTCGGCCAGCAGCTGACGCTTTGCCTCGTCGCCTGAAATCCTCTCGCGCGCGGCACGGTCGTCGATCTGTTTCTGCACCAGCGGAGTCAGCACCCAGCCGGGGCAGATCGCATTGCAGGTGACGCCGGTGGTCGCGGTTTCCAGCGCCACGGCCTTGGTCAGGCCAACGATACCGTGCTTGGCCGCGACATAGGCGCTCTTCTGCGCCGAGGCAACCAGCCCGTGGACCGACGCGACGTTGATGATGCGCCCCCAGTTGGCCCGCTTCATCTTCGGCAGCGCGAGACGGATCGTGTGGAACGCCGAAGACAGGTTGATCGCGATGATTGCGTCCCAGCGCTCGGGCGGGAAATCCTCGATGCTGGCCACGTGCTGGATGCCGGCGTTGTTGACCAGCACATCGATGCCGCCGAACCCGGCTTCGGCGCGCGCGATCATGTCGGCGATTTCGACCGGTTTGCTCATGTCGGCGCCGTGATACAGCGTGCGTGTGCCGCCACTCTGCAGTTCCTTCTCGATGGCGGCGATCGTCGCCGCATCTCCGAATCCGTTCAGCACGATGTTGGCACCGTCGGCAGCCAGCGCGCGTGCGATCGCCAGCCCGATGCCGCTGGTGGATCCGGTGACGAGTGCGGTCTTGCCCTTCAACATGACGATCTCCTGAAGCAACAGGGACAGTATGCCAGCGCGACGAAACTACAATGCGCGCTGCAAAGGAGCACGAATGTCGTCCGAATCACCGCGCTTTTCGTCGGTCAAGTGCCTGTCGCCGGCGGGCTTTCACCGGATGGCCTACGCCGAGTGGGGAGACCCGGACAACCCGAACGTCGTGCTGTGCGTGCATGGGCTGACCCGGGTTGGCCGTGATTTCGACGTCCTGGCGCGTGCGCTGTCGGGACAATTCCGCGTCGTTTGTCCGGACGTCGTCGGGCGCGGCGCCAGCGAATGGCTGCGCGATGCGCGTTACTACGACATTCCGCAATATGCGGCCGACATGGCGACGCTGATCGCTCGACTGGACGTCGACGGCGTGATGTGGGTCGGCACGTCGATGGGCGGACTGATCGGCATCGCGGTGGCCGGGCAGCCGGGCGCGCCGATCAGGAAGTTCGTGATCAACGATGTGGGGCCGACACTGAATTCGGCGGCGATCCAGCGCATCGGCGAGTACCTGGGGCGGCCGCTCCGCTTCGACAGCGTCGAGGCTGCGGTCGACTACGTATCGACCGTTGCCGCGCCCTTCGGGCTGAAGACGCGCGCGGAGTGGCGCGCCATCACGGAAACGACGATCCGGCGGGACGGCGACGGCTGGGTGCTGCACTACGATCCGCGCATCGCCGAGCCCTTCAAGGGCGTCACGCCGGAGGGTGCGGCGCGGGCGGAGGCGGCGACCTGGGCACTGTGGGACAACATCCGCTGCCCGACGCTGCTTACGCGCGGCGCCCAGTCCGACCTCCTCTCTTCCGACACCGCGGCGCAGATGTCGCGGCGCGGTCCCGGTGCAAAGCTGGTCGAGTTCGCCGGTGTCGGCCATGCGCCGATGTTCATGCACGACGACCAGATCTCGGTCGTGCGCGATTTCTTGTTGAACGGATAGGAACGATGACGATCAGACGACTTCATACCGGGCCGCGCATGAGCGAGGCCGTGATCTGCAACGGCATGGTGTTTCTCGCGGGGCAGGTCGCCGACGACGCGAAGCAGGATGCGGCCGGCCAGACCCGGCAGGTCCTGGCGTCGATCGACAAGTTGCTGGCGGAGGCGGGTACCGACAAGTCGCGCCTGCTGTCGGCAAGCATCTTTCTGGCGGACATGGCCGATTTCGCTGCGATGAATTCCGTGTGGGATGCCTGGGTGAGCCCGGGCAATGCGCCGGCGCGCGCCACGGTCGAAGCGCAGCTCGCACGGCCCGGCTGGCTGGTCGAGATCGTGGTGACGGCGGCGCTGCCGTAATTCTCAGCCGACACGCTCGCGCTTGAGTTGTACGACGACCGGCTGCAATGCCGGCGGCGGCGCGCGCCCATGGAAGCGATCGAGCAGATCCTTCCAACGCGCGCGGGCCAGCGCGACATTCGCCAGCTTCACGTGGCCATAGCCGCGGATCTGCTCCGGCACCGACGCGATCTGCACCGCGATGTCGCGATTGCCCGCATTCAATCCGGCCAGCACTTCGGCGATCAGCGCCTCGTAGTCGTCGCGCAACTGGCGTTCAAGGCGGCGCTCCTTGGTGTACCCGAACAGGTCGAAGGCGCCGCCGCGCAGCCGTTTCAGGGGAGCGAGCAGCCGCAGCGCAGGCATCATCCACGGTCCGAACGTGAGCTTGCGCGGCCTGCCATCCGGTCCCGTGCGCGCAAGCAGCGGCGGCGCCATGTGAAACCTCAGGCCTTCCCAGTTCTCGAACTGCGCCGCCAGGTCGCGCAGGAACTGGCCGTCGGCATACAGCCGCGCGACCTCGTATTCGTCCTTGATCGCCATCAGTTTGGCGGCATGGCGCGCGACCGCAGCCGTCAACTTCAGAGGTGCACCGACGCGCTCCTGTTCAGCGGCGCGCACGCGCTCGACCAGCGAACGATAGCGGTCCGCATATGCGGCGTCCTGGTATTCGGCCAGGAATCTTGCCCGGCGCGCGATCAGTCCGCCGTCGCCGTCGAGGTCCTCCAAGTCGGGCGCGTGATGGGGCGCATGCAACGACACTGCCTCATCCTGCCCGGCAAAGCGACGCAATGCGTGCGGCGCCGCCGCCGCGATGCGTCCAAGGGCGAACGCGGTCCGGTTCATTTCCACCGCCACGCCGTTCAGTTCGATCGCGCGCAGCAGGGCCGCCTCCGACACTGGCACCAGTCCGCGCTGGAACGCGTACCCGAGCATCACCACGTTGGCGGGCATCGTGTCGCCGAGCAGGCGTTCCGCGATCGCCTGCGCGTCGACCGTCTCGACCCGATCGTCGCCGGCCGCGAAGCGCATCTTGGCCAGCAGCGCCTCGGTGTGCAGGCTGGCGTCGGGATTGCGCACGAAGGCGGCGGTGGCGATCTCGTGGGTATTCACGTGGATCACCGTTCGGCCGTGCTTGACGGTGCCCAGCGCATCCTGGCTCGCACCAACGACCAGGTCGCACGCGAGCACGATATCGGCCTGCTGGGTGTCGATGCGAACCTGGTTCAGCAGATCCGCGGTCGGCGCGATCCTCACGAATGACAGCACCGCGCCGCCTTTCTGCGCGAAGCCCATGAAGTCGAGCACGCTCGCCTGCTTGCCCTCGAGGTGTGCGGCCATCGTCAGCAGCGCGCCGACCGTGACCACGCCGGTGCCGCCCACTCCGGTGACGAGCAGGTCGAATGGGCCGGTCCATTGCCATGCCGGCGGCGCACCGATCCGGTCGATCTCGCGCGCAACGTCGTCAGCCGTGTATTCGCGGCCTTCGTGCTTGCGCAGCACGGCGCCGTGCACGGACACGAAGCTCGGGCAAAAGCCATTCACGCACGAGTAGTCCTTGTTGCACGAGGTCTGCTCGATCCTGCGCTTGCGGCCCCAGTCGGTTTCGACCGGGATCACCGACAGGCAGTTGGATTGCTCGCCGCAGTCGCCGCAGCCTTCGCATACCCGCTCGTTGATGAAGATTCGGCGCGGCGGGTCCGGAAACTCCTTCTTCTTGCGGCGCCGGCGTTTCTCGGCGGCACAGGTCTGGTCGTAGATCAGCACGGTCACGCCGGGCGTGCCCCTCAGTTCCCGCTGCACCGGGTCGAGCTCGCTGCGGTCGTGGAAAGTCGTGCCGCGCGGGAATTCGCGCTCGCGGCCGCGGTACCTGCGCACGTCGTCGGAAACGATCGCCACGCGGCGCGCACCCTCGGCTTCGACCTGGCGCGCAATCTCCGGCACGCCGATCCTGCCGTCGACGGGCTGCCCGCCGGTCATCGCGACCGCGTCGTTGTAGAGGATCTTGTAGGTCATCGTGGCGCCTGCCGCGATCGCCTGGCGGATCGCCAGATAACCGGAGTGGTAGTAGGTGCCGTCGCCGAGGTTCTGGAAAACGTGGCTTTCGTTGGTGAACCGCGAGTGCGCCGCCCAGTCCACCCCTTCGGCGCCCATCTGGATCAGGCCGGACGTTTCGCGGTTCATCCAGCTTGCCATGAAGTGGCAGCCGATGCCTGCCAGTGCGCGCGAACCGTCGGGCAGCTTGGTCGACGTGTTGTGCGGGCACCCCGAACAGAAGTAGGGCAGGCGCCGCACGGCGTCGGCTTCGTTCGACAACAGCTTCGGCATCGTGAAATCGACGACCAGGTGGCGGCGGTCGAGGGCGGGATTCAGGCGAGCCAGCCACTCGGCCACCACCGGCATCACGCGCGACGGGCGCAGTTCGCCAGTCGCCGGCAGCAGCGGCGCCTGTTCGAGCGGTGTGCGCGCGTCGCGCTTGCCGGACACGCGCGGCCGTTGCGTTCCAGGCAGCGGGTACAGCAGCTCCTTGATCTGGTTCTCGACGATTGGCGCCTTTTCCTCGATCACGAGGATCTCTTCCAGTCCCTGCACGAAGTCGAGGATTCGCGTCGGTTCGAGCGGATAGACAAGTCCGACCTTGTAGACGCGCACGCCCGCCGCTGCGAGCGCATCCGGATCGAGCTCGAGCCGGCGCAGCACTTCCATGAAGTCGAAATGGGCCTTGCCGACGGTGACGATGCCGAGCGTGGCGCGCGGGCTTGACACCACGTGGCGGTCGACGGAATTCGCTCGCGCGAATGCGCGCACCGCGTCGAGCTTCTGCAGCAGCCGTTCCTCGATTGCCAGCGACGGCAGATCAACAGGCCGGACATGAAGGCTCTGCTGCGGCCTGTAATCGACCGGCTTGTCGAAGTCGATCGGCACACGGTCGAGATCGACCGTCATCGCCGACTCGACGACTTCGGAGATCGCCTTGAAGCCGACCCAGTTGCCGCAGAAGCGCGAAAGCGCCCAACCGTACAGGCCGAACTCGAGGTACTCGGCGACGTTGGCGGGATGCAGGATCGGCATGGACCATGCCAGCAGCGCCAGATCCGACTGATGCGGCATCGACGACGACACGCAGCCGTGGTCGTCGCCGGCGATGACCAGCACGCCGCCGAGCGGGCTCGAGCCGTACGCGTTGCCATGCTTCAGCGCGTCGCCGGAGCGGTCGACTCCCGGCCCTTTGCCGTACCACATCGAAAACACGCCGTCGACGGTGCGCTTCGGATCGAGCGCGACGCGCTGCGTGCCGAGACAGGCGGTCGCGGCGAGATCCTCGTTGATCGCCGGCAGAAATTCGATGCGTGCTTCCTTGAGCAGCTTGGTCGCCTTCCACAACTGCTGGTCGACCATGCCGAGCGGGCTGCCGCGATAGCCGGACACGAAGCCGGCCGTGTTCAGTCCGCGAGCCGAGTCGAGCGCGCGCTGCATGATCAGCAGGCGAACCAGCGCCTGGGTGCCGGTCAGGAACACCTGCCCGCGCGTGGCGGTGAGATTGTCGCCGAGCCGGTAGTCGAGCCTGATCGTCGTGGACGTTGGATCGCTAGGCATGTGGATGCTCCCGAGCGAGGGTGCGGGGAGCTTAGTCAGTTGTGCGGCCGGCGCAACAAAGGCCCCACCTAGAACACGCCGGCCGCCAGGCCCGCCGCCAGCGCCGCGCCGATTTCACGGCAATGCGCGAGTTCCCTGTCAGGAATCGTCTTCGGGGCGAGGATCGCTTCCGGTGTCTGTGCTGCCGTATTCACGATCAGCGCGGGTACGACTTCCTTCAGCCGCAGGCCGGTGGCGATGCGCTGGATCTGCCGCACCGCGCCGCTGCCATCGCTGCCGGCACAGACGAGGATCGCGTAAGGCCGGCCGTTGATGCGATCCAGCGCGACGTAGTAGATGCGGTCGAAGAACTCCTTCATCTGGCCCGCCATGGTGGCGAGATTCTCCGGAGCCGCGAACAGATAGCCATCGGCAGCGAGCACATCGTCGCCGGTGGTGTCTTCCGCGCGCTGCAGCCGCACGTCGAGTTCCCCCTCGTCTTCTGCGCCAAACCGGCGGGCCGCGTCAGCCGCGGCCCGTGCCATCTGTTCGGAGCCGCCGGTGCGCGAATGCCAGACGATCAGAAGGCGCTTCATCGTCCCGCCGGGTCCTGGCGGAAGAAGGCAGCGAGCTGCGCGTACCAGTCGGGAAACGCGTCGCGCAGCCGCGCCGGATTCACAAAGAACGCTTCGCTCGACACGGCGAAGAATTCGCCCTCGCTGTGCGCCGCATACGCGTCCACCGGCAGGCGCGCGTACCAGGGGTCGGCCGCCGGGTCGTCGGGATCGATGTCCGGCGGAATCTCGCCTTCGATCAGATCAAGTTCGGCCTGCAGGCGCTCGAAAGCATCATGCAGGACGGCTGCCCAGCGCCGCGGCTCGAGGGTTGGATGCAGTTGACGGTCGAAGGGCGGTACGCCGTCGGCGTCCCCATTGAGCATGTCGATCTTGTGGGTGAACTCGTGAATGACGACGTTGTACGGGCCCGCCTGCTCGCCGCCGGCGCGCGCGTCTTCCCAGGAGAGCAGCAGGGGTCCGCCGTCCCAGGCCTCGCCCGAGATCGGCTCGATGTATTCGTGCACGACCCCGGATTCGTCGGTGACCCGGCGGGGCACCAGGAACTCGCTCGGATAGACCACGATGCTGGTCCACCCACGGTACCAGTCGATGCCGAGATTCAGGATCGGCAGGCACGCCTGCACTGCGATGTTGACCTGCATTTCCGCGGTCAGTTCGAGGCCGGCGGCGGCTGCCATCTCCTTGCCCGCCAGCAATTGTTCCGCCAGCCCCCGCAGCCGCGCCTGCTCTCCGTCGGAAAGTCGCGTGGCGAAGGCAAGCGCGACGAGCGCCGCGTTCCACAGATCGTCGGGGATCGCAACGCTGCGCGCGCCGCCAAGCCGCGTCAGCAACGCCTTAAACATGGATTCGATTGTGCCGCAAGCGCTGGATCTGATCCGCGTTCCTATAATCGTTCGCTCCTTGGCGAGTGTCCCGATGACCGATCCGCGTTCGCGCGAAACCGACGTGCCCGCCGTGACCGCAGTCGATCCGGACGCAGCGCGGGCGCTCGTCGCGCCGCTGTATGTCGATCGGCGTTTGCGCACCGGAGAGCCGTTTCTCGCGCACGCCGATGGCATGGCTGGGATCGTGCGGCCGCTGCGCAACGACGAGGACCTGCTCGCCGCGGCCTATCTGTTCGGTCTGCACGATTTTCTGCGCGACGCCGACGACTTCGTGCGCGCGCACTTCGGCGCGGCGGTGGCGCAGCTTGTCGTCGACCTGCGTGTGCTGATGCGGCTGTCCGAGCGCACGCGCGGTCGCGCGCAGGCCGATGCGACGGCGGAAGCCGAAGCCCTGCGCAAGATGCTGCTGGCGATGGTCAACGACCTGCGGGTGGTGATCCTTCGCCTCGCTTCCAGGCTGCAGACGCTGCGCTGGTACGCCGCCACCAAGCAATCCGGCGCCGAGGACTTCGCCCGCGAGACGTTGCAGTTGTACGCACCGCTCGCCAACCGGCTTGGAATATGGCAATTGAAGTGGGAACTTGAAGATCTGGCCTTGCGCTTCCTCGAGCCGCAGACCTACAAGCAGATCGCGCGCTGGCTCGAGGCCAAGCGCATCGAACGCGAAGCCTTCATCGAGGGCGCAATCACGCGGCTCGGGCAGCTGCTCGCGGAGGCAGGGATCCGGGCGGAGGTGAGCGGGCGTCCGAAGCACATCTACAGCATCTGGAACAAGATGCGGACCAAGTCACTGGCGTTCGAACAGCTGTACGACGTGCGCGCCCTGCGCGTGATCGTGGACGACGTCGCTCAGTGTTACCAGGCGCTGTCGTTGGTGCACCAGCACTGGACGCCGATCGGCAGCGAGTACGACGACTACATCGCGCGGCCGAAGCCCAACGGTTATCAGTCGTTGCATACCGTGGTGCGGGATGCCGCGGGGCAGGCGCTCGAGATCCAGATCCGCACGCGCGCGATGCACGAGGCCGCCGAGCTCGGGGTTGCCGCGCACTGGCGCTACAAGGAGCAGACGAGGGCGCGCGGCCGGGCGGCGCGCACCGAGGACGAGCGCATCGCATGGCTGCGCCAGCTGCTGGCATGGCGCGCAGACGTGAGCGAGCCGGTCGGCGCGGGCGCGCTGGCCGGCGAAGACCGCATCTATGTGTTGACGCCGCAGGCGAAGGTGGTGGAGCTGCCGGCTGGATCGACGCCGATCGATTTTGCTTACCACGTTCATACGGAACTGGGTCATCGCTGTCGCGGCGCGCGCGTCGACGGAGCGATGGTGCCGCTGACGACGCGTCTGACAACCGGCCAGACCATCGAGATCGTCGCGGCGAAGACGGGTGGGCCAAGCCGCGACTGGTTGAATGCGGATCTGGGCTACCTCGCCAGTCCGCGATCGCGGGCCAAGGTGCGGCAGTGGTTCAACGCGCTCGAGCTGGCGCAGAGCGTTGCGGCGGGACGCGAGATCGTCGAGCGCGAACTCGCGCGCCTCGGAAAGACGGCCGTCAAGCTCGACGATCTGGCGCGAAGGCTGGGCTTTGCGTCGGTGGACGAGTTTTATGTCGCCGCGACGAAAGAGGAATTCAGCCTGCGCAGCATCGAGCAGGCACTGACCACGGCGCCGGGCGGCGCTGCGGAGGTCGCGGTGCCGGCACTGCCGGCGGCGACGGCAAGGGCAGCGCCGGCGGCCAAGGGCAAGGTGCTCGTGGTTGGAGTCGATTCGCTGCTGACGATGCTGGCGCGCTGCTGCCGACCGGTGCCTCCGGACGAGATCATCGGATTCGTCACGCGCGGCAAGGGTGTATCCATCCATCGCGCCAATTGCGTCAACGCACGCGCGCTGGCGAAGCGGGCCCCCGAGCGGCTGATCGACGTCACATGGGGCGGTCAGGCGGAAGCCGCCTACCCGGTCGATGTGTTCGTGCTCGCGGCGGACCGCCACGGTCTGCTGCGCGATGTCTCCGAGGTCTTTGCGCGCGAGAAGATGAACGTGATCGGCGTGAACACACTGACCCGGCGCGGGGAGGCGCAGATGCAGTTCACGATCGAGGTCGCCGACACTGGCGCGCTGCGTCGTGCGCTGGCTGAACTCAGCGAGGTCGATGGCGTTATTTCGGCGCGCCGCCGCTGAATCCAACAGCGCGATCGCGCGGCTCGCGCGACTGCCTCGTGTATCATCCGCGTCGCTTAGGCGCGTAGCTCAGCTGGTTAGAGCACCACCTTGACATGGTGGGGGTCGGTGGTTCGAGTCCACTCGCGCCTACCACTGCAGCGAAGGGAGAAGCAGCAATGACGTTCCGAACTCCGAGCACCGGCAGCTGAGAGCCCCGGACGAGTTCGCCCTTCGGAAAAGTGCGGCTCGACCGCACTTTTTTTTTGCTGGAGATGACGATGATTTCGATTTCGTTGCCGGACGGCTCGAAAAGGCCGTTCGATGAACCGGTCAGCGTGGCCGAGGTGGCCGCGTCGATCGGCGCCGGGCTCGCAAAGGCCGCGCTGGCGGGAAAGGTCGACGGCAAGCTGGTCGATACGTCCTACGTGATCGACCGCGATGCGGCGGTGTCGATCGTTACCGATCGGGACGCCGAAGGGCTGGAGATCCTGCGCCACTCGACCGCGCACCTGCTTGCATACGCCGTCAAGGAACTGTTTCCAGACGCGCAGGTGACGATCGGACCGGTGATCGAAAACGGCTTCTATTACGACTTCTCGTACACGCGCCCGTTCACGCTCGACGACCTTGCAACGATCGAGAAGAAGATGGCGGAGCTCGCGGCGAAGAACGAGGCCGTCACGCGCGAGGTCTGGAAGCGCGACGATGCGGTGAGGTTCTTCGAATCGATCGGCGAGAAGTACAAGGCGGAGATCATCAGCGCGATCCCCGCCGCCGAGGACATCTCGCTGTATCGCGAAGGCAAATTCGTGGACCTGTGCCGCGGGCCGCACGTGCCGACGACTGGGAAGCTCAGGGTCTTCAAGCTGATGAAGGTTGCCGGCGCGTACTGGCGCGGCGACAGCAGGAACGAGATGCTCCAGCGCATCTATGGCACCGCATGGGCAAAGAAGGAGGACCAGGACGCCTATCTGAAGATGCTCGCGGAAGCCGAGCGGCGCGACCACCGCAAGCTCGGGCGCGAACTCGATCTGTTCCACTTCCAGGACGAGGCGCCGGGGCTGATCTTCTGGCACCCGAAGGGCTGGGCGATCTGGCAGGCGGTCGAGCAGTACATGCGCCAGGTGTACCGCGACAACGGCTACCAGGAAGTCAAGGCACCGCAGATCCTTGACCGCTCGCTGTGGGAGAAATCCGGCCATTGGGACAAGTACCGCGAGAACATGTTCACGACCGAGTCGGAGAACCGTTACTACGCGCTGAAGCCGATGAACTGCCCGGGGCACATACAGATCTACAACGCCAATCTGCACAGCTACCGTGAGCTGCCGCTGCGCTATGGCGAATTCGGCGCCTGCCACCGCAACGAGCCGTCAGGTTCCCTGCACGGCATGATGCGTGTGCGCGGCTTCACGCAGGACGACGGGCACGTCTTCTGCACCGAGGAGCAGATCCTCGACGAGTGCGTCGCCTACACTGCGCTGCTGCAGAAGGTCTACAAGGACTTCGGGTTCGAGCACATCCTTTACAAGGTGTCGACGCGCCCGGCGCAGCGCATCGGATCGGACGAAAACTGGGACCGCGCCGAGAGCGCACTGATGGAATCCCTCCGTCGATCCGGCGTCGAGTTCGCGATCAGCCCCGGCGACGGCGCCTTCTACGGACCGAAGATCGAGTACACCTTGAAGGACGCGATCGGCCGGGAGTGGCAGTGCGGGACGATGCAGGTCGATTTCCAGATGCCGGGCCGGCTCGGCGCCGAATACGTGGCGGAGGACAACACGCGCAAGGTACCGGTCATGCTGCACCGGGCCATCATCGGCTCGATGGAGCGTTTCATCGGCATGCTGATCGAGAACCATGCCGGCGCGATGCCGCCATGGCTGGCACCGGTGCAGGTTGCAGTCGCGAATATCTCGGAGCACCAATTGACCTACGCGAGTGATGTTGCGCAAACGCTGAAAAAACAAGGCTTTAGGGTGGAAGCCGATTTGCGCAACGAAAAGATCACTTATAAAATTCGCGCCCTCGCACTGCAAAAGGTTCCTTACATCCTCGTGGTCGGGGACAAGGAAATGCAGGCGGGACAGGTGGCCGTGCGGGCCCGCGGAGGCGTTGATCTCGGGGTCATGCCCCAAGAGAACTTTGCGGCGCGACTCGCAGACGATGTCGCGCAGCGGCGCAACGTGGGCGGCACGGCTTAGTTTTCTTTCTATATCTGGAGTCACAAACCATCGCTCAGGATCGTTCGCATCGGCTGAATCGAGAAATCACGGCCCCTGAAATCCGGCTGACGGGCGTCAACAACGAGCCGCTTGGCATTGTCAGCGTCGCAGAAGCGTTGCGGCTGGCCGAGGAAGCCGATGTCGACCTGGTCGAAATCGCGCCCAATGCATCGCCGCCGGTCTGTCGCCTGATGGACTACGGCAAGTTCAAGTATCAGGAGCAGAAGAAGGCACACGAGGCTAAGCTGAAGCAGAGGGTCATCGAGGTCAAGGAGATCAAGTTCCGCCCGGCGACGGATGATCACGATTACCAGACCAAGGTGCGCAAGCTGCACGAGTTCCTTGAAGAGGGCGACAAGGCCAAGGTCACGATGCGGTTCCGCGGGCGCGAAATGGCACACCAGGAACTGGGCCTGAAACTGCTGGAGCGCGTGAAGGCGGACCTGCAGGAGGTGAGCCAGGTCGAGGCGATGCCAAAGCTGGAAGGTCGCCAGATGATCATGGTGCTGGCGCCGAAGAAGAAGAAGTAGGTTTCAGCGTGGCGCGCCGCTTGGTCGGCGGCGGGCCGCGATCACAAGTGAAGGCGGGCCAGCAAGTCTCCCGAGGGAGCGCCTGCCGTCATCCAAGAAAGGAGGGCACATGCCCAAGATGAAGACCAAGAAAAGCGCTGCGAAGCGCTTTATCGTCCGCAACAGCGGATCGATCAAGCGGGGACAGGCGTTCAAGCGCCATATCCTCACCAAGAAGACCACCAAGTCCAAGCGTCACCTGCGCGGCCCGGTGGAACTGCACAAGTCCGACGTCGAGTCCGTGCGTCGGATGCTGCCCTACGCGTAAGGAGACACCATGCCTCGAGTCAAACGTGGCGTGACCGCGCGCGCGCGGCACAAGAAGGTCTTGTCGGCGGCCAAGGGCTACACGCAGCGGCGCAAGAGCGTTTTCCGCGTCGCCAAGGAAGCGGTGATGAAAGCGGGGCAGTACGCGTACCGCGATCGCCGCAACCGCAAGCGCGTGTTCCGCTCGCTGTGGATTGCGCGCATCAACGCGGCGGTGCGCGAGCAGGGCATGTCGTACTCGGCTTTCATCGCCGGGCTGAAGAAGGCGGCGATCGAAATGGACCGCAAGGTCCTGGCTGACATGGCGGTTCTGGACAAGCCGGCGTTTGCGGCGATCGTCGACAAGGTCAAGTCCAGCCTCGCCGCCTGATATCCGTGCGCCCTGCCGGCGCAGCGGTCCGACAAAACGGGGCCTGGCCTTGGCGGCGGGCCCCGTTTTCCGTTTGGGAAACCCGATGGAACGACTCGAAAAACTGATTGATGAAGCGCGCGCGGCGTTCGCCGCCGTCGACCAGCCCGCGGCACTGGAGAACGAGAAGGCGCGATTTCTCGGCAAGAGCGGCAGCGTCACCGAACTGCTCAAGGGGCTCGGCAAGCTCGCCCCCGAGGAAAAGCGCCTGCAGGGGGCACGCATCAACGCCGCCAAGGAGACGATCGAGCGCCTGCTCGCCGAGCGCCGGGCGCAGCTGGCGGAGGCGAGTCTGAATGCCCGCCTCGCGCAGGAGTCGATCGACGTCACGCTGCCGGGGCGCAAGCGCAGCGCCGGAGGCATTCATCCGGTCGTGCGAACGTGGATGCGGATCGAAGAGATCTTCGGCTCGATCGGCTTCGATGTCGCGGACGGACCGGAAATCGAAACCGACTGGTTCAATTTCACGGCGCTGAACAACCCGCCCAACCATCCGGCGCGGTCCATGCAGGACACGTTCTACGTCGACATGAATGGCAGCGACGGCCTGCCGCTGAACCTGCGTACCCACACGTCCCCGATGCAGGTCCGCTACGCGCGGATGCATCGGCCGCCGATCAAGGTGATCGCGCCCGGGCGCACCTATCGCGTCGATTCGGACGCTACGCACTCGCCGATGTTCCACCAGGTCGAGGGCCTGTGGATCGACGAGGAGGTGAGCTTCGCCGACCTGAAAGGCGTGTATACGGACTTCCTGCGCCGTTTCTTCGAGAGCGATGACCTGCAGGTGCGCTTTCGTCCGTCGTTCTTCCCGTTCACCGAACCATCGGCGGAAATCGACATGATGTTCACTGGCGGGCCGAACAAGGGCAAGTGGCTGGAGATCTCGGGTGCCGGCCAGGTGCATCCGACGGTCGTGCGCAACTTCGGACTGGATCCGGAGAAGTACATCGGTTTCGCCTTCGGGTCCGGCCTCGAGCGCCTGACGATGCTGCGCTACGGCGTCGACGACCTGCGCCTCTTCTTCGAGGGCGACCTGCGCTTTCTGTCGCAGTTCAACTGAGCCGGAGAGCGTAGATGCAATTCTCGGAACAGTGGCTGAGAACATATGTGAATCCGCCGGTCTCCAGCGAGGAACTGGCGCATCGGCTCACGATGGCCGGCCTCGAGGTCGAAAGCAACGAGCCGGTTGCGCCCGCGTTCAGTCATGTGGTCGTTTCGCGCGTGCTGACGGTTACCAGGCATCCGAACGCCGACAAGCTCACGGTGTGCGAGGTTGATGCGGGTGCCGATCGAATCCTCACCATAGTCTGCGGCGCACCGAACGTCGCCCCGGGGATCCGTGTCCCTTGTGCGCTGGTCGGCGCGGTGCTGCCGCAAGACTTCCGCATCAAGGCGGCGACGATGCGCGGCGTCGAGTCCCAGGGCATGTTGTGCTCGGCGCGCGAGCTCGGTCTGTCGCAGGACCACAGCGGGCTGATGGTCCTCGCTGACGATGCGCCGATCGGGCGCGACGTGCGCGACTACCTCGGTCTCGATGACCGCAAGCTGACGATCAAGCTGACGCCCAACCGTGGAGATTGCCTCAGCGTGGTGGGCGTCGCGCGCGAGGTGGCGGCCATCACCGGCGCTGCACTGGCACTGCCCGGGATAGAGGCGATCAGGCCGACGATAAGCGACCGGTTGCCGGTCGCGATCGATGCGCCGGATCTGTGCGGGCGTTTCTCCGGTCGCATCGTCAGGGGGTTGAATGCGGCTGCGCCGACGCCGGAGTGGATGAAGCAGCGCCTGGAGCGCAGCGGCCAGCGGCCGATCTCGGCACTGGTCGACATCTCCAACTACGTGATGCTCGAGCTCGGACGGCCGTCGCACATCTTCGATCTCGACAAGGTGCACGGCGGCCTGACCGTGCGCTGGGGCCGCGCCGGGGAGCAGGCGGAGTTGCTGAACGGCCAGACGGTCGAGGTCGATGAAAGCGTCGGCGTGATCGCCGACGAAGAGCGCGTCGAAGCGCTCGCCGGCGTGATGGGCGGCGAACCCACGGCAGTGTCGCTGTCGACACGCAATATCTACATCGAAGCAGCATTCTGGTGGCCGGAGGCCATCCAGGGCCGCGCGCGTCGCTACAACTTCTCGACCGATGCGTCGCACCGCTTCGAGCGCGGCGTGGATTTTTCCACCACCGTCGATCACATCGAGGTGATCACGCAGCTCGTGCTTTCGATCTGCGGCACTGACGAGGCCCGGGTCGGGCCGATCGATGACCAGATCGCGCGTCTGCCGCAGCGGAAGCCGGTGAAGATGCGTGCGGATCGATGCCGCAAGGTGATTGGCGTGTCGATCAGCGACGATGAGATCGAAGGCGTCTTTCGCCGCCTCGGCTTTGCGTTCACGCGCGGTCAAGACGCCTTTCACGTGACGCCGCCGCCATACCGATTCGATCTGGAGATCGAGGAGGACCTGATCGAGGAAGTGGCCCGGCTGTGGGGATTCGACCGCATTCCGGCGCATCCTCCGCGGACGCGTGCCGCGATGCG
>JBLMYK010000147.1:0-3207 GCA_050258235.1 Gemmatimonadota bacterium | reverse complement strand
TCGACCACGCCGAAGTTGTGCGTGATGAACAGGTAGGCGACGTCGAGTTCGCGCTGCAGCTGCGCCAGCAGGTTCAGGATCTGCGCCTGCACCGAGACGTCCAGAGCCGAGGTCGGCTCGTCGCACACGATCAGCTTCGGCTCCACCGCCAGCGCGCGCGCGATCGCGATGCGCTGCCGCTGACCGCCGGAGAACTCGTGCGGATAGCGGTGCATGCTGTCGGCGCGCAGGCCGACCTTGTCCAGCAGCGCGGCGATGCGGGCATGGCGCTCGTTGGCGCCGATCTCCGGCCGCAGCGACGCCACGCCCTCCTCCAGAATCTCTGCCACGCGCATGCGCGGGTTCAGCGAGCCGAACGGGTCCTGGAAGATGATCTGGATTTCACGCCGCGCGCGCCGCAGGTCCTCGCCGTCGAGCCGGTCGAGCGCCCGGCCCGCCAGGTGCGCCTCGCCCTGGATCAGCGCCGATCCGCGCAGAAGCTGCAGCAGCGCCTTGCCCGTCGTCGTCTTGCCGCAGCCCGATTCGCCGACCAGCGCCAGCGTACGTCCGGCGGCAAGCGAGAACGATACGCCGTCGACCGCTTTCACGTAGCCGACAGTTCGCTTCAGCAGCCCGCGCCGGATCGGGAACCACACCCGGTAGTCGCGCACTTCCAGCAGCGGCGCAGTGGCAGCGCTCGACGCAGCAGGGGCGGCAGACCCAGCGTCGGATCCGTTTCCGACCAACATCGCACCGATCCCTCGTTCGTGCAGAACGCAGCGAACCTGATGGGCCGCCGCCGGCTCGTATAGCGGCGGCGTCTCGGTGCGACAGCGCGCTAATGCCGACGGGCAACGTTCGACGAAACGGCAGGTAGTGAACGCGCGGTTCAGCGGCGGCACCGTGCCTGCGATCGCCGCGAGCTGGCGGCCGCGCTTGCCGGTGTCGGGGATCGCCGCGAACAGCAGTCGTGCGTAGGGGTGCAGCGGCCGCGCGAAAAACTCCGCGGTCTCGGCGACCTCGACCACCTGCCCCGCGTACATCAGCGCGATCCGGTGCGCCATTTCGGCCACAATGCCCAGGTCGTGCGTGATCAGCAGCATCGACATCTGCTGCGCGGCCTGCAGTTCCTTCAGCAGGTCGAGGATCTGCTTCTGGATCGTCACGTCGAGCGCCGTCGTCGGCTCGTCCGCGATCACCACGTCCGGCTCGACCGCGAGCGCGATCGCGATCATCACGCGCTGCTTCTGCCCGCCGGAGAGCTGGAACGGGTAGCCATCGACGCGGCGTTCCGGCTCGGGCAGGCCGACCCGCTTGAGCCACTCGATCGCCTTGGCGCGCGCGGCCGCCCCGCGCAGCGGCGTATGCGTTTCGATCGCCTCGACGATCTGGCGTCCGACCGTCATCACCGGGTTCAGGCTGGTCGCGGGTTCCTGGAAGATCATCGAGACCTTGGCGCCGCGGAACTCGCGCATGCGCCGCTCGGGCAGGTCCGCGAGATCGGTGCCGTCGAGCAGCACGTTGCCGGCAACGATGCGCGCGTTCTCCGGCAGCAACCGCGCGATCGACATCGCCGTCATCGACTTGCCGCAGCCGGATTCGCCGACCACGGCAAAGGTCTCGCCAGGCCGGATGTCGAACGTCACATCGTCCGCCGGCACGACGGTGCCGACGGAAGAAGAGATCTCGGTGCGGACGTGGCGCAGGCTCAGCGTCATTTGGAGATGAAGCGCGGGTCGAAGGCGTCGCGCACCGCGTCGGCGAAGAGATTCGCCGACAGCACGATCACGAACATGAACGTGAATGCGGTGGCGAGCGTCCACCAGATCGCGGGCTCGCGCGACAGCTCCGCGCGCGCGGTGTTGATCAGTGTGCCGAAGCTCGCCATCGACGGATCGACGCCCACGCCGACATACGACAGGATCGCCTCGGCCAGCACGAGCCCCGAGAACGCGATCACCACGTTGATCAGGATCACGTGCATCAGGTTCGGCACCAGGTGCACGGTCATGATGCGCCACGTGCTGACGCCGAAGGCCTGCGCCGCCTGCACATACTCCAGTTCACGCAGCCGCAGCACCTCGGCACGGATCAGGCGCGCCAGCTCGGTCCAGCTCGTCACGCCCAGGATCACGCACAGGAAGAACAGGCGCGCGTCGGTGCGCTCGGCGGCGGTCTGGAACAGTTCCGGATTGTTGTCGATGAAGATAATCAGGATCAGCACCGCCGCCGCCAGCAGCAGCAGGTACGGAATCGAATTGAGCACCGTATAGAGGTACTGGATCACCTCGTCGACCCAGCCGCGGAGGTAGCCGGCGGCGATGCCCAGCCCGACCGCTATCGGCAGCGTGACCAGCGTGGTCATCGTGCCGATCACCAACGCGGTGCGGATGCTCTTCAGCACTAGATAGAGGAGATCGTTGCCGGTGCGGTCGGTGCCGAAAACGTGATACTCGGCCGACAGCGTCGCGATCGGTCCGGCCAGCAGCAGCAGCACGCCGAGCGTGACCAGCACCGCGCGCACCGGATACTCGGTGCGACCGCGCGCAATATCGGCCAGCGACGCTGACAGGGTCCGCCGCTGGCGACGCGAATGCCGCAGCGCCACCAGCACCGCGAGGAGCGCCGACGCCAAGGCGCCGCCGGCCAGGCCCAGCCCCCCGCGCCGCAGGATGTCGCCGGCCCACTCGTGCACCGGATCGTGCAAATGCGCGCCACCGTATTTCAGCCGCGGATAGTCGCGCACCTGCTTGCCGCCGACTTCCATCGATTCCTTCTGGTAGCTCAGATAGTCCAGTGGTTCCGAGTAGGTCGTCTCGCGGCCGGATTCCTGACGAGTGAGCAGCACGTCGAGCGCTGAGCGCGTCACCGGCGAGTACACCGGACGACCGCCTTCGTCGGCAATCTGCTCGCGGAAGTGCAGCGAATCGAGCACGCCGATCGCCACCACGATCGCCAGCAGCGTGGCGGTCGAGGCACCGACCGGTTGCAGAAAGGCCTTGCGCCAAGTCGCCGCCAGATGCGGCGTGCGACGGACGCGCCACGCGTACAGGACCGCGACCACCAGCACGATCAGGACCGCCCAGTCGGTCCACAGGATCACCGGTTTCATGTCAATGGAGCCGGATCCGTGGATCCGCGACCGCGTACAGCACGTCGGTCGCGAGATACGCGGCGATGTAGAGCGCCGAGCCGAAGAAGACCATCGCGCGCACGATCGAGAAGTCC
>JBLMYK010000146.1:0-6033 GCA_050258235.1 Gemmatimonadota bacterium | reverse complement strand
GGCCGGCATGCCGACGAATTCCCGCTGTCGGTCTGGCAGACGGGTTCGGGCACGCAGTCGAACATGAACGTCAACGAGGTGCTGGCCAACCGCGCCTCCGAGCTGCTCGGCGGGCCGCGCGGCGCCGGCCGGCTCGTGCATCCGAACGACGACGTGAACCGCGGCCAGTCGTCCAATGACGTTTTCCCGACGGCGATGCACATTGCCGCGGCGACCGCAATGCGCGAGCGGCTGCTGCCGTCGCTGGACGCCTTGCATGCGACGCTGGCCGCGAAGAGCGCGGCCTTTGCCGACATCGTGAAGATCGGCCGCACCCATCTGCAGGATGCCACGCCGCTGACGCTCGGCCAGGAGTTCTCCGGCTACGCGCAGCAGCTCGCGAATGCGCGCGCCGCGGTCGAGGCGGTGCTGCCCCGCGTGTACGAGCTGGCGCTGGGAGGAACCGCAGTCGGCACGGGCCTGAACACGCACCCGGAATTCGCGGGCCGTGCCGCGGCCGAGATCGCGCACTTCACCGGGCTGCCGTTCGTGTCGGCGCCGAACAAGTTCGAGGCGCTCGCGTCGCACGACGCGCTCGCGTTCGCGCACGGCGCGCTGAAGTCGCTCGCGGTCGCGCTGATGAAGATCGCCAACGACGTGCGCTGGCTGGCGAGCGGGCCGCGCGCCGGCTTCGGCGAGATCTCGATCCCGGAGAACGAACCGGGTTCGTCGATCATGCCGGGCAAGGTCAATCCGACCCAGTGCGAGATGCTGACCATGGTCGCCGCGCAGGTGCTCGGCAACGACGTCGCGATCAACATCGGCGCGGCGTCGGGCAACTTCGAACTGAACGTGTTCAAGCCGCTGATCGCGCACAACGCGCTGCAGTCGATCCGGCTGCTCGCCGACGGCATCGCGGGCTTCGATGAGCACTGCGCGCGCGGCATCGAGGCGAACCAGGCGCGCATCGCCGAACTGCTCGAACGCTCGCTGATGCTGGTGACCGCGCTGGCGCCGCACATCGGTTACGACAGGGCGGCCGAGATCGCGAAGAAGGCGCACCGCGACCGCAGCACCCTGACGGAAGCGGCGCTCGCACTCGGCTACGTGACCGCAGCGCAGTTCGACGCCTGGGTCGTGCCAGCCGCGATGACGAAGCCCGGCACCGAGTGACGGTCGCCGAACTGCTGGCGACGGCGAATCTGCCGACGCGCGAGGCCCGGTCGCTGCTGGCGTTTGTCCTCGGCGCGCGGCGCGAATGGCTGATCGCGCATCCGGACGCGGCAGTCGACGAGACCCGGCACGCGCGCTTTGCCGCGCTCATCGAGCGGCGCCTGCGCGGCGAGCCGGTCGCCTACCTGCTCGGTGCGCAGGAGTTCTACGGGCGCGATTTCCGCGTGAATCCGGCCGTGCTGATTCCGCGCCCCGAGACCGAACTGCTGGTCGACACCGTGCTCGCCGCCATCCGGGCGGTCGACGCGCCGCGCGTCCTCGACTTGGGCACCGGCTCCGGCTGCGTGGCGATCACGCTCGCGCTGGAGCGGCCCGACGCTGTCGTCACCGGCACCGATCGCTCCGCCGGAGCGCTTGCCGTGGCGCGCGACAACGCGAAAAGGCTCGGTGCGCGGGTTGCCTTCGTCGAATCCGACTGGTACGCGCGCATCGAGGGGCGCTTCGACGCCATCGTTGCCAATCCCCCCTATATCGCGTCCGGCGATCCGCACTTGCCGGCGCTGCGCGACGAACCACTTCATGCGCTGACCGACCACACCGACGGCCTCGCGCATCTGCGCGCGATCGTTGCCGGCGCATCACCTCACCTTCGTCCCGGCGGCGTGCTGATGGTCGAGCACGGATACGACCAGGGCGCGGCGGTGCGCGCGCTGTTCGATGCGGCGGGATTTCAATCCATCGAAACACGCCGGGACGCCGCCGGGCTCGATCGCATCTGCTCCGGCCGGGTCGGCGGACGAACCGGCTAGCTGGGAATCGGCAGCCGCAGCGCGACGGTAAAGGGTGGCGTGCGCTCGCTTCGCAAGCGCGCGCGGGAGAGCCGTGACCGGCTCTCCCGCTTTCTTCGCAACGCCTGCGCGCGGAGGCATCGGAGGAGCACGATATCGCCTACAGCGGCAATGCAAGCGCGAAAAAGCACGGATTGATCGGCATCTTTTCACCGGCGTCCCTGTCTAAAGTTCTGCGCGCCGGTGCCGATTACGCGGACCGCCGCCGTTTGGCGGCCGCAGTCGCCGGCGCTTAAACTGCCGTGATCCGGCAATCCCACAGGAATCCGCAATGGACGCGAAGCAATTCATCCAGAAGACCGTCAACGAAAACCCGGTGGTGCTGTTCATGAAGGGGACGGCGCAGTTCCCGCAGTGCGGCTTCTCCGGCCGCGCGATCCAGGTGCTGAAGGCGTGCGGCGTGAAGAATCTCACGACCGTCAACGTGCTCGAGGACCAGGACGTTCGCGAAGGCGTGAAGGCGTATGCCAACTGGCCGACGATCCCGCAGCTGTACGTGAAGGGCGAATTCGTCGGCGGCTCGGACATCATGATGGAGATGTACCAGAGCGGCGAGCTGCAGGAACTGCTGAAGAAGGCGGAAGTCGCTTGACCCACGTGCCGGCCGCAGGCCGGCGCCGCCGGCTGATCGTCGCCGTCACCGGCGCGTCCGGCGCAATCTACGGCGTGCGCCTGCTGCAGCATCTGCACGGGCGCGGCGACGTTGAAACCCATCTGCTGCTTTCGTCGGCGGGCGTGCTGAACGTCCACCAGGAACTGGGGCTGAAGCGCGCCGAGGTCGAGAAGCTCGCCCACACGGTGCACAACGTCAACGACATCGGCGCCAGCATCGCGTCCGGGTCGTTCCAGAGCGCAGGGATGGTGATCGCGCCGTGCTCGATGAAGACGCTGGCCGCCTGCGCGACCGGGCTGGCGGACAACCTGATCACACGCGCCGCCGATGTCTGCCTGAAGGAGCGGCGCCGACTGGTGCTGCTGGTGCGCGAAGCGCCGCTGAATCTCGCGCACATCCGCAACATGGAGGCGGTGACGCTGATGGGCGGCGTGATCTTCCCACCCGTCCCGGCCTTCTACCAGCGTCCGCAGACAATCGAGCAACTCGTCGATGCCACGCTGGCGCGTGTGCTCGACCTGTTCGACATCGAGCACGATCTGGCGCCGCGCTGGGATGGAATCGGCCGCTGACCTCGGGCGACTTCGCAAGGGCGCCTGTTGTTCGCAGTCCGCGGCGGTTGACATGGTTCGTCGGGCAACGATGCGGTCCGCACGAATCCGTTGCCCGGGTCGTTTTCGCCGCGGCCGGAGGCCCGCATGATCGTCGAGAGCGACGTTCCGGCCCGGCTGGATGCGCTGCCCTGGAGCCGCTTCCACGCGACGGTGATTCTTGCGCTCGGCATCACCTGGGTGCTCGACGGCCTCGAGGTGACGCTGGCCGGCGCAATCTCCGGTGCGCTCAAGGCGAGCCCGGCCTTGCACCTGTCGGAAGCGGAAATCGGCCTGGCAGCGAGCGCGTATCTCGCGGGGGCCGTGCTCGGCGCGTTCGCCTTCGGCTGGCTGACCGACCGCTTCGGCCGCAAGCGCCTCTTCTTCGTCACGCTCGCCGTCTATATCGTCGCGACGGCAGCCACTGCATTTGCATGGAATCTTCTGTCATTCGCGCTTTTCCGCTTCCTCACCGGTGCGGGCATCGGCGGCGAATACACGGCGATCAACTCGGCGATCCAGGAACTGATTCCGGCGCGCTTTCGCGGTCGGACCGATCTGGCGGTCAACGGCAGCTTCTGGCTCGGCGCGCTGCTCGCCGCAGCCGCATCTGCGGTACTCCTCGACCCCGGGCTGCTGCCACCCGACGTCGGGTGGCGCGTTGCGTTCGGCATCGGCGCGTTGCTGGGACTCGCGATCCTGTTCGTGCGCCGCCTGCTGCCGGAGAGTCCGCGCTGGCTGCTGCTGCGCGGCCGTGTCGACGAGGCGACGCAGATCGTGTCGAAGATCGAGAACACTGCGGGCGCCGCACCGCCGCGCGATGCAGCGCACCCGCGCCTGCGCCTGCGCCCGCGCATGCGCGCGGTCTCCTTCGTCGACCTGGGCGTGAGCCTGTTCCGCCGCTATCCGCGGCGCGCCGCTCTCGGGCTCGTGCTGATGACCTCACAGGCGTTCTGCTACAACGCGATCTTCTTCACCTACGCGCTCGTGCTCGCTCGCTTCTACGGGATTCCTCCTGAGCGCGTCGGCCTCTACCTGATTCCCTTCGCAATCGGCAACTTTCTCGGACCGCTGGTCCTGGGCCGCCTGTTCGACACCTGGGGCCGCAAGCCGATGATCGCGACCACCTACGCGGTGGCAGGCGTTCTGCTGGCGCTGACCGCGGTGCTGTTCGTCCACGGAATGCTGTCCGCCACAACGCAGACGGCCGCCTGGACCTGCGTCTTCTTCTTCGCATCGGCGGCGGCGAGTTCCGCTTACCTCACCGTGAGCGAGAGCTTCCCGCTCGAAGTGCGTGCGCTGTCGATCGCTCTCTTCTACGGACTCGGCACGGCGATCGGCGGCATCGCGGCGCCGACGCTTTTCGGCGCGCTGATCGGCACGGGCGAGCCGAGCGCGGTCGCCTGGGGGTACGCGCTAGGTGCGGCGCTGATGCTCGTTGCCGCGATCGCTGAGGCCTGGCTCGGCATCGCCGCTGAGCGCCGGCCACTGGAAGACGTCGCGCGCCCCCTGTCGTCCGCCGACTGAAGGCGGCCCGGACGCAGCAGCGTTCGGGTGTCGGCGGTGCGAGCCGGTGCCGGTTATCCGACTCGAACGGATGACCTATCGCTTACAAGGCGATTGCTCTACCAACTGAGCTAAACCGGCAGTCCACGAAGTTTAGTCCAGCACCTGGGATCGAGCCCGTATGATTCGCGCGGGCCACCGCAACCGATTCATGCAGACCATTCTCGTCACCGGCGGCGCCGGCTACATCGGCTCGCACACGATCGTCGAACTGCTCGCCGCGGGGCATCGGGTCGTTTGCCTCGACAACTATTCGAACAGCGCGCCGGAGGCACTGGTGCGCGTGCGGGCGATCACCGGTTGCCCGCTGCTGGCGGTCGAGGGCGATGTGCGCGACGCCGCGCTGCTCGAGCGCGTGTTTGCCGATCATGCGTTCGACGGCGTGATCCACTTCGCGGCGCTGAAGGCGGTCGGTGAATCGGTGGCGAAGCCGCTCGCGTACTACGACAACAACGTCGGCGGCACGCTCGCGCTGCTGGCCGCGATGCGCCGCGCGCGGGTGCGCAGGCTGGTGTTCAGCTCGTCGGCGACCGTTTATGGCGCGCCCGACGCGCTGCCGATTCCGGAGGGCGCTCCGATCCGCACCACCAATCCGTACGGCGCCACCAAGGCGATGGTGGAGCAGATCCTGCGCGACGTGGCCGCATCGGAGCCGGCGTGGTCGTTCATCAGCCTGCGCTACTTCAACCCGATCGGTGCGCATCCGAGCGGGCAGATCGGCGAGGACCCGAACGACGTGCCCAACAACCTGTTCCCGTTCATCCTGCAGGTGGCGATCGGCAAGCGCGAGCGCCTGAACGTGTTCGGCGACGACTGGCCCACCGGCGACGGCACCGGTGTGCGCGACTACCTGCACGTGGTGGATCTGGCCCTCGGTCACCTGCGCGCGATCGAGCACGCCGGGCGGCAGGAGGGTTTCGGCGCGATCAACCTGGGTACCGGGCGGGGCACGAGCGTACTGGAGCTGGTGCACGCGTTCGAAGCCGCGACCGGCAGGCGCATCCCGTACGAGATCACCTCACGGCGGCCGGGAGACATCGCCGCCTGCTGGGCCGATCCCGCACTTGCCGCGCGAGCGCTCGGCTGGCAGGCGACGCGAACGATCGAGCAGGCCTGCGCCGACGGCTGGCGCTGGCAGCAGCAGAACCCGAACGGCTATCGGGGCTGAAGCGGGCGCCGCGCAGGCGGCGCGGCATCAGATCACTTGACGCGCGTGAGTTTTGGCCGGTCGCCTGGCTTCGGCGGCGTCGGCTCCGTGGTCGGT
>JBLMYK010000145.1:0-75905 GCA_050258235.1 Gemmatimonadota bacterium | reverse complement strand
CGCTTGGGCGGGAATGACACCGCTACTTCTTCTCCACGTTCCACAGGAAAGTCACCGGCGACACGATCACGCCGGAGAGATTCGTGCGATACGCGGTCGGGATGATGAACTGCGCGGTCGGAATGTACGGCACGGTTTCGAACGCGCGCTTCTGCATCTCTTCGGCGATCTTCTTCTGCTCGGCCGGCGTCGGCGCGGCGAACCAGGCATCACGAAGCTCCTCGAGCTTTGGGTCATTCGGCCAGCCGAACCACGCCTTCTCTCCGTTGCCGCGCAGCGGCGAGTTCAGCGCCGGCGACGTGATGTCCGGGCCGACGAACCATGTAAAGAAGATGTTCCATCCGCCCTTGTCGATCGGCTCCTTCGACGAGCGGCGCGTGATCAGCGTGCCCCAGTCCATCGCCGCGAGTTCCGCGTTCAGGCCGATCTTGCGCAGCAGTTCCTGCGTGATCAGCGCCTGCGCCTGCACGATCGGCTGGTCGGTCGCCGTCATCACGACGATCTTCTCGCCCTTGTAGCCGGCCTCCTTCACGAGCGCCTTCGCCTTGTCGAAGTCGCGCTTGCCGGTCAGCGCCTCCGAGCCGGCGTTGTTCGCCAGCGGCGTGCCGCAGGTGAAGTACGACGGGCAGGGCCTGCCGTTCTTCGGGTCGCCGGCGATCGCGATCGCGTAGTCCTTCTGGTCGACGACCGCGAGCACGGCCTGCCGCATCTTGACGTTGTTGAACGGCGGCTGCAGGTGATTGAAACGCAGGATCCCGATCGAGCCGAGCGGATCGGTGTTGTCGACCTTGACGTCCTTGTTCTTCGCCAGCACCGGGATCAGGTCGGGCGGCAGCTGCTGCCACCAGTCGACCTCGCCGTTGTTCAGCGCCGCGGCCGCAGTCGCCGAATCGGGAATGATGACCCACTCAACGCGATCGACCTTGACCACTTTGCCGCCGGCGCCCCACGACGGCGGCTCCTTGCGCGGCACGTAATCGGTGTTCTTCACGTACACGACCTTGCTGCCCGGGACCCATTCGGATTTGACCATCTTGAAGGGGCCGGAGCCGGTCGGATCGGTGATCTGCGTGAACGCGTCGGTCTTGGCGATCCTCTCCGGCATGATGAACGGGACGTTCGACGAGGGCTTGCCGAGCGCGTCGAGCACGTACGGGAACGGCTTCTTCAGCTTCAGGCGGAAGGTCTTGTCGTTGACCGCGGTCCACGAGTCCGTCATCTCCGCCAGCTTCTGCCCGAACACGTCGCGCTTGGCCCAGCGCTCGACCGACGCGATGCAGTCGGCCGACCGCACCGGCTGGCCGTCGTGGAACTTCAGTCCGTCGCGCAGCGTGAACGTGTAGGTCAGGCCGTCCTTGCTGACCTCCCACTTGTCGACCATCTGCGGCTGAATCTTGAAGTTGGCGTCGGTCGCGAACAGCACGTCGTACACCATGTACCCGTGGTTGCGCGTTACATACGCGGTGGTCCAGATCGGGTCCAGGCTGCGCAGGTCGGCCTCGGGGATGAACCTCAGGACCTTGCCCTGTGCCATCGCGACGTTGGCTGCCAGCGCGATGCCGATCGAAAGTGCGAACCCGGCGGCAGCGCGCCACCCGGTGCGAAACTGGAATCTCATTACCGTCCTCCTCCTGTGATGCGCCGCCGGCCCAATTTGCGAACCGGCGAGCGAGCGAACAGACTACACGCTTCGGACCGGATTCGAAAAGACGATGGGCTTTGATCTGCTGTTGCGTGGCGCAACGATCATCGACGGATGCGGCACGCCGCGACGACGTGGCGACGTCGCGGTGCAGGGCGGCCGCATCGCCGCGGTCGGCGCCCTCGCGGCGGCGGATGCCGCGGCGTCGATCGACCTCGACGGCCTCGCGCTCGCGCCCGGTTTCATCGACGTGCACACGCACGACGACCGGCTTCTGCTGGCGGACCCGTCGATGGCGCCGAAAGTGAGCCAGGGCGTGACCGCGGTCGTGGTCGGCAACTGCGGCATCAGCCTGGCGCCGCTCGGAAACCGCGAGCCGGTGCCCCCGCTGACCCTGGTGGCCGATGTGGCGACCGGAAGCGGCCAGCGCTTCGAAAGTCTTGCCGGGTACTTCGCCGCGCTCGAAGCCCGGCCGCCGGCGATCAACTGCGCGGCGCTGATCGGCCACACCACGCTGCGTGCGGTGACGATGGGCGACCTCGACCGGCCGGCCGGCGATGCCGAGATCGCCGCGATGCAGGCGCTGGTTGCGGAGGGACTCGCCGCGGGCGCGATCGGCGTGTCGACCGGCACCTACTATGCGCCGGCGAATGCCGCCACCGCCGACGAGATCCGCCGCGTGTGCGAACCGCTGCGCGGCACCAGCGCGCTGATCGCGTCGCACATCCGCGACGAGGGAGAGCGCGTGCTCGATTCGATGACCGAGGCGATGACGATCGCAGCCGACCTCGGCGTGCGCCAGGTGATCTCGCATCACAAGGTGATCGGTCGCGCGAACTTCGGCCGCTCGCGCGAGACGCTGGCGCTGCTGGACGAGGCCCGCGCAACGCGCGACGTCTGCCTCGACTGCTATCCGTACACGGCGTCGTCGACCGTGCTGCGCCGGGACGCCGCCAGGCAGGCGCAGCGCGTGCTGATCGCGTGGTCAAAAGCGCAGCCGGGCGCAGCCGGGCGCTACCTGGACGAACTGGCCGCGGAGCAGGGCGCCGACTTCGACGCGATGATCGACCGGCTGCAGCCGGCCGGCGCGATCTATTTCTCGATGGACGAGGCGGATGTCGAGCGCATCCTCGCGTATCCGGAAACAATGATCGGGTCCGACGGCCTGCCGCACGACGAGTTTCCGCATCCGCGGCTGTGGGGCGCGTTCCCGCGCGTACTCGGCCATTACGCGCGCGAGCGCGGGCTGTTTTCGCTCGAGCAGGCGGTGCACAAGATGACCGGGCTGCCCGCCGCGCGCTTCGGCTTCGCGCAACGCGGACTGATCGTGCCGGGTTGCCACGCCGACCTGGTCGTGTTCGATCCCGCCCGCATAGCCGACGCCGCGACGTTCGCGCAGCCGAAGACGCCGGCCGCGGGCATCGTGTCGGTGTACGTGAACGGTGCGCTCGCGTGGCACGATGGCCGCGCCACGGGCGCGCGCGCGGGCAAGATCCTGAAGCGAAGCCAATGAAGATCGTCGCCGCGCGGCTGAACCACGAGACCAACACCTTCTCGCCGGTGCCGACGCCACTGGCGTCGTTCGGCCCCGACGGCCCGTCCTTCGGCGCCGCCGCGTACGGAAGCGCGAAGGGCACGCGCACGGGGCTGGGTGCGTTCATCGATGCGGGCGAGGCGCGCGGCGCGCAGCTGACGGTGGCGGTCAACGCCACCGCCAACCCGAGCGGGCGCGTCGACGACGCCGCGTACGAGCGCTTCGCCGCCGCGATCGTCGATGCGGTGCGCGTCGGCTGCGATGCGATCCTGCTCGACCTGCACGGCGCGATGGTCACGCAGTCGCTCGAGGACGGCGAGGGCGAACTGCTGCGCCGAGTGCGCGCGGTCGCGCCGAAGACGCCGCTGGCGGTTGCGCTCGACCTGCACGGCAACGTCACGCAGGCGATGGTCGATTGCGCGGACGTGATCGTGGGCTTCAAGACCTATCCGCACATCGACATGTACGAGACCGGCGCGCATGCGGCGCGACTGCTCCTCGACTGGATCGACGGCGGCACGCGCCCAGCGGTCGCGTGGGCGCAGCCGCCGCTGCTGTCGCACACGCTGAAGAGCGCCACCGCGGAAGGCGCGATGCAGCGCGCGGTCGAGCGCGCGCGAAGACTCGAGGCGGACGGGCTGCTCGCCGCGACGGTGTTTGCGGGCTTCTCGCTGGCCGACATCCGCGACGCGGGCATGAGCATCGTCACCGTCGGCCGCTCGCGGGACGAGGCGCAGCACGCGGCCGACGAGCTGGCGCGCCAGGTGTGGGATGAACGTGCCGGCTTCGTCTACGCGAGTGCACCAATGGCGGAAAGCGTGGCGCAGGCGCGCGCACTGCGAGCCGGGACTGCCGGCGGACCGGTGCTGCTGCTCGATCACGGCGACAACGTGATGGCCGGCGGCACCTGCGACACCACCGACGTGCTCGAGGAAAGCCTGCGCCAGGGCATGACGAACATCGCCGTCGGCCCGACCTGTGACCCGATCGCCGTGGCGATCGCCGCGACCGCGGGCGTGGGCGACCGCGTGAAGATGCCGGTCGGCAACCTGCGGCCGCTCGGGTTTGGCAAGGACCCGCGGCCGCGCTTCGTCGTCGACGCGCGCGTGCGCGCGATCACCGACGGCCGTTTTCGCATTACCGGCCCGATCTACACCGGCGAGACCTGGTCGATGGGGCGCAGTGTGGTGCTGGAGGCTGGCGCGTTCACGATCGTCGTCACCGAGCGGCCGATGGAGCCGCTCGACCTCGGCGTTTTCACCAGTGTCGGTGTCGATCCGCGCGCGTTCGACTACCTGATCCTGAAATCGCGCATGTACTGCCGCCCCAGTTTCGTGCCGCTTTCGAGCGGGCTCGTCGAATGCGACAGCCGCGGCGTCACGAGTTCGGACTACGCGCTGTTCAACTTCAGGCGCGTGCGGCGGCCGATCTACCCGCTCGACCCGGGAGCGAATTGGCGATGAACATCGATCCCTTTTCGACGTTGGCCGAAGTCTCCGCCGCGCTGGCGCGGCGCGACGTGGGCGCGCTCGAACTGGCCGAGTTCTACCTGGCGCGGATCGAGCGAGCGAACGCGAAGCTCAACGCGTTCGCCAGCGTCGACGCGGAGATCGCGCGCGGGCACGCGCGCGCCAGCGACGCGCGGCGCGCGGGCGGGCTTGCGCTCGGCCCGCTCGACGGACTGCCGATCGCGTTGAAGGACCTGCTGGAGATCGAGGGCCGCGTGACCACGGTCGGGTCGGCCCTGTTCCGCGAAAGGCGCAGTCCGGTCACAGCACCGGTCGTCGAGCGGCTGCTCGCTGCCGGCATGGTGCCGCTGGGCAAGACGCACATGGTCGAATTCGCATTCGGCACCTGGGGCGCAAACCCGCACCTGGGCACGCCATGGAATCCGTGGGACCTCGCCATTCATCGCATTCCCGGCGGCTCGTCGAGCGGCTCGGGGGTGGCCGTCGCGGCCGGGCTGGCGCCCGCCGCGATCGGCTCCGACACCGGCGGCTCGGTGCGGATTCCCGCCGCGCTGAACGGAATCAGCGGGCTGAAGACCACGGTCGGACTGGTCAGCACGCTGGGGGCGTTTCCGCTGTCGACCACGCTCGACACGATCGGCCCGATGACGCGCAGCGTCGAGGACGCGGCTCTGCTGACCGCGGCGATCACCGATCACCGCGCGGCAGCGCTGGCGGCCCCGGGGACAGACGTAGCCGGGCTGCGCATCGCGGTGCTGCCGGCGGATCAGTACCCGATGGCCGTCGAACCGGCCGTGCGCGCCGGCCTGGAGTCGGCGCAACGCGTGCTGGGCGACCTCGGCGCGCGACTGTTCGAACGGCGCTTCCCGTTCGACTTCGGCGAACTGTCGCGCCGCAACGGCCAGTTGACCTCAGCCGAGGCGTACGCGGTGCACCGCGCGTACATCGAGGACGAAAGGCTGCCGATCGGCCCCGGCGTGCGCAGGCGCGTGCTCGGCGGCAAGGCGATCGGCGCGGCCGACTACATCGACGCGCTGGCGTATCGGCGCGCGGCGGCCGCGCAGTGGCGCGAATGGATGCGCGACACCGAGGCGCTGCTGACGCCGACACTGCCGATGGCCGCCTGCCCGGTCGACGCGGTGGACGAGGCAATTGCGCCGCTCGCAAGCTTCACCCGCGCCGGCAATTTTCTC
This sequence comes from Gemmatimonadota bacterium, assembly GCA_050258235.1. Classification (GTDB taxonomy): domain Bacteria; phylum Pseudomonadota; class Gammaproteobacteria; order Burkholderiales; family Burkholderiaceae_F; genus JAKOQB01. Next base: position 70,067 of record JBLMYK010000145.1, on the reverse strand, counting down.
GATGCATGCGGCCTGTCGCTGCCGGCCGGCTTCTCTGAAAATGGACTGCCGGTCGGCGTGCAGCTGCTCGGCAAGCCGTTCGACGAGCCCTTGCTGCTGCGCATCGGGCGCGCGTTCCAGCAGGCGACGGACTGGCATCGGCGCACGCCGGACCTGAAGGCGATCTTTGACTGAACACCCGGAACCATTGCGATGAACCACCCCGCCAGCCTGGCCGAACTCGACAAGCTGCAATCGCTGCACCCGTACACCAACCTGCGCCAGCACGAGCAACGAGGTCCGGTGATCATGGCCCGCGGCCACGGCATCCATGTCTACGACGTCGACGGCAAGGAATACATCGAAGGCATGGCCGGGCTGTGGTGTGCGTCGCTCGGCTTTTCGAACGAGCGGCTGATCGATGCCGCGACAAGGCAGCTGAACCGGCTGCCTTACTACCACGGCTTCGCGCACAAAACGTCGGATGTCGCGGTCGGAGCGGCGCGCGACCTGCTGGCAATCGCGCCGGCGAAGATGGCGCGCGTGTTCTTCGGCACCAGCGGGTCGGACGCCAACGACACCGCGATCAAGCTCGTCCGGTATTACAACAACGCGCTCGGCCGGCCGAACAAGAAGAAGATCGTCGCCCGCACCCGGGGCTACCACGGCGTCAGCATCGCCGCCGCGAGCCTGGCGGGCCTGCCCCACCTGCATACGGGCTTCGATCTGCCGGGACCGGGCGTGGTGCACACGGACTGCCCGCATCACTACCGCTTCGCCCAGGTCGGCGAAAGCGAGGAGGCGTTTGCCGCGCGACTGGCGCGCAATCTTGAAAGGCTGATCGAGAAGGAAGGGCCGGACACGATTGCCGCGTTCATCGCCGAGCCGGTGATGGGCGCGGGCGGCGTGATCCCGCCGCCGTCGGGCTACTTCGATCTGATCCAGCCGATCCTGAAACAGCACGACATCCTGCTGATCGCCGACGAGGTGATCTGCGGCTTTGGCCGCACCGGACAGATGTGGGGCAGCCAGACCTACGATCTCGATCCCGACATCGTCACCTGCGCCAAGGCGCTGACCGGCGGCTACGTGCCGTTTTCGGCGACGATGATCTCGCAGAAGATGTACGAGCCGATGGCCGATCAGTCGGCGAAGATCGGCACCTTCGGCCACGGCTACACCTACTCCGCGCACCCGCTCGGGGCGGCGGTGGCGATCGAGGCGATGAAGATCTACCGCGAGATCGACATCGCCGCGCGCGTACGCGCGCTCGCGCCGCGCTTCCTCGACGGCTTGCGCGCACTGGGCGACAGCCCCATCGTCGGCGAGGTGCGCGGCGTCGGCCTGATCGCTGCGGTGGAACTGGTGAAGAACAAGCAGACCCGGGAGTCGTTCGCGCCCGCGGGTGGCGTGGCCGGCTACTTCGCCGAGCGCGCGCATCTGCACGGGCTGGTGCTGCGACCGCTCGGCGAGGCGGTCGCACTGTGCCCGCCGCTGACGATCGAGCCGCACGAGATCGACGAGATGCTGGCGCGCTTCACCCGCGCGCTGCGCGATACCGAAATCCACGTCCGCCAGTTCGGCTGAGAGGCAACGCGATGCCCGACCGCAAGACACTCGTGCTGACCGGCGCCAGCCGCGGTATCGGCCACGCCACCGTCAAGCACTTCACCGCCGCGGGCTGGCGCGTGCTCACCGTGTCGCGCCGACCCTGGACGCCCGAGTGCCCGTGGGCCGAAGGCGAAGACAACCACATCCGCATGGATCTGTCGGACGCGGCCGACGTCGCGCGCGGCATCGCCGACATCCGTGCGAGGCTGAAGAGCGGGCGCATCGAGGCGCTGGTCAACAATGCCGGCATCTCGCCGAAGCAACCCGACGGCAAACGACTCGGCGTGCTCGACACCGACTACGACACCTGGCTGAAGGTGTTCCACGTCAACCTGTTCTCGGTCGCGCTGCTGGCGCGCGGGCTCTTCGACGAGCTGCGTGCTGGCGCGGGCACGATCGTCAACGTGACGTCGATCGCCGGCAGCCGCGTGCATCCGTTCGCCGGCGTCGCGTACGCCACGTCGAAGGCGGCGCTCGCCGCACTGACACGCGAGCTGGCGAACGAGTTCGGGTCGCACGGAGTGCGCGCCAATTCGATCGCGCCCGGCGAGATCGACACCGCGATGCTCTCGCCCGGAACGGACGAGATCGTGCGCGACCAGATTCCGCTGCATCGCCTCGGCAAGCCGGAGGAAGTGGCGGCGACGATCTACTTCCTGTGCACCGGCGGCGCGTCCTACATCAACGGCGCCGAGATCCACATCGACGGCGGGCAGCAGACCTGACGCCGCCCGCGATGACTGCCCGCGCGAGCCGGGACGGGCGGGAGCCGCTCAAGCCGCCTTCGCCAGGCGGCGACTCGCGCGGCACTCGCGGATGCAACGGACCAGGACCTCGAAAGGTTCGCGCATCTGCTGCTCCGGCAGGCTCGCAAATCCGAGCAAAAGCCCGGGTCGACGCGCTCGGCTGAGGTAGTAGCCGGACAGCGGGCGCACGATTATTCCTCGCTCAAGTGCCAGCTGCGTCAGCCGCTCGTCGTCCACGTCATCCGGCAGCGCAAGCACCAGGTGCAGTCCGGTCTCGGAATCGCATTCATGCAGCCACTCCGGACCGAGCCACTTGTGGATCAGGTTGACGAGAAAGGCGCGCCGCGCGGCGTACACGAGGCGCATCTTGCGGATGTGCGCGGCGTACGCGCCGTCGCGGATGAACTCGGCGAGGACGGCCTGCGTCACCAGGTGCCCTGCACGGTACAACTCCAGTTGCGCGGTGCGGAAAGCGCCGGCGAGCGTCCCCGGCAGCACCATGTAGGCGATGCGCACGCCGGGGTACAGCGTCTTGCTGAAGGTTCCGATGTAGATGACAGGGGCCCCGCTCAGCAATCCCTGAAGCGACGGTATCGGCTGGCCGTCGAAGCGGAATTCGCTGTCGTAGTCGTCCTCGATGATCCACATGCCCGTCCGGATTGCGTACTCGAGCAGCCCCAGTCGCCGACTCATGCTCATCACCGATCCGAGCGGGTACTGGTGCGATGGCGTCACGAAGGCAAACCGCGGCGGCACCGGACGCTGCCGCGGCATCGTCATTCCCTCCCTGTCCACCGGCACCGGCTTCAGCCGGATGCCGTTCGCCGTCAGAACGCTGCGAATGCCCCAATATCCGGGCTCCTCGACCCAGGCCAGGTCGCCGACGTCGCCCAGCACCCGGGCCACCAGATCGACCGCCTGATGGACGCCCTCGGTCACCAGGATCTGCTCCGGCTGGCACCTGACCGATCGCGCCTGCCGAAGATAGTCCGCCAGGCTCTCGTGCAAAGGACGGTGTCCGTCCCCGTCCGCGTAACTGAGCATCGACGGATCAAGGTGGCGCCATTGGCGGGCCTCGCTCCGCCGGAACTGCCGGTGCGGGAATCGCGTCACGTCCGGCAGTCCCGGCATGAACGCGCCCCATTGCCGCGGCGAAGCTCCCGAGCCTTCGATTACCCGCTTGCCGCGCGCCGACAGCCGGCCCGGCGCCGGCACCGTCCCGCCGGCGCGCTCGACCGCCACGCTGTCGCTGCGCAGCAGCCGGTCGGGGATCCGCTCGCACACGAACGTGCCGCTTCCGGTCAGCGTCCGCGTGTAGCCCTCCGCCAGGAGCTGCTCGTACGCGTACAGGACCGTGTTGCGCGAGACCCGCAGTTCCGCCGCCAGGTCGCGCGAAGGCGGCAAGCGGGTCGATGCGGCCAGGCCGCCTTCCAGGATGGTCTGCCGGATGCACGAGTACAGCAGCTGGTTCAGCGGCGCGCCTGGGCTCGCGCTCCGCGCCTGCGGCAGCCTCTGCATGATCTGATCGCAGGCAAGCGATCGCAATTGGCACCATCCAATCGCCCGAAGTGGTGCTGGATTGTAGGGGCCAATCCGGAATGTAATTCGTGCCCGATCCGCGCCACGTTGGGCGCCGGGAGACCTCATGACTTCTCCGCAGGAAATTCAGCAGCGCCGCCTCGCCGCCTCGCCGAGGGGCGTGGGCGTGATGGCGGGATTCTTCGCCGCACGGGCCGAGAACGCGACCTTGTGGGACGACGAAGGCCGCGCCTACACCGACTTCGCCGCCGGAATTGCGGTACTGAACACCGGCCATCGCCACCCGAAAGTCGTGGCGGCGATCCGCGCTCAGCTCGATCGATTCACTCACACCGCCTATCAGATCGTGCCGTACGAGAGTGCGATCGCCTTGATGGAGCGCATCAATGGCGTCGTGCCGATCAGCGGGGCGAAGAAGACGGCGCTGTTCACCACCGGCGCCGAGGCGGTGGAAAACGCAATCAAGATTGCGCGCGCCCACACGCGGCGCCCCGGCGTCATCGCCTTCAGCGGCGCCTTTCACGGCCGCACGCTGATGGGACTGGCGCTGACAGGCAAGGTCGATCCCTACAAGGCCGGCTTTGGTCCGTTTCCGCCGGAGATCTTTCACCTGCCGTTTCCGCATCCGCTGCACGGGGTCTCGGTCGACGCCAGCATGGCGGCGCTCGAAACGCTGTTCAAGTCCGACGTGGAGCCGCAGCGCATCGCGGCGATCATCATCGAACCGGTGCAGGGCGAAGGCGGGTTCAACGTCGCTCCTCCCGAATTGCTCGTCCGCCTGCGCGAAGTCTGCGACCGCCACGGCATCGTCCTGATTGCCGATGAGGTTCAGACCGGCTTCGGGCGCACCGGCAAGCTGTTCGCGATGGAGCACCACTCGGTCCAGCCGGACCTGATGGCCATCGCCAAGAGCCTGGGAGGCGGAATGCCGCTGTCGGCGGTCTGCGGCCGAGCAGAGATCATGGACGCGCCCGCACCGGGCGGGCTGGGCGGAACCTATGCGGGCAATCCGCTGGCGGTCGCGGCTGCCCACGCGGTGCTCGACATCATCGCGTCCGAGCAGCTGTGCGAGCGCGCAGTCAGCCTCGGCCGACGACTGACGGAACACCTGCAGGGCCTGCGCGGCGTGTGTCCGGCACTGGCCGAAGTTCGCGGGCTGGGCTCGATGGTGGCGGCGGAGTTCCTGGATCCGGCGACAGGCGAGCCGAGCGCTGCGCACGCCAAGCGTGTTCAGGAGCGTGCGCTGCAGCGCGGCCTGGTGCTGCTAACCTGTGGCACCCATGGCAACGTGATTCGCTTTCTCTACCCCCTCACGATTCCACAGCCGCAATTCGACGCGGCCCTGGCGACGCTGACGCAGGCACTCGGAGACTGAAGCCCGCACCATGCAGTCGCGACGTGCCGCAGCCATGCGCAGCCACCGATGACCATGCACTTCGTCGACTTCGATCAGGTCTGCAAGACCTATGACGGAGTGACCAACGTCGTCGACCAGCTGCTGCTGTCGATCGCCGAGGGTGAGTTCCTGTCGCTGCTGGGGCCCAGCGGATCAGGCAAGACCACCACGCTGATGATGCTGGCCGGCTTCGAGCGGCCGACCGCTGGCCATATCCGCCTGAAGGGAAAGCCGATCGATGCGCTGCCGCCGTACAAGCGCAATTTCGGCATGGTGTTCCAGAACTACGCACTGTTCCCGCATATGACGGTCGGCGAGAACCTCGCCTTTCCCTTGTCGGTGCGCGGTATCGGCAAGTCCGATGCGGAGGCGCGCGTGCGGCGTGCGCTCGAGATGGTGCGCCTTCCCGCCATGGCGCAGCGGATGCCGGGGCAGCTGTCGGGCGGACAGCAGCAGCGCGTCGCAGTGGCGCGCGCGCTGGTGTTCGAGCCGCAGCTGATCCTGATGGACGAGCCGCTCGGCGCGCTCGACAAGCAGTTGCGCGAGGAAATGCAGCTCGAGCTGCGCGGCCTGCACGAGCGGCTCGGCATCACGATGGTGTACGTCACGCACGACCAGTCCGAGGCGCTGACGATGTCCGACCGCATCGCGGTGTTCCACGCCGGCCGCATCCAGCAGATCGCGGATCCGCAGACGATCTACGAGCAGCCGGCAAACCTGTTCGTCGCGTCGTTCATCGGCGAGAACAACCGGATCGCGGGCGACGTGGTTGCCATCGACGGCGACGGCGCGTGCGTCGCCGAGGTCGCCGGCGGCGTGCGGCTGCGCGGGCGCACGACCGCGGCCTGCGCCGTGCCGGCGCGCGCCATGGTGTCGGTACGCCCGGAGCGCGTCGCGGTCAGCGCGCCCGCCGACCCGCCGGGAGAATTCAACGCACTGGCAGGCCTGGTCGAGGAGACGATCTTCCTCGGTAGCCACGTCCGCGTGCGGCTGAAGAGCGCGGCCGGCGAACTGGTGGCGACGATGCCGATCCAGCAGGCCGCCGGCATCCCGTCGGCCGGGGCACCGGCGATGGCGTTGTGGCCGGCCGCGAGTACAGTCGTATTCCCGCAGTAATCCGTAATAGCGTCTCTTTCAGAGGAGGAGCAACAATGTCGTTCAAGGTCAGGGCAGCAATGGTCGCGCTCGGCGCGGCGTTGGCGATCGGCAGCGGCGCGGCCAGCGCGCAGAGAGACCTGTCGGTCGTGTCGTGGGGAGGCGCGTACCAGGACGCGCAGAAGGAGGCGTACTTCAAGCCGTTCATGCAGAAGACCGGCATCAAGATGGTCGACGAAAGCTGGGACGGCGGCGTCGGCGTGCTGCGCGCCAAGATCCAGGGCGGCGCGAACAACTGGGACGTGGTGCAGGTCGAGAGCGAAGAGCTGCTGCTCGGCTGCGAGGAGGGGCTGTTCGAGAAGATCGACTGGGCCAAGCTCGGCGGCCGCGACAAGTTCCTGAAGAACGCGGTCAACGATTGCGGCGTCGGTGCGATCGTCTACAACTTCGTGCTCGCCTATGACGGCGACAAGTTCAAGGACGGTCCGAAGAGCTGGAAGGACTTCTGGGACGTGAAGAAGTTCCCCGGCAAGCGCGCACTGCGCAAGGGCCCGAAGACCAACCTCGAGATCGCGCTGATCGCCGACGGCGTGGCGCCAGCGGACGTCTACAAGGTGCTGTCGACTCCGGCCGGCGTCGACCGCGCGTTCAACAAGCTGTCGCAGTTGAAGCCGAACCTGATCTGGTGGGAGAAGGGCTCGCAGCCGCCGCAGATGCTCGCCTCCGGCGAGGCCGCGATGGTGTCGGCCTACAACGGCCGCATCGCTGCCGCCAACAAGACCGACAAGAAGAACTTCAAGATGAGCTGGCCGGGCAGCCTGTACACGATCGACTCGTGGGTGATCATGAAAGGCTCGCCCAACAAGGCGAAGGCCGAGCAATTCCTCGCGTTCGTCAGCGACGCGCAGAACCAGAAGAACCTGCCGAAATACATCCCGTACGGCGTGACCAACGCAGCCGCGACCGCGCTGGTCGACAAGTCGCTGCTGCCTGACCTGCCGACGAATCCGGTGCACCTGAATTCGGCGCTGTACATCAACGACAAGTTCTGGCTCGAGAATCTCGACAAGCTGAACCAGCGCTTCAACGCGTGGCTGGCGAAATAGCCATCGGCCGCTCCCCCCTCGCCGCGCAGCTGGCGCGGGCGGAGCGTGCGAAGAAACTCAAGGCGGCGCTGCTCACCGCGCCGCTGCTTCTTTTCCTGCTGCTGACCTTCCTCGGGCCGATCGGCGCATTGCTCGGGCGCAGCTTCGTCGATACGGAGCTGTCGGAGCTGATGCCCCACGTGGCGCACGAGATCAAGCGCTGGGACGGGCACGGCCTGCCGGACGAGGCGACCTTTGCCGCGCTGATCACCGACGTGCGTGCGGCGCGCGCGGCCGGCACGCTGGCGCCGGCGGCGACGCGGCTGAACTACGACGTCAGCGGTTTCCGCTCGCTGATGTTCGCCACCGGCCGGGCGCTGCCGGACAAGCTGGAAGGTTCGGCGCGCGACACGCTGCTGGCGATCGATCCCCTGTGGGGCCAGACGGAAACCTGGGGCGCGATCGCGCGCGCGGCGGGGCCGACCACGTCGCTGTTCCTGCTGGCGGCAGTCGACCTGAAGCGCGCCGCGTCCGGGCACCTGCAGAGCGCCCCGGCCGACGAGGCGATCTTCGTGCAGATACTCGGCCGCACTTTTTCGATTGCCGCCGCGGTGACGATCCTGTGCCTGCTGCTCGGCTACCCGCTCGCCTACGCGCTGGCGCAAGCGCCGACGCGCACGGCCAACATCCTGCTGGTCTTCGTGCTGCTGCCGTTCTGGACCTCGCTGCTGGTGCGCACTTCCGCGTGGATCGTGCTGCTGCAACACGAGGGCGTGATCAACGAGGCGCTGCTGCGCGCCGACCTGATCAAGGTGCCGCTCGAAATGCTGTACCGGCGCGCTGCCGTCTATGCGGCGATGACGCACGTGCTGCTGCCGTTCATGGTGCTGCCGCTGTATGCGGTGATGAAGAGCATCCCGCCGGTGCACGTGCGCGCGGCGCTGTCGCTCGGCGCCAGGCCCGCGACCGCGTTCTGGCGCGTGTACGCGCCGCAGACGCTGCCGGGCGTGGGCGCCGGCGTACTGATGGTCTTCATCCAGGCGCTCGGCTACTACATCACGCCGGCGCTGGTCGGCGGCGCCGACGACCAGATGCTGTCTTACTTTGTCGCGTTCTATGCGAGCAAGACGATCAACTGGGGCATGGCTGCCGCGCTGTCGCTGGTGCTGCTCGCGGCCACGATGACGCTGTACTACGTGTACGACCGCCTGGTCGGCATCGACAAGATTCGGATGGGATGAGTCGATGAAGATCCCCCAAATAGTTACTCGCACGGCGACTCATCCCTGCGGGAAGGTGGGGAACGAGGGGGCTCGGCAGATCCAGTCTCGCGCTTGCAGGCGCTCGCCGCTGCGGCCGCGCGAAGCTTGCGCTTCGCGAAACCCCGCCTCCGCCCCCTCGTGCTCCCCTAGCCAGCATGGGCGCGCCCACTGGCTGCTACGTCCCGGGCCATGAACACCGCATACGAAACCACCGGCCAGCGCGCGGCGCGCTACGCGCTGTGGACGTTCGCCGTGCTGGTGCTGGTGTTCCTGATGGCGCCGATCCTCGTGATCGTGCCGCTGTCGTTCTCGGCCGGCTCGTTCCTGCATTTTCCGCTGCCGGGTCTGTCGCTGCGGTGGTACGAGGACTTCTTCACCTCCGACCTGTGGCTGCCGGCGCTGAAGAACAGCCTGATCGTCGGCAGCGGCGCCACGCTGATCGCGACCACGCTCGGCACGCTGGCCGCGTTCGGCTTCTGGCGCGCGCGCTTCCCGCTGCGCCGGCTGCTGTTCGCCGTGCTGCTGTCGCCTCTCGTGGTGCCCGTGGTGATCGTCGCGGTCGGCGTGTACTTTGCGTTCGCCCGCGTCGGCCTCACGGACGGTTATCTCGGGCTGATGCTGGCGCACGCGGCGCTCGGCTGCCCGTTCGTGCTGGTGACGGTGCTCAGCACGCTGTCGGGCTTCGATCGCAACCTGCTGAACGCGGCCGCGAGCCTCGGGGCCCCGCCGTGGCTGGCGTTCCGCAAGGTGGCGCTGCCGATCCTGTTTCCCGGAATCTTCTCGGGTGCGCTGTTCGCGTTCGCCACGTCGTTCGACGAGGTCGTTGTCGCGCTGCTGCTGACTGGCCCCGGTCAGCGCACGCTGCCACGCCAGATGTTCGCCGGCATCAACGACAACATCAGTCTCACCATCACCGCGGCGGGCACGCTGCTGGTGCTGCTGGCCTGTCTGCTGCTGATTCTCGGTGAGTGGCTGCGCCGGCGCGCCGAACGGCTTCGCATGCGCGCGTAGGAAGCCGCTGCAACGCGACCGCCGCACCTGCCGACACCTCCGCTCTTGTCCAGTCCGCGCATCCTGCGCAGAATGCGCGCGCGGCGGTCGCTCGGTGCCGGCTGCACTCGGTCGGTCTGGTGTCGGGAAGCGGAGCAGCGAGGATTCGCCGCGCTGCGATTTCTGCCCCCGCGCACGGCCGGTTCGTGCGCAGCCAGGCGCCGTCACCTCCGCGTACCACGCATTTGACAACGACATACGAGGAGACGGACGATGACCCGAACGAAGAACTTCCTGATCGCAGCCGCCGCGGCCTGCTGCGCGCTGATCGCCGGCTGCGCGCAGACGGGACCCACGACGAAAACCGCCCCGCCTGCCGCAACGCCGGCCAAGCTGGCGGTGATTCCGAAGGACAAGGATCCCGACATCAAGCTGTACCTGGCCAACGGCCAGATCGTCGCCGGCGCCGATGCGCTCGGGCGCATGCAGCAGGAAGCGGGCCTGATCCTGTGGCTGGCGGGCAACCAGTTCTTCGCGATGGACGACGTGGTGCACGCGTTTCAGAAGTCGCACCCGGGAATCCAGGTCGGTCTGATCACGTTGCCGCCGGGACTGCTGCTGGACGCGATCATGGCCGGCGGCTGGAGCTACAACGGTCGCGACTACCGGGGACGTCCTGACATCTACGCGTCGGTGAACCTCGGCCACCTGAAGAAACTGAAGGGCGCGGGCATGATGGACCAGTACGCGATCTACATGCACAACGAACTGGAGATCATGGTCGCAAAGGGCAACCCCAAGCGCATCGGCGGAATCAAGGATCTCGTGCGGCCCGACGTGCGCACGTCGATGCCGAATCCGGTCAACGAGGGAATCATGCAGTTCTATGCACGCAAAGTGCTCGAGCGGCATGGCATCTGGGAGCAGATCTCGGCCGGCAAGATGTGCAACTCGTGCCAGACGACGCCGAACAACTGGTTCACATCGGTGCACCACCGCGAGACGCCTGATCGCATCAACGCCGGCACGTCGGATGCCGGCATCGTGTGGAAGACCGAGACGCTGGCCGCGCTGCGCGCCGGCGCGCCGGTCGATGCGGTGCAGCTGCCGCCGGCGGACAGTCTGCGCGACGAGGTGTCGTATGCGATCGGCGCGATGAACGGATCGCCGCGCTCAGACGCGGCTGCCAGGTACCTGCGCTTCCTCGCCTCGACCGAGGCGAACGCCGCCTACGGGAAGTATGGCTTCGTCGCGGCCACCCAGCAGGAACTGGCGCTGAAGCCGATTCCGCAATAGCGCGAGCGCACGACGCCGGCGGGCCGGAACCGCGGGCGCGCCGGCTGATGGACGGCGCTACGCTGTGGGCACTTTCAAACCACGGAGCACTCGATGTTCGAAGCCACGATTGCCGGCAGCCTGCCGAAGCCCGCCTGGCTCGCGGAAACCCACAAGCTGTGGCCGCAGTGGAAGGCGCAGGGCGAGGAACTCGCCGCCGCCAAGCGCGACGCGACGTTGCTGTGGCTGAAGGCACAGGAGGATGCGGGGCTCGACATCGTCAGCGACGGCGAGCAGTCGCGCCAGCACTTCGTGCACGGCTTCCTCGAGGCGGTCGAGGGCATCGACTTCGAGCACAAGGTCGAGATGGGCATCCGCGCCGACCGCTACAAGGCGATGGTGCCGCAGGTGGTCGGGCCGCTGCGGCTCAAGGGCCGCGTGCACGCGATGGAAGCGCGCTTCGCGCGCGCACACACGAAGAAGAAGCTGAAGTTCACGCTGCCCGGCCCGATGACGATCGTCGACACGGTCGCCGACCGCTACTACGGCGACCGCGTGCAGATGGCGATGGCGTTCGCCGATCTGCTGAACCAGGAGGCGCGCGCGTTGCAGGCCGACGGCGTGGACGTGATCCAGTTCGACGAGCCGGCATTCAATGTCTACATGAAGGAGGCCGCCGACTGGGGTGTCGCGGCACTCGAACGCGCGGCGGCGGGGCTCACCTGCACGACAGCCGTGCACATCTGCTACGGCTACGGCATCAAGGCCAACGTCGACTGGAAGAAGACGCTCGGCGAAGAGTGGCGCCAGTACGAGCAGGTGTTTCCGGCGCTGGCGAAGAGCTCGATCAGGCAGGTGTCGCTCGAGTGCATCCACTCGCATGTGCCGCCGCACCTGATGAAGCTGCTCGAAGGCAAGGACGTGCTGGTCGGCGTGATCGACGTCGCGAGCGATACGGTCGAGACGCCGGAAGAGGTCGCCGACACGATCGGCGTCGCGCTGCAGTACGTGCCGAAGAACCACCTCTACGCCTGCACCAACTGCGGCATGGCGCCGATGGACCGCGAACTCGCGGTCCGGAAGCTCGAGGCGCTCGCGCAGGGCGCGGCGCTGGCACGCAGCCGCTACGCGTAGCCGATGCCCGTCCGCATCGGCGTCGATCTCGGCGGCACCAAGATCGAGTGCGTCGCGCTCGATCACAGCGGACGCGAGATCTTCCGCCGGCGCGTGGACACGCCGCCGGGCGACTATGCGGCGACGGTTGAGGCGATCGTGCGGCTGGTCGCCGAGGCGGAGCGCGAACTGGGCGAGCGCGGCACGGTCGGTGTGGCCACGCCCGGATCGCTGTCGCGCGCGACCGGACGGATGAAGAACTCCAACTCGTTGTGCCTGAACGATCAGCCGCTGCTGCAGGATCTGGAGCAGCGGCTCGCGCGGCCGGTGCGCATCGCCAACGACGCCAACTGCTTCGCACTTTCGGAGGCGGTCGATGGCGCCGCCACAGGCGCGCGCAACGTGTTCGGAATCATTCTCGGCACCGGGGTCGGCGGCGGCATCGTCTTCGACCGCAAGGTGGTCGACGGGCCGAACGGCATCGCCGGCGAATGGGGCCACAACGCGCTGCCGCGCATCGGCCCCGACGACTGGCCGCAGCCGGTCTGCTACTGCGGCCGCGCGGGCTGCGTCGAGACATATCTTTCGGGGCCCGGCATGGCCGGCGACCACCAGCGCCGCACCCGCGTGTCGCTGACGGCGCGGCAGATCGCGGAGCAAGCAGCGACGGGTGACGCAGCGTGCCGCGCCACGCTGGAACGCTACTGCGACCGGCTCGCGCGCGCGCTCGGCGCCGTGATCAACATCCTCGACCCCGACGTGATCGTCGCCGGGGGCGGCGTGTCGAACATCGACGCGCTGTATCGCGAAGTGCCGCAGCGCTGGAGCGCGTACGTATTTTCCGACGACGTGCGCACGCGGTTCGCGCGCAACCGTCACGGCGATTCATCCGGCGTGCGCGGCGCGGCGTGGTTGTGGAATGATTGAGCGATGTCACGCAGGACATTGAAGCTCGACGACACGCTGTACGACTACGTGCTCGCTCATTCGCTGCGCGAGCACCCGGAGCTGGCCGCGCTGCGCGACGCGACACGCGCGCTGCCGAACGCGAACATGCAGATCGCACCCGAGCAGGGGCAGCTGCTGGCTCTGCTGGTCAAGCTGATCGGCGCGCGGCGCACGATCGAAGTCGGCGTGTTCACCGGCTATAGCGCGCTCGCAGTGGCGCTGGCGCTGCCGTCCGACGGCCAGATGCTTGCGTGCGACGTCAGCGACGAATACACGCGCGTGGCGCGCGAATACTGGCAGCTTGCCGGCGTCGCGCACAAGATCAGGCTCGTGCTCGCGCCGGCGGCACAGACGCTCGACGAGCACATCCTCGCCGGCGAGGTCGGCCGCTACGACTTCGCGTTCATCGACGCCGACAAGACCGGTTACGACGGCTACTACGAGCGGTGCCTGAAGCTGCTGCGCACCGGCGGCCTGATCGCGGTCGACAACACCCTTTGGAGCGGCCGGGTCGCGCAGCCGTCGACCGATGCCGACACCGTCGCGCTGCAGCGCTTCAACGAGAAGCTGCACCGCGACGAGCGCATCGACATGGTTCTGCTGCCGCTCGGCGACGGATTGACGCTGGCGCGCAAGCGCTGAGCACTACACCGTCGCGGCGCGCATCAGCGCAAGCCGCAACCGCCCGTGCGCTCGCATGCGCGCAGCGAAATCACGCTCGTTCGCCGCCCAACGCGCGCGGGCCAGCTCCGCCAGCGCGCGCCGGTCTTCCGCTGGCCACCGCGCCAGATCCTCGATCTGCGCCAGGATCGGCGCGAACTGCGCAAAGCCGGTTCTCTCGCGCGCGGACCAGCGCGTCAGATCGACGTCCAGCAGCTTTGCGATCCGTCGCGTCAGCTGCGCCAGCGCTCTTCCGCGGTTGACTGCGGACTCGCGCGCGATCGCTGCGGTGACTCCGCGCCCGAGCACCGGCAGCCACGCCTCGTCGAACAGCCGGTCGACGCGATCCGACAGATCGAGCCGCAGGTCGCATAGCGCGAGCCCGCGCAGCGTGGCGATCGGCACGCGATAGCCGCGCGTCTCGCGCATGCGCCCGAACTCGCGCGCCGCGAGCTCGCCCACGCCCGCATCGACAGAACGAAAGCCGAGCCGGTAGTAGAACCAGTAAGACCCGCTCTTCAGCGCCTCGTCGTTGCCGGCGCCGAACTGGTAAGGATTGATGATCACGTGGTCGCAGCCGGTCAGCGCGCGCATCGCACGCAGCGCCTGCTCGAACGCGTACGCCGCCTCGCCGCCGCGATACTCCGGGAACACGTTGATGCCGGTGTTGACCTGGTAGAACAGCGTGGTGAAGCCGCCGTAGCCGATCGGCATGCCGTTGGCGAGGAGGAGGTAGCCGTAGTTGACCTCGAGCGCGCTGCGCATTGACGGCCGCACGCCGACCGCTGCCATCGCCAGGCCGCGGCCGAAATCGCACAGGTAGCATTCGTCGAGGTTCGCCTGCTCCATCTGGAACACGTTGCGCGTGCGCGACCACAGCGCCGTGCGCCATACGTCGAGCAGACGCACGGCTTCGCGGCGCGACAGCAGACAGATGCCCGAGAGCGGCTCGCGGATCGCCGCCGCCGGATCGGTGTCTGGCCTGCGCATGCCGCCGGCGCGGCACTGCAGCGGCTGCACCAACGCGTTATTTGCGATCGCCGCGCGGCCGCTGCCGATGCGCCACTCGATCGGCACCTCTGCGGCGTCGTACGACTGTTCAAAGGCCCGCGCATCCTTCGCGCCGGCCGGCGCCTGTGCCAGCAGCCAGCGCAGATCGGAGCCGGCACGTCCACCCTTCGCGATCCGGATCCACGCGCGCACCCCCGCCGCATCGAACTCGGTGTGCTCGTCCTCGAACGGATCGAGCAGCGGCTGCAGCAGCGCCGACAGCGACGCGGGCGACCCGTAGCCCTTCCAGTCGATTTCGGTCGTGTCCGGATACCGGCGGGCGAGCCACTGCGCGCCGGCGAACGAATACACATGCCGCGTCGTCGTCCCCGCCATGCCCGTGTCGTCGAGCTTGGCGCGTTCGCCGCGCGGCAGTCGCGCCACGCGCTCGGCGAAGCCCGCCGCGAGCCGTCGTGCCTGTCGCTCCACGCGCTGATCGTCCGGAAACGCGCGCAGGAAGCAGGCGATCCGCTGCAGCGTCGACAGATCGCGCGCGCGGTCGAGGTCGATTCCATCCAGTTCGCTCAGGAGTGCGAGCTTCCGCGCTGCGGCCCCCGGCCCGAATTCGGCGAGCAGCGCAAGCAGTTCCTTCAGCGGTCCAACCGTCGCGCGGCGCGCGGCCGTTGCCCGCCGTCTCATTTCGTGAAGTCGATGCGGCCGTCGGGCAGCAGATAGAGCACGAGAGCGCGGCCGTCCGACACCGTCGGGCGGTGCGCACTTCCGGGCGGGCAGACGAGCCAGCCCGCCGGCCGGCCGTCGAAGCGGGCGTCGCCCTCGATCGGCATGATCAGGTCGATCTCTCCGTTCGGATGCACGTGATGCGGCCCCGCGATGTCCTTCATGTCGACCACGTCGACCGAATAGCCGTGCAGGTCCGGCGCGGGCTTGAAGATCCGTCCATAACGAATTCCGCCGGCCTCGCGATCGCACAGCCAGCCCTCGGCGACGCCCTGTCGACATGAGCGGAACAGCGCCTCGTAGGTGTCGCTGGCCGGACCGCATTCGCGGTTGAGCCAGGCATCCAGCGTCGCATCCAGCGGGCGGCCAGCGAGGCGTGCGGTGAGTTGCGCGATCTGCTCGCGGAATGCGTGCTGAGACATTTCGTCGACCTCTCAGGCTTGCACCGTAAAGATTGATGAACTATTGTGCTTGCGTCCCACGATAGGTGGCGAGGCAGTTCATGTCAAGCACGATAGTTCATCGGGGTTCTCTTTCGGCCGACAATGCTGCAGCGGATCGCGGCTTGGGCGCCGTTGCAGCGCCGAGGGACGCGGACGCAAAGAACCCGTTTCTTGTGTTGCTCGGCGAGCGGGTTCGGGCGCTGCGAGCCCGCAGGGGCCTCACGCGCAAGGCGGTTGCGCTGTCGGCCGATATCTCGGAACGACACCTGGCCAACCTCGAGTACGGCATCGGCAACGCGTCGATTTTGGTGCTGCAACAGGTCGCCGGCGCGCTGCAATGCCCGCTCGCGGAACTGCTCGGCGACGTGACGACCTCTACGCCCGAGTGGCTGCTGATCCGCGAGCTGCTCGAACACCGCGATGAGGCCACGCTGCGGCGCGTGCGCGGCGCGATCGGCGAAATGCTGGGCACCGGCGGCGCCAATGCGGCGCGCAGTTCGCGCGTCGCGCTGATCGGCCTGCGCGGTGCCGGCAAGTCGACCCTCGGGCAGATGCTCGCCGACGACCTGGGATTTCCGTTCGTCGAGCTGAGCCGCGAAATCGAAAAGTTCGCCGGCTGCACGATCTCCGAGATCCAGGCGCTGTACGGCATGAATGCCTACCGGCGCTACGAAAGGCGCGCGCTGGAGGAGGCGATCCAGATCTATCCGGAGGCGATCCTCGCGATACCCGGCGGACTGGTTTCGGATCCGGCGACGTTCAATCTGCTGCTCGCCCACTGCACCACGGTCTGGCTTCATGCGGACCCGGAAGATCACATGAGGC
The DNA here is from genome assembly GCA_050258235.1 of Gemmatimonadota bacterium. Classification (GTDB taxonomy): domain Bacteria; phylum Pseudomonadota; class Gammaproteobacteria; order Burkholderiales; family Burkholderiaceae_F; genus JAKOQB01. The sequence goes on along the minus strand of JBLMYK010000145.1, from coordinate 53,372 downwards.
GGGTGACCGCGCAGGGCGACCTGCGACCGATGTCGTCCAGCGCCGAGGCGATGGAGGACCTGAAACGCATCCTCGCGGGGCGCGCCGCGTTCTACTCCAAGGCCGAATTCAGGCTCGATACCAGCGCCCAGCCGCTCGAGGAGACCTTCGTCGCCCTGCGCGAACTGGTGCGCCGCGCGCTTCGCCTTGCGGCGTGACCCGCGGGATCGCGCAGGAGCGCGGTTGACGCCGCCGCAAATAGGAATTATGATGCCTATCTGCTTGTCGTGCTATGCATTATTTTTCCATATTCGGGAGACGAAGCGGTGAGCAATGAACTTCGTGTCGACTATCAGACCGAACCCGCGCGGTATCGGCACTGGAAACTCGAATTCGACGGGCCGGTCGCCACTCTGGCCGCCGATTTCGACGAGAACGCGGGCTTGCGGCCGGGCTACAAGCTGAAGCTGAACAGTTACGACCTCGGCGTCGACATTGAACTGAACGACGCGGTGAACCGCATCCGCTTCGAGCATCCCGAAGTCCGCACCGTGGTCCTCACGAGCCTGAAGGACCGGGTGTTCTGTTCGGGGGCCAACATCTTCATGCTCGGCGTCTCCAGCCACGCGTGGAAGGTCAATTTCTGCAAGTTCACCAACGAGACGCGCAACGGACTGGAAGATTCCAGCCGCCAGTCGGGGCTGAAGTTCATCGCCGCGGTCAACGGTTCGTGCGCCGGTGGCGGCTACGAGCTCGCGCTTGCCTGCGACGAGATCATCCTGGTCGACGACCGGTCGAGCGCGGTAAGCCTGCCCGAGGTGCCGCTGCTGGGCGTGCTGCCGGGCACGGGTGGCCTGACGCGCGTGACGGACAAGCGCCATGTTCGCCACGATCTCGCCGACATCTTCTGCACCACGACCGAGGGTGTGCGCGGGCAGAGGGCGAAGGACTGGCGCCTCGTCGACGATATCGCCCGCCCGGCGGTGTTCGCGCAGCGGGTGCGCGAGCGCGCGCTGGCGCTGGCGGAGCTCAGCGACCGGCCGGCGGATGCGAAGGGCATCGAACTGGCTCCGCTGAACCGCACGATCGAGGCCGACGCGCTGCGCTACACGAATGTGAAGGTCGAGGTCGACCGCGCTCGGCGCACGGCGACGTTCACCGTCCGGGGACCAGGCGCCGAACAGCCGGCAACGATCGAGGCGATCCTCGCTGCCGGTGCCAACTGGTATCCGCTCGCGCTGGCGCGCGAGCTCGACGACGCGATCCTGTCGATGCGCACCAACGAACTCGACATTGGCACCTGGCTGCTGAAGACCGAGGGCGACGCCGCCGCGATGCTGGCGACGGACGCCACGCTGCTGGCCCATCGCGACCACTGGTTCGTGCGCGAGACGATCGGGCTGCTGCGCAGGACGCTGAGCCGCCTCGACGTTTCGTCGCGCAGCCTGTTCGCGCTGATCGAGCCGGGTTCTTGCTTCGCCGGCACGCTGCTTGAACTCGCGCTCGCCTGCGACCGCAGCTACATGCTCGCCGCGCCCGACGATCCGCGCGCGCCGCGGCTTGCCGTCGGCGAGGTCAACTTCGGCCTCTACCCGATGGCCACCGACCAGAGCCGTCTTGCCCGCCGCTTCTATGAGGAGCCCGGACCGCTCGACGCGGTGCGCGCCCGCGCCGGCGAAATGCTGGATGCGGACGCCGCGTTCGCCCTCGGGCTCGTGACGTCGAATCCGGACGACATCGACTGGGCGGACGAGGTCAGAATCGCCGTCGAGGAGCGCGTCGCGATGTCGCCCGATGCCCTGACGGGCATGGAGGCGAACCTGCGCTTCAACGGCCGTGAAACCATGTTCACCCGGATCTTCGGTCGACTGACTGCGTGGCAGAACTGGATCTTCCAGCGCCCGAACGCGGTCGGCGACAAGGGCGCGCTGAAGGTCTATGGCAAGGGCGAAAAAGCCGCCTTCGACTGGAGCCGCGTCTAAGGGCCGTTGCCCGTTCTCCGTTCTGCGCAGACCGTGCACACGCGCAGACTTTGCGGACAACGGACAACCGACAACGGGCAACGAACAACGGATCAGAGATAGCGACAACCTTCACGGGAAACCAGCATGTCCTCCATCGACTACAGCGAGAAGATTCCCAACAACGTCAACCTGAGCGAGGACCGCGCGCTGCGGCGCGCGCTCGAGCAGTGGCAGCCCAACTACCTGCACTGGTGGCAGGACATGGGGCCCGAGGGGTCGCAGAACTTCGACGTCTACCTGCGCACCGCGGTCAGCGTCGATCCGCAGGGCTGGGCGCAGTTCGGCTACGTGAAGATGCCCGACTACCGCTGGGGCATCTTCCTGAATCCGGGTGAAACCAATCGCAAGATCCACTTCGGCGACCACAAGGGCGAGGACGCATGGCAGGACGTCCCGGGGGAACACCGCGCGAATCTGCGTCGAATCATCGTCACGCAGGGCGACACCGAGCCCGCATCGGTCGAGCAGCAGCGCCACCTGGGGCTGACCGCGCCCTCTCTGTATGACCTGCGCAACCTGTTCCAGGTCAACGTGGAGGAGGGCCGCCATCTGTGGGCGATGGTCTATCTGCTGCACAAGTACTTCGGCCGCGACGGCCGCGAGGAGGGCGAGGCGCTGCTCGAGCGCCGCAGCGGCGACCAGGATCACCCGCGCATCCTGCAGGCGTTCAACGAGAAGACGCCCGACTGGCTGTCGTTCTTCATGTTCACCTACTTCACCGACCGCGACGGCAAGTTCCAGCTGTGCGCGCTGGCGGAGAGCGGATTCGACCCGCTCGCCCGCACCACCCGCTTCATGCTGACCGAGGAAGCGCACCACATGTTCGTCGGCGAAAGCGGCGTCTCGCGCGTGATCCAGCGCGCCTGCCAGGTGATGAACGAACTGAAGACCGATGACCCGGCCAGGCTGCGCGCCGCCGGCGTGATCGACCTGCCGACGATCCAGCGCTACCTGAACTTCCACTTCAGCGTGACGATCGACCTGTTCGGCGCCGACGAGTCGAGCAACGCCGCCATCTTCTACAGCGCCGGCCTGAAGGGCCGCTTCGAGGAGGGCAAGCGCGCGGATGATCACGTGTTGCGTGGCGGCACCTACAAGGCGCTGCAGGTGCAGAACGGTCAGCTCATCGAACGGGAAGTGCCGATGCTGAACGCATTGAACGAGGTGCTGCGCGACGACTTCATCAAGGATTCCATCGCCGGCATCGAGCGCTGGAACAAGGTGATCGAGAAGGCCGGCATCCCGTTCCGGCTCAAGGCGCCGCACAAGGCCTTCCACCGCAACATCGGCACGCTGAAGGAGGTGAAGGTGTCGCCGGACGGCCGACTGCTGTCGGACCACGAGTGGAACCAGAACGTCGAGCAGTGGCTGCCGACCGATACCGACCGCGCCTTCGTCGGATCGCTGATGGGTCGTGTGGTCGAACGCGGCAGGTTCGCCAACTGGATCGCGCCGCCGGTGGTGGGCATAAACCGCCAGCCGGTGGACTTCGAGTACGTCCGCTTCAACTGAGATCGTTCCGGACGGAGACGCCGCCATGAACGCCGCGGTCGAAGGGGTCTTCATCAAGCAGCACCTGATCGACCCGGAGATCTGCATCCGCTGCAACACCTGCGAGGCCACTTGCCCAAAGGGCGCGGTCACGCATGATGACCGCAACTACGTCGTCGATGCCGCCAAGTGCGAGCACTGCCTGGCCTGTATTCCACCCTGCCCGACCGGCGCGATCGACAACTGGCGCACGATGCCGCGCGCCAGCGCCTACAGCGTCGCCGAGCAGCTGACCTGGGATGCGCTCCCGGCCGAGCTGACGTCAGAGCAGCTGGCCGACGCGGGGGTGACCCTGGAGGCGCCCGCGCCCGTCACGGCGCCCGCGCCCGATGCCGCCGGCACAATGACCGGCGAGGGGACCTTCAACGCCAGCGAATACAACGCCACCGTTCCGCCGTGGTCCGCTGCGCACGCGTACACGAATCTGTACGGGCCGAGGGCCGCAGAGAAGTATGTGACGGCCACGGTCGCAGGCAACGTGCGCGTGACCGAGGTCGGACGCGAATACGACACGCACCACATCGTGCTGGACCTCGGCACGATGCCGTTTCCCGTGCTGGAGGGCCAGTCGATCGGCGTGATTCCCCCGGGAATCGATGCCAGCGGCCGGCCGCACCATCCGCGCCAGTATTCGGTGTCGAGCGCGCGCAACGGCGAGCGGCCCGGGTACAACAACCTGGCGCTGACGATCAAGCGGGTGCTGCAGGACCACCAGGGCAATCCCGTGCGCGGCGTCGCAAGCAACTACATGTGCGACCTGAAGGTGGGCGACAAGGTGCAGGTGATCGGCCCGTTCGGCGCCAGCTTCCTGATGCCGAATCATCCGCGTTCCAACATCGTGATGATCTGCACCGGAACCGGATCCGCGCCGATGCGCGCGATGACCGAGTGGCGCCGCCGCCTGCGCAAGTCCGGCAAGTTCGAGGGCGGCAAGCTGATGCTGTTCTTCGGCGCCCGCACCAAGGAGGACCTGCCGTACTTCGGTCCGCTGCAGAACCTGCCGAAGGACTTCATCGACATCAGCTTCGCGTTCTCGCGCACGCCGGGGCAGCCGAAGCGTTATGTGCAGGACGCGATGCGCGGGCGCGCCGCCGATCTCGCACCGATGCTGGCCGATCCGAATACCTACCTCTACGTTTGCGGACTCAAGGCAATGGAAGAGGGCGTGGTGCTCGCGCTGCGCGACATCGCGCAACAAGCCGGGCTTTCATGGGACGCCGTGGCCGCGTCCCTGAAGCGGGAGGGCCGGCTGCACCTGGAGACCTACTGAGTGAAATTCGCCGACCTCCACGCGGGCCAGGTGATCGAAGCCGGGCCATACCTCATCACCGAGGACGCGGTGCTGAATTTCGCGCGCGACTACGACCCGCAGTGGTTCCACACCGACCCCGCAGCCGCGCAGGCGGGGCGGTTCGGCGGCCTGATCGCCAGCGGCTGGCAGACCTGCGGCATAGCGATGCGCCTGGCGACCGAAGCGGTGCTGCACGATTCGGAGTCGTTCGCATCGCCGGGCGTGGCATACGTGAAATGGCCCAACGCGGTCCGGCCTGGCGACGCGCTGACGCTGCGCGCTCATGTGCTTGAAACGCGGCGCTCGCGCAGCCAGCCGACGCTGGGGATCCTGCGCTGGCGCTGGCAGCTCTTCAATTCATCCGGCCAGGAAGTTCTTGACCTCGAGGCCACCAGCCTGTTCGACGTGCCGGCCGCATGAGGCCGGCGCTCAGACGTCGATGTTGCCGGCCGCCAGCGCGTTGACCTCGATGAACTGGCGGCGCGGCTCGACCTCGTCGCCCATCAGCGTAGTGAAGATCTGGTCGGCGCCGATCGCGTCCTCGATCTGCACCTTGAGCAGGCGGCGCACCGCCGGGTCCATCGTCGTTTCCCACAACTGCTCGGGGTTCATCTCGCCCAGGCCCTTGTAGCGCTGCTTGCCGATCCCTGACTCGGCCTGCGCCAGCAGCCACTGCATTGCACCGCGAAAGTCTGCGACCGGAGCTTCGCGTGCCTTGTCGCCCGCACTTTTCCCGTCATCGCGCGCCACCCGCGCGCCCGCGCCGACCAGCCCCTTGAAGGTGCGCGCCGCCTCGGCCAGTGCCGCATAGTCGGCGCCGAGCGTGAAGTCGGCGTCGATGTGGCTTGCCTTGATGTTGCCGTGGTGGCGACGCTCGATGCGCAGCCGGTGCTTGTCGGTCACGCTGTCGTACTGCGCGTAGACGCTGACCGTGTGGTTGCCCATTGCGGCTTCGAGCGCGCGGGCGGAGGCCTCGGCCGCCGCGGCGTCGCGCAGGTCGAGCGCGACGCCGTTCATGATCGCATCGAGCGCGCCGCGGTCGATCACGTTCTCAAGCCGCCGCACGACGGCGTCGGCGAGCAGATACTGGCGCGCGAGTTCCGCCAGCGCCGGGCCGACGATCGGCTGGTTCGCGTCGAGCGCCTGCGCGCTCGGGTACAGGCGCGCGCCATCGAGCGCGAGCTGCAACAGGTAATGCGCGAGCTCGTGGTCGTCCTTGATGTAGCGCTCGTCCTTGCCGTGCTTGACCTTGTACAGCGGCGGCTGCGCGATGTAGATGTGACCGCGCTCGACCAGCTGCGACATCTGGCGGTAGAACAGAGTCAGCAGCAGCGTGCGGATGTGCGCGCCATCCACGTCGGCGTCGGTCATCACGATGATGCGGTGATAGCGCAGTTTGTCGGGATTGAATTCCGGCCCGATTCCGGTGCCGAGCGCGGTGATCAGGGTCGCGATCTGCTCCGACGAAATCAGCTTGTCGAAGCGCGCCTTCTCGACGTTCAGCACCTTGCCGCGCAACGGCAGCACCGCCTGGAACTTGCGGTCGCGCCCCTGCTTGGCGCTGCCTCCCGCCGAATCGCCCTCGACGATGTATAGCTCGCACTTGGCCGGGTCGCGCTCCTGGCAGTCGGCGAGCTTCCCGGGCAGGCCGGCGCCGTCGAGCAGCCCCTTGCGCCGGGTCATCTCGCGCGCCCGCCGTGCCGCCTCGCGCGCGCGCGCCGCCTCGACGATCTTGCCGCAGATGATCTTCGCGTCGGCCGGCTTCTCCAGCAGGTAGCTTTCGAGCGCGCGCGCAACGACCTCCTCCACCGCCGGCCGCACTTCGCTCGACACCAGCTTGTCCTTGGTCTGCGAGCTGAACTTCGGCTCGGGCACCTTGACCGACAGCACGCAGGTCAGGCCTTCGCGCATGTCGTCGCCGCTGGTCTCGACCCGAGCCTTCTTGTCGAATTCGTGTTCGGCGATGTACTTGTTCAGCACGCGCGTCATCGCTGCGCGCAGGCCGGTGATATGCGTGCCGCCATCCTTCTGCGGGATGTTGTTGGTGAACGCGAGCAGGTTCTCGCTGTAGCCGTCGTTCCACTGCATCGCGACCTCGACGCCGATGCCGGCCGCTTCCCCGGCAGCGTAGAAGATCGTGTTGTGCAGAACCGTCTTCGCCTTGTTGATGTACTCGACGAATCCCTTCACGCCGCCGGAGAACGCGAAGTCCTCCTCCTTGCCGCTCCTCTGGTCGACGAGGCGGATGCGCACGCCGTTGTTGAGGAAGGACAGCTCGCGCAACCGCTTCGACAGCACCTCGTAGTGGAAGTCGACCTTGCCGAAGATCTCCTCGTCGGGCAGGAAGTGCACCTCGGTCCCGCGCTTGTCGGTGCTGCCCTGCACGTGCATCGGCGACACGGCCACGCCGTCCAGCGTCTCGACGCGGCGGTTCTGCGCGGCGCCCCGGCGGAACTCGAGGAAATGCACCTGGCCGTCGCGCCGCACGGTCAGTCGCAGCCACTTCGACAGGGCGTTGACGCACGACACGCCCACGCCGTGCAGGCCACCCGAGACCTTGTAGCTGTTCTGGTTGAACTTTCCCCCCGCGTGCAGTTCTGTCAGCGCGATCTCGGCGGCGGAGCGCTTCGGGTCGTGCTTGTCGTCGAGCTTCACGCCGGTCGGAATGCCGCGCCCGTTGTCGATCACCGAGATCGAGTTGTCGGTGTGAATGGTGACGACGATGTCGTCGCAGTAGCCGGCGAGCGCTTCGTCGATCGAGTTGTCGACAACCTCGAACACCATGTGGTGCAGCCCGGTGCCATCCTGCGTATCGCCGATGTACATGCCGGGCCGCTTGCGTACGGCTTCCAGGCCCTCGAGGATCTGGATGCTGGCGGCGCCGTATTCGTTGGCGGCGTCGCTGCCGGGCGACGGCGCGCACTCCTCGCCGGGCGGCACGAGGCTGATCGGTGGTTGGTTCGGAACAGCAGACATCAATGGTCCTTGCTTCAGATTCGCATCGGCATCACGACGTACTTGAACCGCTCTGAGTCCGGCATCGTGATCAGCGCGCTGCCGAGGGCGTCGCCGAGCGCGAATTTCACTTCGTCGCTCTTCAGGTTCGCCAGCACGTCCAGCAGATAGTTGACGTTGAAGCCAATGTCGAGTCCGTCGCCGGCAAAGGCGATCTCGAGTTCCTCCTGCGCATCTTCCTGGTCGGCATTGGTCGATGTGATCTTCAGGCTGCCGCTGGCGAGCACGCAGCGGACGCCCTTGAACTTGTCCGTGGTCAGAATCGCCGCGCGCTGCAGCGCTGCCATCAACTCGTCGCGGCGCACCTGGAAGGTGCGGTTGTTGCCGGCCGGGATCACCTTCAGGTAGTCGGGAAACTTCCCTTCCACCAGCTTGGAGATCAGCTCGATCGAACCGAACCCAAACTTGACCTGGTTCGCCGCCATCTGCACCCGCACCTGCTCCTCGGTGTCGGGCAGCAGACGGGCGAGTTCGAGAATCGTCTTGCGCGGGATGATCGCCTCGATCTTGCGCGTCGCGTCGCCGTCCTTCTGCACGTCGCACAGCGCGAGCCGATGGCCGTCGGTTGCCACCGCCCGCACGAGATTGCCGTCGACCACCAGCAGCATGCCATTCAGGTAGTAGCGGATGTCCTGTGCCGCCATCGCGAAGTGCACCATCGACAGCAGGTACTTCAGCGTTGCCGCCGGCAAGCTGAAGTCGGCGCTGAAATCTGCCTGAGCAACCGTCGGGAATTCCTCCGCCGGAAGCGTCTGCAGGTTGAAGCGGCTGCGCCCCGACTGAACGGTGAGTTTCTTGGTCGCCAGCGACAGCTGCACGTCCGCTTCCGGCAGCGCGCGCAGGATGTCGACGAGCTTGCGCGCGGACACCGTCGCCGACGCGTCTTCCTTGCCCGAACCGATCTCGGCAGCCGTCTGGATCTGGATCTCCAGATCGGTGGCCGTGAACGTCACCCGGTCGCCTTCCTTGCGCACCAGCACGTTGGCGAGGATCGGCAACGTCTGCCGCCGCTCGACGATGCCACTGACGACCTGCAATGGTCTGAGCAACGCATCGCGTGCGGCTTTTACAAGTTGCATTTGTACTTCCTCTTCGTAGTACTGGTTAATAAGTCGACGACATCAACGGGAATAACCGGGAGAAGTCCTTCTGCAACAGGAACTTGAACGAGCTGAAAAGCTGTGGCCAACCCTGCAACGCTGCATCGAGGAGATTGTGGACCGATCCGGACAAGTCGGTCTGCAGGCGCGCGGGAATGAAAGTTCTCCGTCGCCGTGCACAGGCAATCCACGGGCTTTCCACAGGCAGCCATCAGCCCTTCAAGGCCTGTTCGAGCACATGCAAGGCGTGGTTCAACTCAGCGTCCGATGTCCGCACCAGCGCAATCTTGCGCACCGCGTGCAGCACCGTGGTGTGGTCACGGCCGCCGAACAGCTCGCCGATTTCCGGCAGGCTCTTCTGCGTCATTTCCTTCGCCAGATACATCGCGATCTGACGCGGCAGCGCGATCGATGACGGCCGCCGCTTGCTGTACATGTCGGCGACCTTGATCTTGTAGTACTCGGCAACCGATTTCTGGATCAGTTCAACCGTGACCTGGCCGGTCGAAGCGCCGAGCAGATCCTTCAGCGCCTCGCGCGCCAGTTCGACCGTGATCGGGCGATCATGGAAACTGGAGAACGCGAGCACCTTGCGCAGCGCGCCCTCCAGTTCGCGCACGTTGCTGCGCAGGTTCTTGGCAATGAAGAACGCCACGTCCTCCTGGATCGGCTGGCCTTCGTTCTCCGCCTTCTTCAACAGGATCGCCACCCGCATCTCAAGTTCCGGCGGCTCGATCGCCACGGTCAGGCCGGAAGCAAAGCGCGAGACGAGCCGGTCCTCGAATTCCTTCAGCTCCTTGGGATAGGTGTCCGACGTGATGATGATCTGCTTGCGGCCGGCCACCAGCGCCTCGAACGCATAGAAGAACTCCTCCTGCGTGCGGCTCTTGCCGGCGATGAACTGGATGTCGTCGATCAGCAGCAGGTCGAGAGAGTGGTAGTAGCGCTTGAATTCGTCGAACGCTTTGCGCTGGTAGGCGCGCACGACGTCGCTCACGTACTGCTCGGCGTGGATGTAGCGAACGCGTGCCGAAGGTTTGCGAGCAAGCAGCGCGTTGCCGACCGCGTGCACGAGATGCGTCTTTCCCAGTCCGACGCCGCCGTACAGGAACAGCGGGTTGTACGACCCGCCCGGATTTTCGGCCACCTGCATCGCCGCGGCGCGCGCCAGTTGGTTGGCCTTGCCGGTAACGAACGTCTCGAAGGTCAGCTGCGGTTGCAGCCGCGCCCGCTCGAACTGGTCGGACGAGATCGACGGCCGGCTTTCTGCAGCCGTATCGGCGGGCGACATAGCCTGCTCCGCGCCGTTCGCACGCGCCCCGTCTGCGACGGTCTCGACCTCGAACACGATGTCGACTGGACGCTGCATGACGTTGGCCGCCACCGCCTGGATGCGCGCAGCAAACTGGGCCCGGATCGCATCGAGCTTTAGCCGGTTCGGTGCGCCGATCCGCAACCGTCCTGTGGCCGCGTCGTAGTCGATTGCCTTCAGCGGCTTGATCCAGGCGGAATACTGCTGGGGGGTTAACTCACGCTCGAGCAGGCGCGAGCAGTCTTGCCAGATAGCGACCATCGACCTCTTTCTTCGCCTTGTGCGCTTCCCGGCAGCGGAGGGGCCGCCGGGGCTGTTGTCTCAGAAGACGTTTCGTTCTGTGTGTTTTCTTCCGGCGCCAAGCAACGCCGGCTGCCCCTCGTGCGGCGCCCGGATCGCAACTGCCTGATAATGGGGCAGATACCGGTTCGGCGGTTCGCAGCGAGCGCGGATTTTAACCCCGCCGCGGGCGTCCATCCACCGCATTGCGCGCGTGTGCCCGCTCAGCTGGCGCTGAGAAAGGACCGACCGACAAGCCAAGAGACGAAAGCAAGCACTGACAATCAACGCCGGTGGCAGTGCGCGGCAAGCAAGAAAAAGCAGCGCGTTAAAAGCCTGTGGATAAGTTGGCCGGACTGGTGGATAACCTGACTGTCTGTCCACAGCGGCCTGTGGATGGATCACTTCCGTCCCGGTTTGACGCTGGCGCGCGATCTCGCGTCTAATTACGGGCTTTTGTCGCGCCGCGAGACCTGATTTGGCTGCGCTCGGCCGACACGGGACATGCTGAACCGGTACGCGGGCGCGCACTCTTTCAGCGACCCGATCATGGATCATCATCAGTGCCGCTCAGCCACGCGGCGCCAACGAGGAATCTAGTTCATGGCAACCAAGCGAACCTTCCAGCCATCGGTCGTCAAAAGAAAGCGGACACACGGATTTCTCGTCCGCATGAAGTCCCGCGGAGGTCGCGCCGTGATCCGCGCGCGCCGCGCGCGCGGTCGCAAGCGGCTCGCACCCTGAACTGGAGCGTCGGACGTCGGTCGCGCTCGCGCAAGGTTTCCCGCGCGCCGCGCGCCTGCGCGCGGCGCGCGACTTTGAAGCCTGCCGGGCGCCGTCGTTTCGCGCTTCTGCGCGCTGGCTGAACCTGTCGGCCCGCATCGGCGAAAAGAGTGGCGATGGCGGCGCGGCGCCGGTACGGATCGGGGTGACGGTGGGCAAACGCAAGGCTCGGAAGTCGGTACAGCGCAACATGGTCAAGCGCATGGTGCGGGAGGCGGCTCGAGTGCTGCTGCCGCGACTCGAGCGGGCCGCCGCCGGTCGCCGCGTCGATGTGGTTGTGCGGATGAAGGCCGAGTTCCCGAGTGCGGAACTTATGCCGCTCGTGGCGTTTCGCCGCGGGTTGCGCGCAGAGGCGGACCGGCTCCTGCTGCAGCTGGCTGAACAGCTGGGCCTGTTGGCACAGGGATGAAGACACTTCTGATCGCGGCCATCCGCGCCTATCAGTTCCTGCTTTCGCCGTGGATCGGCGGCAGCTGCCGGTTCTGGCCGACATGCTCGGAATATGCGCGCGAGTCCATCGAGCGCCATGGCGCGCTGCGCGGAAGCTGGATGACGATCGCCCGGCTGGCGCGCTGCCACCCACGCGGCGGAGGCGGTGTCGACCCGGTGCCGGAACAGTTCCGCTGGCGCTGCTGGTGCGACACCGGGCATCCGCATGCACGCGACCCGCGGGAGGCGGCGCGCGTTTCGACCAAGACCTGAGAAGAGTCAGCGATGAAAGATGGCATGAACGTCCAGCGCACGATCCTGTGGATCATCTTCGGGATGTCGCTGCTATTCCTGTACGACAACTGGCAGCGGGAGCATGGCCGCCCGTCCATGTTCGGCGGTCCGCCGCCGCAGACGACCCCCGCCAAGGGCGCCGCGCAAGCACCGGCGGAGAGCCCCGCGACTCCGGCGGCCAAGGACTCATCGATCCCGCCGTCGACCCCGGCGCAGCCGGGAGGGGAGAGTGTGGCGACGCCTCCGGCCGCGGCCCCGGTGGCTGCCGCCGCGCAGCGCGTGCGGATCGAAACCGACATGGTGCGAGCGGACATCGATCCAAATGGTGCCGTGCTGGTTCACCTCGAGTTGCGCAAGCAGAAGGTCGCCCCGGACTGGACCGCGGCGGGCCTCATGTCGCTGATCACGGGCAAGAAACAGGATCGGGAGGCGAATGTCGTTCTGCTCGACGTCAGCAACCAGCGCGTGTACACGGTTCAGACGGGACTGATCGGCGCCCAAGGGGCGAGCTACCCGAATCACCGCACCCTGTTCACTCCGATCGACGGGCCGCGGACGCTGGAAGCCGGGCAAGACTCTCTTACCGTGAAATTCGTCGCCGAGTCCGGCGGGCTCAAATTGATCAAGAGCTACACGTTCAAGCGCGGCCGCTACGACATCGAGGTGAAACACGAGGTCATCAACGACAGCGGCGCGGCGGTGGCGCCTTCCTTGTACCTGCAGATCCTGCGCGACGGCAACAAGCCCGAGGGCGAGTCCGGCATGTATCACACGTTTACCGGGCCGGCCGTGTATACGGACGCAGAGAAGTTTCACAAGATCGAGTTCTCCGACATCGAAAAGAACAAGCTGAACTTTCCGCGCAGCGCGAAGGACGGCTGGGTGGCGATGATCCAGCACTACTTCGTGACCGCGTGGGTGCCGCCGGAGGGCGCGCCGCGCGAGCTGTATGCGCGGGAGGTCGACAAGAACCTGTTTTCAGTCGGGTCGATCCTGCCGCTCGCATCGATCGCGCCGGGCGCGAGCGCCACCTCGCCGTCCACCCTGTATGTCGGGCCGGAGGACCAGAACGCGCTGAAGGAGATCGCCCCCGGGCTCGACCTCGTGGTCGACTACGGCTGGCTCACGTTCATCGCCAAGCCGCTTTACTGGCTGCTCGAATTCTTCCATCGCCTGCTGGGCAACTGGGGCTGGGCAATCATCATGCTCACCGTAGTCGTCAAGGCCGCGTTCTATCCGCTGTCGGCGGCCAGCTACAAGTCGATGGCGAAGATGAAGGAGGTCACGCCGCGGCTGATGAAGCTGCGCGAGCAGTACGCCGACGACAAGCAGAAGCTGAACACCGCGATGATGGAGATGTACAAGACGGAGAAGATCAATCCGCTCGGCGGCTGCCTGCCGATCCTGGTTCAGATCCCGGTGTTCATCGCGCTGTACTGGGTGCTGCTGGCGAGCGTGGAGATGCGCAATTCGCCGTGGATCCTGTGGGTCAAGGACCTGGCGACGCCGGACCCGTGGTTCATCCTGCCGCTGGTGATGATGGCGTCCATGTGGATCCAGTACAAGCTGAATCCGACCCCGCCCGATCCGGTTCAGGCGAAGGTCATGGCGGTGATGCCATTCATCTTCGGCGCGATGTTCTTCATGTTCCCGGCCGGCTTGGTGCTGTACTGGGTGGTGAACAACGTGCTGTCGATCCTTCAGCAGTGGTACGTGACCCGGCAGATCGCTGCGGCCAAGAGGGTCGGCTGAGCGGCCGCTACCGCCTTGGGCGGATCAGAAACGCCGGCCAGATCCAGAGCGAAATCGTCCACTTCAGGACGCGCAGCGGTGTCAGCGGTTGCGACTCGGCGCCGGCAACCAGCCTGAACACCACCACCGCGCCCGCGATCACATAGCAGACCGTGCCGGTATAGACCCAGGCACGGCCGGAATAGTCGAGCGGCATCGCGCCGCCGATCATGGCCGCGATCACGGTCGAGATCACGACCGCGATCAGTACCCCGGCCAGCGGCCGCGCGATCTTCTCCAGAGGGTCGTTTCCCGGCATGCGCGGAAGTGTACGGGCCGCGCTGTGCTAGGTTGTACCGGTGAACTCTGACCGCGATCCCATCGTCGCGATCGCCACGCCTCCCGGGCGCGGTGGCATCGGCATCGTGCGCGTATCCGGCGCGGATCTCGCGCCGCTCCTCGAGAGTGTGCTCGGCGCCGCGCGCGCGGCTCGCCTCGCGCCGCGCCATGCGACGGTGGCGCGCTTCCTCGATGCGCAGGGCGAGGCGATCGACGAGGGCATCGTGTTGCTGTTTCCGGCGCCGCACTCGTACACCGGCGAGACGGTGCTCGAGCTGCACGGCCACGGCGGTCCGGTCGTGATGCGAGTGCTGCTTGCGCGTTGTCTCGAAGCGGGGCGGAACATCGGCGTGCGCGTGGCCGAGCCCGGCGAATTCACGCGGCGCGCGTTTCTGAACGACCGGCTCGACCTGGCGCAGGCCGAAGCAGTGGCCGACCTGATCGATGCGTCGACCGCAGCGGCGGCGCGGTCGGCGAGCCGGTCGCTGGCCGGCGAGTTTTCGCACGCCGTGCGGGCATTGACCGAGGCGCTGGTCGAGTTGCGCACGTTGGTCGAAGCCACGCTCGATTTCCCCGAGGAGGAAATCGATTTTCTCGAGAACTCGAGCGCACGCTCTCGCCTGGCGACGCTGCGCGCGCAGCTCGACGTGCTGCTGCGCAGGTCGCGCCAGGGCGCGGTGCTGCGGGAAGGCCTGAACGTCGTTCTGGTCGGCGCGCCGAACGTCGGCAAGTCGAGCCTGCTGAACGCGCTCGCCGGGGAGGAAGTGGCGATCGTGACCGCCGTGCCGGGCACGACGCGGGACCGCATCCGGCAGACGATCGACGTGAGCGGAATTCCGCTGCACGTGATCGATACCGCCGGCGTGCGCGACACGCAGGACGAAGTCGAGCGGATCGGCATCGATCGCACGCTGGCCGAAGTCGAGCGCGCGGACGCGGTGCTGCACCTCGTAGATGCGGCGCGGCCGGCCAGCGATGCCGATGTGCTGATGCGCGTGCAGGAACGCATCGGCCCGAGCGTGCCGCTGCTGACGGTGATCAACAAGATCGACCTGGCAGGCGAGCGCGCCCGCATCGAAGGCGATCGCGTCTACCTTTCGGCGCTGACCGGCGCCGGCATCGACGGCCTGCGGGCCGAACTGCGGCGCGTGGCGGGGTGGGAAAGCGAAACGACGGGCGCCTCGGTGTTCCTCGCGCGCGAGCGGCACCTGCATGCGCTTGCGATGGCCGCGGAGCACCTCGCGCTCGCTGCCAGGCGCGCCGATATCGAGCACGGCTACGGCAACGCCCAGCTCGAACTGTTCGCCGAGGAGCTGCGGCTGGCCGGAAATCATCTGGCCGAGATCACCGGCGCAACGACTGCCGACGAACTGCTTGGGCGCATCTTCAGCCGCTTCTGCATCGGCAAGTAGCCGGCGGCGGCACTGGCGCGCATGCACGCGCGGCGCGAGATGCCGGATCGGGCGTGCGATCTGCGCCGTTGGTGCCGGATCGCTTCGGTAGGATGCCGGGCTTGAACGCTCTGCGCCGGACATGACCGCCTCGAACGACTCCTCTGAATTGTCGCGACTCTCGATCGACCGCGGCGCCGCGCCGATCCGCCGGCGCCGACCCTGGTGGAAGCGGTGGTGGGCCTGGCTGCTCGCGTTGCTTGCGGTCGGCGCCGCCGCGGCATTCATCGCGCAGGGCGGCCGCCCCGCGTCGGTCGAGATCGGGGCGGTCGTCGCCGCCTATCCGTCGCAGAGCCTGGCCGTGCTGAATGCGACCGGCCGGGTGACCGCCGCGCGGCGAGCATCGGTCTCGAGCAAGGCGACCGGCCGACTCGAGTGGTTGGGCGTGCAGGAGGGCCAGCGCGTGCAGGAAGGGGAAATGATCGCCCGGCTGGAAAACCGTGATGTGGCGGCTCAGCGCGAGCAGGCGGCGGCCGGGGTGAAGGCGGCGCAGGCCAACCTGGTGCAGGGGCAGGCGGAGCTCACGGATGCAGAAATGGCGCTGAAGCGGGCGCAGGACCTGGCGCAGAAGGACTTCGTGTCCGAGGCATCGGTCGATCAGGCGCAGGCCCGCTACAACAAGGCGCATGCGGCGATCGAGGCCCTGCGCGCGCAGATTGCGGTTGCCGAGGCGAACCTGCGCGCCGCTAGCGTGGCCCTCGACCAGACGCTGATCCGCGCGCCATTCAGCGGCATCGTGCTGACCAAGAGCGCGAACGTCGGTGACATCGTCACGCCTTTTTCGTCCGCATCGGGCACGACCGGTGCCGTGGTGACGATGGCGGACATGAGCACGCTCGAGGTCGAGGCCGACGTGTCGGAGTCGAGCATCGCGCAGATCAGGCCCGGCCAGCCGGCCGAAATCCAGCTCGATGCGTTCCCGGACCTGCGCCTGCTCGGCTCGGTGTCCCGCATCGTGCCCACGGTGGATCGCAGCAAGGCGACGCTGCTGGTCAAGGTGCGCTTCGACGAGACCGATCCGCGCATACTGCCGGACATGAGCGCGAAGATCGCGTTCCTGTCGCGCCGGCCCGCACCGGCCGAGCGCGCTGCGGTGGCGGCGCTGCGTCCCGAGGCGGTCGTGAAGCGGGGTGGAAAAGACGCGGTGTTCGTCGTCAAGGGCAATGCGGCTGACGCTTCCCAGGCCAAGGACACGGACCAGGGCGTTGTGGCGCTGACGGCGGTCGTGGTCGGAGCGAAAGTCGGCGACCTGCTGCGCGTGGACGGCCTCGCCCCGGGCACGCGCGTCGTGATCGGTCCGCCCGACAAGCTGCAGGACGGACAGCGGGTCGCCGCCAGGAGGTAGCAATGGTGGCGGTCAGAACCACCGGCAGCGGCCGCGCGGCGCTGATCGCGGTCGAGCGCGTCAGCAAGAGCTACGTGCGCGGCGATCAGGTGGTGCAGGTGCTGACCGATATCAACCTGGAGATCGGCGGCGGCGATTTCGTCGCGCTGATGGGGCCTTCGGGATCCGGCAAGAGCACGCTGCTGAATCTGATCGCCGGCATCGACAAGCCGGATGCCGGACGGCTCGTGATCGGCGGCGAGGACATCGTGGGGCTGTCCGAGGGCGATCTGGCCGCGTGGCGGGCGCGCTCGGTGGGATTCATCTTCCAGTTCTACAACCTGATGCCCGTGCTGACCGCGTTCGAAAACGTCGAACTGCCGCTGCTGCTGACGGGACTGACGCGGCGCGAGCGGCGGGAACGCGCGGAAATCGTGCTCGCGCTGGTCGGACTGGCGGACCGTATGGATCACCGGCCCAACGAGCTGTCGGGCGGGCAGCAGCAGCGCGTAGCGATCGCGCGCGCGGTGGTCACCGATCCGCTGCTGCTGATCGCGGATGAGCCGACCGGCGACCTGGATCGCGCGTCGGCGGCCGAGATCCTGAAGCTGCTCGATCGCCTGAACGTCGAGCTGAAGAAGACGATCGTGATGGTGACGCACGACCCGCGCGCGGCGGAAGCGGCACACCACCTGATCTATCTTGACAAGGGGCAGCTGACGGACACGAGTCCGTTTGCGCATTGAGCGGTGTTCTTCCTCAGGCTCGTTCTCCGCAATGCCTTTCGCGCCCGGCTGCGCAGCGCGCTGACGGTGGTCGGACTCGTGATCGCACTGACCGCATTCGGATTGCTGCAGACGGTGGTCCGCGCGTGGTACGCGGGGTCGGAGGCGGCGTCGGCGACGAGGCTCGTCACGCGCAACAGCATCTCGCTCGTCTTCCCGTTGCCGATGTACTACCGCGAGAAGATTCTCGCGATCGATGGCGTTCGCGGCGTGGCGGTGTCGAACTGGTTCGGCGGCGTGTGGCGCGACGAAAAGAACTTCTTCGCGCAGTTCGCCACCGATGTGCCGAACTTCTTTGCGATGTATCCCGAGTTCCGCTTCCGTCCGGCGGAGTGGCAGGACTTCCTGCGCGACCGCCAGGGGGCCGCCGTCGGGCGCCAGCTCGCCGACCTGTACGGCTTCAAGGTCGGGGATCGCGTGCCGATCCGCGGCACGATCTATCCCGGCAACTGGGAGTTCACCGTACGCGCGATCTTCGACGGCCGCGACGACACGGTCATCACGCGCCAGTTCTACTTCCATTACGACTACCTGAACGAATACCTGAAGCAGCGTTTCCCGCGCGCGGCCAACAACGCCGGCGTGTTCGTCGTCGACGTGGATGATCCGGGCAGGGTGGCCGACGTCGCGCGCGCGATCGATGCGGAATTCGCCAATTCCCTGGCCGCCACGCTGACCGAGACGGAGAAGGCGTTTCAGCTGTCGTTCGTCGCCATGGTCGAGACGATCATCGAGGTGATCTCGGGAGTCAGCTTCGTCGTGATCCTGATCATCCTCGCCGTGACCGCCAACACGATGGCCATGACGGCGCGCGAGCGCCTGTCCGAATACGCAACGCTGAAGGCCCTCGGCTTCGGCCCGGGATTCGTCGCCCGCCTGATCTTCGCCGAAAGCGTTGCGCTCGCCGCGATCGGCGGCGCGATCGCAGCCGCGGCAACGCCCGGCATTGCGCACGCGTTCTGGAGCGCAATCGGCAAGAGCGTGTTCGCGCGCTTCGAGGTCGCGCCGGCGACGCTTGCGATGCAGGGCGCCGCTGCGGTCGCGGTCGGCGCGCTGGCCGCGGTGGTGCCGATGCTGCGCAGCGCGCGGGTGAAGATCGTCGACGGACTCAGACACGTGGGCTGAATGCGCATCCCGCTTTCGTATATCGCGCGCAACCTGTGGGTGCGGCGCCTGACGACGCTTTTGACCGCAGGCGGCATGGCGCTGGTCGTGTTCGTGTTCGCCGCCGTGCTGATGCTCGACGCGGGCCTGAAGGCAACGCTGGTCGCCACCGGTGCGGACGACAACGTGCTCTTCATCCGCAAGGGTGCGGAAACCGAGATCCAGAGCGGCGTGGCCCGCGAGCAGGCGGCGCTGATCGAGACCCTGCCGCAGATCGCGCGCGACGCTTCGGGCAGGCCGCGCGTGTCCAAGGAGGTCGTGGTCCTCAATTCGCTCACCAAAGTCGATACCGGCAAGCGCAGCAATGTGCCGATCCGCGGCGTTCCGCCGATGGGCCTCGCGCTGCGTCCGCAGCTTAAGATCGTGCAGGGCCGCATGTTCCGGCCGGGAGCGAGCGAGATCGTGGTCGGATCGAGCGTGGCGCGCCAGTTCGCCGGCGTCGAGGTCGGGCAGTCGCTCGCGTTCGCACAAAGGCAATGGACCGTCGTCGGCCGCTTCGACGCCGGACGCACCGCGTTCGACTCCGAGATCTGGGGCGACGCCGAGCAGCTTGGGCAGGCATTCCGGCGACTGGGTTACTCGTCGGTGATCGCGCAGCTGTCGGCACCCGATGCGTACGGCCCACTGCAGCAGACGCTGGCCGCGGAGCCGCGCCTGACCGTCGAAGTCAAGCGCGAGCGCCAGTTCTACGAGGACCAGTCGCGCGCGCTGTCGGGATTCATCCGCTACCTGGGCATCACCCTGTCGGTGATCTTTTCGCTCGGCGCGATCATCGGCGCGGCGATCACGATGTATGCGTCGGTCGCCACGCGCACCGGCGAGATCGGGACGCTGCGCGCGCTCGGCTTCCGGCGCCGCTCCATCCTCGCGGCCTTCCTGCTCGAGTCGCTGCTGCTGGCGCTGGTCGGCGGTCTGGCGGGGCTGTTCGGCGCCACGTTTCTGCAGGCGTTCACGATCTCGACCACGAACTTCACCTCGTTCTCCGAGCTCGCGTTCTCCTTCGCGTTGACGCCGTCGATTGTCGTGGCGAGCGCTGTGTTCGCGCTCGCAATGGGCCTGATCGGCGGATTTCTGCCCGCGGCCAAGGCGAGCCGGATGAGGATCGTCGACGCGCTGCGCGCGGATTGAGCGATCTCGGCGACTGCGCCGGATCAGAAGACCCAGAGCGACTCGCGCGGCAGTTCCAGCCAGTGTCGACCCGTGGCGAGCGGCCGGTCGCCGTAGGCGCGCAGGCGGGCGGCACCGATCGCGAACAGGTGTTCCCAGCGGTCGCCGAGATACATCGACGTGGCAAGTTCCGCCGCGAGCCGGTTGTCGCCGGCGGCCTCGGCGATCCGCATGCGCTCGAGGCGAATCATGCCGACGCCGTCGCGCCCCGCTGCCGCACCCACCTTCGCCGTACCCCACAGGCGCCAGCCTTCGCCCTCGAGCAGAGCCGCACCGTCGCGCACCTCGGCGACGCGCCCCGGCAGGCGGTTGTTGCTGCCCATGAAGTCGGCCGCGAACAGGGTCTCCGGCGCGCTGTACATCTGCTCCGGCGTGCCCTGCTGCTCGATGCGTCCGGCATTGAGCAGCAGGATGCGGTCCGACATCGCGAGCGCCTCGCCCTGGTCGTGCGTGACGACGAGCGCCGACAGCTGCAGCCGCACGATCAGCTCGCGCAGCCAGGCGCGCGCCTCCTCGCGCAGCTTTGCATCGAGGTTCGACAGCGGCTCGTCGAGCAGGATGACCGGCGGGTTGTACACGAGCGCACGCGCCAGCGCGACGCGCTGCTGCTGTCCCCCGGACAGCTGATGCGGAAAGCGTTCGGAGAGCTGGCCGAGCGAAAGCTGATCGAGTGCCGCGCGTACGCGCTGTGCGGCCTCACCGGCGGCAACGCCGCGCAGTCTCAGCCCGTACGCGACGTTGTCGAACACGGTCTTGTGCGGCCAAAGTGCGTACGACTGGAATACGAGCCCGAGGTTGCGCCGCTCGGCCGGCACGTCGATGCCGCGCGCGCCGTCGAACACGGGCTTGTCGCCGATCCGGATCGTGCCCTGATGCGGGACCTCGAGCCCGGCCACTGCGCGCAGCAGCGTCGTTTTGCCGCTGCCCGACGGTCCGAGCAGCGACACCACCTCGCCGCGTGCGAGAGTCATCGCCACGCCCTTGAGGATCGGGTTGTCGCCGTAGCGAAGATGCAGGTCGTCGACCACGAGTTCGGTCATGTTCCCTTCCTAGTCGCGCAGCTTGACGCCGAACCGCAGCGCCAGCGCCAGGCCGATGAAGACGAGGATGATGTTGATCAGCGACAGCGCGGCGACGATGTCGATTGCGCCGCCCTGCCACAGCGAAACGAGCTGCGCGCCGATCACTTCGGTGCCGGGCGCCAGCAGGTAGACGCCGGTCGAATACTCGCGTTCGAAGATCATGAACACGAGCAGCCAGGAACCGAGCAATCCATGGCGGATCAACGGCAGCGTGATCTCGCGCGAGACGCGGCCGCGCCCCGCCCCGGCGGTCCGCGCGGCTTCTTCGAGTTCGGTGCTGACCTGCAGCAACGACGCGGAGATCAGCCGCATTCCATAGGCGAGCCAGACCACGCTGTAGGCGAGCCACATGCTGAAGATCGTCTGCCGCAGCGGTGTCAGGGGCGGAAAGAAGAGGAATACCCAGAGAAACGCGAGCCCGATCAGCAGTCCCGGCACCGCGCGCGGCGCCAGCACCAGGTAGTCGATCACACGCGACCAGCCGTCGGCCCTGCGGTGCGTGGCAAATCCGATCGCCGTGTAGCAGGCCACCGTGAGAGCGCCGCCGACGACGCCGATCAGGATCGTGTTCCAGATTGCCCGCACGTGCGTCGGCTCGTCGAACACGGAGCGGAAGCCGTCGAGGGTGAAAGCCTCGGCCAGCCGCACGCCGAAACCCCAGTTGGTCACGAACGCTCGCAGCGCAATGCCGCTGATCGGCACGACGACGCTGACAAAGATCCAGATTCCGATCAGCGCAACCGCAAGCCATTTCCAGTTGCCGAGCGGCAGGTCGCGGATCCGGCCGGCCTTTCCCCTGACGGTGGCGTAGCGGCGTACGTTCTGCAGCAGCCGACGCTGCAGCAGCACGAGCGGCACCGTCATCGCAACGATGCAGACCGCCACCGCGGCCATCAGGTGATACGACGGCGTGCCGAGCTTGTTGGTCAATTTGTACAGATAGGTCGACAGCACGAGGTGGCCCTCCGGGTCGCCGAGCACCAGCGGCAGACCGAAGAGTTCGAGCCCGAGGAAGAAGACCAGCACCGCGGAGAACAGCAGTGCCGGCGTTATCAGCGGCAGGCTGACAGACAGAGCGACCCGCACGGGCGACGCGCCCGCCACGCGCGCGGCTTCCTCCACGTCCGAGCCGAGCGTCTTCAGCGCCGCCGACGCGTATACGTAGACATTCGGCACGTGCGTGAGCCCGGCGATCACCGCCATCGCGGTCAGCGAATACAGACCCCACGGCGCCGCGCCGAAGACGTCGGTGGCCCAGACCGAGTAGAAGCCGACCGGCCCGGCGGCGACGATGTAGCCGAACGACAGCACCATCGGCGACACGAAGCTCGGCACCAGCAGCAACGGCTCGATCCAGCGCTTGCCCGGCAGATCGGTGCGCTCCATCACGAAGGCGAACACGGCGCCAAGCGGCACCGCGATCAGCGTCATGCCGGCGGCGATCAGGAGGGAGTTGCGGAATGCTGACCAGAAATCCGGGTCGGCGAAGATGAACTCATATGCGGCGAGGCTGACCTTCTTCGCCGCATCGAAGAAAGGGGCCGACAGCAGGCTCTGGTAGGCAATCAGCGACAGCGGCGCGAGAACCGCCGCCGCCACGAGCAGGATGGTAAGCGCGCGCGGGACGCGCGCCAGCACGGCGGCCGCGGCGCCAGGCGCGGCAAGGGATTCCGACGGACCTGCGGTCGCCGCCATCGCCGCTCGCGGCGGCGACCTCGTCGCGCCGCCGCCTCAGTTGGCTACTTCGCGCCGGCGGCGAGCGCCGCTTTCCACGCGTTCAGGAACTCGAGGCGTTTCTTCGGATCCAGGTAGCTGACGATCTCGGCGCTGAGCGGAATCGGCTTGACGTTGGAGCCGAGTTCCTTGTTCAGCTTGGCGGCGGTGTATTCGGCGTCGACATCATTGCGCACCGAAAACAGCTCCACGTCGCTGCCGATCATCTTCTGGCCGCGGGCCGACAGGATGTAGTCGAGCCAGAGCTTGGCCGCATCCGGGTTGCGCGCGTGCTTGCCGATGAACATCACGCGCGACAGAACGAGCGTGTAGTCCTTCGGTAGCACGACGCCCAGGTTCTGATCCTTCTTCGCCCGCACCAGCGCGTACGACCCCAGCACGTTGTAGCCGAGCAGATGCTCGCCGGACGAAACCTTCTCCAGCATGTTCCCGGTGCTGGAATAGACGCGGTAGCTGCTTGCTCCGAAGCCCCTCTCCAGGTCCTTCATGCCGGGGAAATACTTGGTGTCCTGAACGACGAACATGAAGCCGACGCCGCTCTTCTCGATGTCGTAAGTGGTGACCTTGCCCTTGAACTTGTCGGTCTTGGTGTTGATCAGCCTGGCGAACGCCGCGTGATCCTGCGGCACTTCATCGCCCGCCACCAGGCGCTTGTTGTAGATGAACACCGCGGGCTCGTAGGTTGTGCCGTAGGCCTGGTCCTTGTAGACCGCCCACGAAGGAAGCTTGGAGGCCTCCGGCGACCTGTACGTCATCGCCTGGCCGTCGTCGACGAGCTTGATCTGCAGGTCCATTGCCGAACTCCACATCACGTCGGCCGAACCCTGTCCCGCGGCAACTTCCGCAATGAAGCGGTTGTACATCTCGGTGGAGTTCATGTCGTTGTACTCGACCTTGATGTCGGGATACAGCGCATTGAAGTCCCTGATCAGCGGCTGCGCGGCCTTCGTATCGAGCGCGCTGTAGATGACAACCTTGCCCTCCTTCTTCGCAGCGGCGATAGTCTGTGCATAGTCCGCCGGGTAGCCGGCCGGTGGTGTCTGCGCCAATACCGGCGCCGCCGCCGCGGCAAGAGCCGCAAACGCGAGTCGTAGCGACATGTCAGCACTCCTTCCGATGATGAGGCCCTGATGAGCAAACCGTACCATGTGCATGCACGCGGTGCACGGCACGGTCCTCCTTTATTGTATGGACGTTGCCGCGCAGTGAGCGATACGGCCTCGCGCAAGGAGTGAGCGTCGCCGGCCCACTTCGAACGACGCGGCCGGGCCGCCATTGCATGCGTCCCGGGGTCGAAGAATCCCGTCAGCACGTCGTCGGTCGGCGTGCGGACTGTCGCTGAATCGCGTGCGCGGCATTGGGGTGGCGCGCCGGTCAACTTGTGCAGTTCGAGATGCATCCGAAAGCCGTCAGAGTCTGCGTTGTCCTTGCCGCGATGCTTGCGCTAGCAAGCGGCTGCGCCAGCATCGACGAGTGGCAGCGTCGGAATATCTTCCAGCACGAGTCGAGCGCCCGTTACGGTGATCGTGAGCCTCCTGCGGGGGGCACTGCCTTCGAACTGCCGCTTGCCGGCGGCGGCCACCTGCATGCCTGGTACGTGCCGGCCGCCGAAGCGGGCGCACCGACCGTATTGTTCCTGCATGGCGCGCGGCGCAACCTGTCAGGCAGCTACGCTCGGGTCGAATTGCTTCGATCCCTGGGTTTCAACGTGCTGGCGATCGACTATCGCGGGTTCGGTCGGTCCACTGCGCTGCTACCGAGCGAGCAATCGGCGCGCGAAGACACTCGCCGGGCATTTGAGGAGCTGATACGACGCCAGCCCGATCCGGCACGGCGTTTCGTCTACGGGTACAGCCTGGGCGGGGCACTGGCGATCGATCTGGCCGCGGACGTGGATGGCATCGGCGGGTTGATCGTGGAATCGACATTCACCAGCATTCCGGATCTCGTGCGCGCATCGCGCTGGAACTGGATTCCACTCTTGGACGTCATCGTGACGCAGGAATTCGACTCGATGCAGAAGATTGCGCAGGTCGACGAACCGCTGCTCCTGATCCACGGCACTGCGGACCGGGTGGTTCCGCACGAGATGAGTGACCGGCTCTACGCGGCCGCGGCGAACGTGCTGCCCGATCTTCGACGACTGGTGAAGATCGATGGTGCGACGCACTGGAACGCGGCGCTCGGCGGCGGCGAGGCCTATGCGCGTGCGGTGCGCGAATTCGTGCTCGCCGCGCGGGCGCGCGGCCGTGGCAAACTGGGAGCGACGTCGCAGGCAGCGGCGATGGCTCTTGCCGGGGCCGCTGTCGACGGACGTCGAGTTGCCGAGTACGCGCGCTTCGAGTGAACCGAAGCCAGGCGCGCTGTCCGCCCGGCCGCCCGCCGGCGCGTCGAACGAGGTCGCCGTTAGGGGGCTTCTCTGCGATGCCTGTCGCGCAGCGAGCAAGATGGCGGCACAGGCGCAGCGCGCCGGGTGCCCGCGCCAGTTGTCTGGCATGTCGTTGGAGACAGCGGAGCGGCGCCATGCTGACGCTTGGCGGACCGTATCGCGACGTTAGCGGATGCATGTCGGACCGATGAGAATCTTGATCATTGGGGGCACGCGCTTTCTGGGGCGACATTTGGTCGCGGCCGCGCTCGCTGCGGGTCACCAGGTCACGCTTTTCAATCGCGGACTGAGCGCGCCCGACCTGTATCCGGAAGTCGAGCAGCTGCACGGCAATCGGGACGGCGATCTGAAAAGCCTTGCGGACCGGACCTGGGACGCAGTCGTCGACACCTGCGGCTACGTTCCGCGCGTCGTGCAGCAGTCGGTCGACGCGCTGTCGCACCGGACGAAGCGCTACCTTTTCGTCTCGAGCATCAGCGTCTATCGCGACCCCTCCCGCGCGGGCGTCGCGGAGGATGCGCCGCTCGCTGAGTTGAGCGCTCCCACGAGCGAGGACGTCGTGGCCAGCTATGGAGCGCTGAAGGCGGCATGCGAGCGGGTTGTCTGCGACGTCTTTGCCGAACGGTCGCTCGTGGTTCGACCCGGGCTCATCGTCGGCCCGCACGATCCCACCAACCGGTTCTCGTACTGGGTGCGGCGATGCGCGCGTGGTGGCGCGGTGCTGTTGCCCGGTGTGCCCGACTATCCGGTTCAGTTCATCGACGCGCATGATCTGGCGAGCTGGATGATCGATCTGCTGCAGTGCGAAATCAGCGGAACGTTCAACGCCGTCGGGCCGCGGCAGCCATTGACGCTGTCGGGTTTCATCTCGCGTTGTGCGCATGCCTTGGGCACCAGCGTCCGCCCAGTATGGGTCGCCCGCGAGTTCCTGCGGCAGCACGCGGTTCAGCCGTGGACGGACCTGCCGCTTTGGGCGGGAGAGGAGGCCGCAGGGTTTGCGCAGATCAGCGGCGAGCGGGGCTGGTCAGCTGGCTTGTGCCACCGGTCGCTCGAAGATACGGTTCGAGACACGTGGCGCTGGTGCTCTTCGCGCGCGGACGGAGGCCCCGCTGGCGGCCTGGCCGAGGCGCGCGAAGCCGCGTTGCTTGCTCTCTGGAGCCAGCTTCCGCATTAGCGGCGGCCGGCGGCATCGCGGATGATGTGCTGCCCCCACTAGCGCGGTTGCGCCGATTGGGGTAGTTTTGACGCCGCAGTCGATTTCTGCGCTGTGTTATCTGGCTCCAAGTGCTCGCTCAGTCTCAAGGCATCTAAAGCTCATTCGCGCTTCGGGCGCCTTGTCTCCATTGAAGTTCCTGTCGCAGTACTCCCCAGTTATTACGCACCAATCGCTTGCGCGCCGCGGGCGCTTCCCGTGTTCATCCAAGTGAGAGTTCTATGCCGACAGGCACGGTAAAGTGGTTCAACGAGACGAAGGGTTTCGGGTTCATCAAGCCGGATGATGGCGGGGCGGATCTGTTCGCGCACTACAGCGGGATCAAGTCCAAGGGCTTTCGCACGCTCAAGGAGAACCAGCGCGTCGAGTACCAGGTCCAGCAGGGGCAGAAGGGGCCGCAGGCGGTCGAGATCGTGCCGATCGGCTGAAAGCGTTCCGGTTCTTCTGAAACGGCCGGTCCCCGCGGGTCGGCCGTTTCAGTTTCTGGGCGCGATCTGGTTCACCGCGTTGATCGGGTCGCCGCGCGCGAACGCAGCGACGCTGGCCAGCGCGCCCGAGAACAGCCGCTCATACGATTGCCGCTCGGTGAATCCAAGATGGGGCGTGCACAGCGCGCGCCACTCGCGCAGCAAGGGCTCGTCGACAGACGCGGGTTCCTGCTCGTAGACGTCGACCGCGGCCAGCCCCGGCCGCCCCGCTGCAAGGGCGGAGGCAAGTGCGCCCGGTTCGATCAGCTCCGCACGGCTGGTGTTCACGATCAACGAGGTGGGTTTCATGCGTCCCAGGTCGGCGCGCGTTACACAGCCCCGCGTCGCCTCGAGCAGACGCAGGTGCAGCGTGACAATGTCGCAGGCCGCAAAGAATTCGCCTCGGTCCGCGACTGCTCTATACCCGTCTGCCGCGGCCTGCTGGAGAGAGCCCGCTCGGCCATGCACCTGAACCTGCATGTCGAATGCCCGACCGTACGCTGCGACGATGCGTCCGATGCGACCATAGCCCCAGATTCCCAGAGTCTTGCCGGCGACTGATTCGCCGAGTCCGGCCAGCGGCCAGTCCGGCTGCTGCGGGAAGCTCCGCTGCCATTGACCCGCATAGAAGTTGGCCATGTAGGCCGGCAGGCGCCGCAGCGCCGCGAGGATCAGCAGCCAGGTGAATTCCGCGGTTGCGGCCGCATAACCTTGTGATTCGGTCACCGCGATGCCGCGCCGTGAGCATGCGTCAAGATCGATATGCGATCCGACCTTGCCGGTCTGGCTGATCAGCCTGAGCTTGGGAAGTCGCGCGAGCAGAAGATCCGTGATTCGTGTGCGTTCGCGAATCAAGACGATGGCGTCGAAGTCCCGCAGGCGCGCGGACAACTGACCCAAGCCTTTGGCGGTCTGATTGAAGACGCGGACGTCGAGGCCCTCGAGTGCGCGGTACGCGCCAAGATGCCGGACGACGTCCTGATAGTCGTCGAGGATTGCAACACGCATCGGTGCCTCCCACGGCGGGTGCGAGGCGGGAACGATACCTAAAAGCGGCGAAATGTCGCTATCTGCCGCCGAGGCGCGATTTGCCTACCGCCATCGGGTGCGCCGGAGTCGTTTTGGGAACGCCCAGAGTAAACTTTGCGCCCTTTCGCCTGCGAAGTCTTGAGGAAGCGCCGACCATGTGGAAGCGCGGCAGGGCGGAATCACAGCGGGTCAGATCAACGAGCAGCGGGAGCATTGTTCATGAGCGCCATTCCTTCCGGGCAACGTGTCGAGGCGCCGCCTCATGTCCGGCACAAGAAGTTGGTCGATTGGGTGGCCGAAATCGCGCGCCTGACTTGTCCGGACCGCATCGTCTGGTGCGACGGCTCTCAGGCGGAGGCAGACCGGTTGTGCGATGAACTGGTCCAGAGCGGAACAATTCGCCGGCTCAACCCGTACAAGCGGCCCAACTCCTACCTGGCTTGGTCCGACCCATCCGACGTTGCGCGCGTGGAGGATCGGACTTTCATCTGCAGCGAGAGGGAGTCCGACGCCGGCCCGACGAACAACTGGATGGCGCCAGGGCAGATGCGCACGACGCTTGGCGAGATCTTTGCCGGCTGCATGCGTGGCCGAACGATGTACGTGATCCCGTTCTCGATGGGTCCGCTTGGGTCGCACATCGCCCAGATCGGCGTCGAACTCACGGACAGTCCCTACGTCGTCGTCAACATGCGGCTGATGACACGGGTAGGCCGCGCCGTCTACGACGTTCTGGGCGAGGGTGGAACGTTCGTGCCTTGCGTGCATTCGGTTGGCAAGCCGCTTGCAGATGGCGAAAAGGACGTCCCCTGGCCGTGCAATCCGACGAAATACATCGTCCACTTTCCGGAGACGCGCGAAATCTGGAGCTACGGGTCCGGGTATGGCGGCAACGCGTTGCTGGGGAAGAAGTGCCTGGCGCTGCGAATCGCGTCGGCGATGGGGCGCGACGAGGGGTGGCTGGCGGAGCACATGCTGATCCTGGCAGTGACGTCCCCCGAAGGCCGCAAGTACCACATTGCTGCCGCGTTCCCGTCGGCCTGCGGCAAGACGAATTTCGCGATGCTGATCCCGCCCAAGGAAATGGCGGACTGGAAGGTCACGACGATCGGCGAGGACATCGCGTGGATCAAGCCGCATGACGATGGCCGCCTCTACGCGATCAACCCTGAATACGGCTGTTTCGGTGTTGCGCCAGGTACGGGCCAGAAGACCAACCCGAATGCGATGGCGATGCTGCACGAAAACGTCATTTTCACCAATGTCGCATTGACGGACGACGGTGACGTCTGGTGGGAAGGCATGGGGCCGGCGCCCGTGCACGCGCTGGACTGGCAGGGCAAGGACTGGACCCCTGACTGCGGTCGCAAGGCTGCGCACCCCAACGCGCGCTTCACCGTCGCGGCCAGCCAATGCCCCTCGATCGACGTCGATTGGGAGGACCCGAACGGCGTTCCCATCGACGCCTTCGTCTTCGGTGGCCGGCGGTCGACGACCGTGCCCCTGGTCACGGAGGCCAGGACCTGGACCGAGGGTGTCTACATGGCGGCCACGATGGGATCCGAGACGACCGCGGCGCAGGCGGGAGCGCAAGGTGTGTTGCGAAGGGACCCGTTCGCGATGCTGCCGTTCTGCGGGTATCACATGGCGGATTACTTCAAGCACTGGCTTGATCTTGGGGCGGCTCTGCAGCGGGCGGGCGCAAAACTGCCGAAGATCTTCTGCGTCAACTGGTTCCGCACTGACAGCGGCGGACGGTTCATCTGGGCGGGTTTTTCCGAGAACATGCGAGTCCTCGAGTGGGTCGTCAGGCGGGTCGAGGGAGGCGCGCGCGGCTCCGAGCACCTGCTCGGAATTTCACCAACTTACGACGATCTCCGCTGGGACGGGTTGCGGTTCTCGCGCCCACAGTTCGATCAGATCACGCGCATCGACGTCGCCGACTGGAAGCGCGAGATCGAGTCGCATCGCGAGCTGTTCGCAAAACTTGGCACGAACGTTCCGATGGAACTGCAGACAGCGCGGGAGCGATTCGAGGCGATGCTGTCGGCCTGACGGCGTTCGTCCTTGCCCCCGCTGTGCGTCCCTCGGGCCGGTCTGGCCTTTCGGAGGCTCGGCGGGTTTGACCCGACCCGTGCCGCGTCCGGGCGCCGCCTCGCCCGATACAATCCGTTGGTTGCACTAGGGCATTGACGCGCGAACGTTTTCGCGCATGTAAGCGCACACTCAAATCCCGCGCGCACTCCGGTGCCGAGCCGATGCAGAACCAACGCAACGTCATTCCTGAAGCCTCGGTCATCACTGACTTCGCGATCACGTCGGTGAATGTGCCGGACCGGCTCGATGCACAGGAGGTGCGCGCCCGCGCGGAATCCGAGGCCGACTCGCCGCGCAGCCGGCGGACGAGCGTTAGGTCGGTCACGCGCTGGCTGCTAGGAGTGGTTGCCGCAGTTGCGGTCGGAATTGCCGGCCTCGGTGCGGCCCGGGCGCTTCTGCCGCTCTTGTCGGCGTCGTCGGCGGAGGGGATCGCATCGCGATTGAGCCAGGCAATGGGGCGACGGGTCACGGTCGCAGATGCGGGCGTGCGCCTGGCGCCGACTCCTCGCCTCGTGATCGAGGGGATCGACGTAGCCGATCGGTTCAGGATCGACAGCGTGTCGCTCCGATTCAGCTGGGGGAGCCTCGCCAAGTTTGTCCAGAACGCGGGCTGGGACTGGGGCGAGGCATCAGTGGGACCGCTGGAACTCACGCCTGACCAGGCATTTGCGCTGCTGCAGGCTGGGCCCATGTTGTCTTCGGTAGTGCCGGCGGCGATCAGCACGATCCGTTTTGAGAGTGTTCGGTTCCGAGACGCCGGGATCCTGCCCGCACGCTACGAAATCTCGGCAAGGCGGGCGAATGGCGAGCCTTTCAGGGAGTTCACGATCCAGGAACTCGAATCGACAGGGCGATCCGAGATCGGGATCCGGGTTTCAGACTCGAATACGGCGAGCTTCCGCTTTCGTGCCGTTGGGTGGCGCGCGCCATTTGGCCCTGCGGTGGAGTGGGGCGAGGCGTCCGCGGACGGAGCTTTCGCGCCGGAGCGGTTGCGGGTCGATAACTTCTCCGTCAGCGGCTTTCTGGGTGTCGTTACCGGGAGTCTGGTCGCCGTCAGGGCGGGCGACTGGACAGTTCGGGGAGCCCTGCAGGCGTCGAACATTGACCTGTCGGCTATCGAGCGGGAGGCGCAGAAGCGGGCCAAGCTGGCGCCGGGCGGCGCGTCGGCCCCCGCGCTGCAGGGCGTCATGGAATCAAGCGCCGTCCTGTCCGGTCGCGGCACGACGCTTGTCGAGGCGCTCGACCGGATGTCGGCGACGGGGCGAGCGCAGGTGCGGCTTGCGGCACTGAACGGCATCAACCTGGGGGCGAGCGCTATCCGAGAATCGCCGGGAAGCGCAAGCGGCGGCGCAACTCGCTTCAACGACATCGAGGCCACCTTCACTGTTTCACGTGGAACCGTGCGCGTCCACGACGTCAATGCCAGCGCCGGTGCGCTTCGAGTGCGGGGCGCGCTCGGCATCGACCCCAACTTCAATTTGGGCGGGGTGTTGCGCGCCGAAGTCTCGTCGCCGGGGCAGCGCACACCGTCAGATGTCCGGGTCTCGGGAACCCTCTTCGACCCGGTCTTCGACAACTGAGTCCGTGCCCGCCCGGCCGGGGAGGTTTCACGTGAAACAGCCGGCAAGGCGGTAACGACGGCGCTTCCTATAATTTGCGCGTTGAGGATGAGCGCGCCAACTGAGTGATCCACCCAACCGAATTTGACGTCATCGTTGTCGGAGGCGGCCATGCCGGTACCGAGGCCGCGCTCGCGGCCGCCCGCATGGGGGCGAGGACGCTATTGCTTACCCACAGCATCGAGACACTCGGGCAGATGTCCTGCAATCCGTCGATTGGCGGCATCGGCAAAGGGCATCTGGTAAAGGAGATCGATGCGCTCGGCGGAGCCATGGCGGCGGCAACGGACGAAGCCGGGATCCAGTTCCGCATCCTGAACGCCTCCAAAGGGCCGGCCGTGCGCGCGACCCGCGCACAGGCAGACCGAGTCCTCTATCGACGCGCGATTCGAATGCGCCTGGAGGGCCAGGCGAACCTGAGCCTCTTCCAGCAGGCCGTCGACGACCTGCTGGTCGATGGAACTCGAGTGACGGGAGCTGTAACCCAGTCCGGCATCCGGTTTCGGGGCAAGGCGGTCGTGTTGACGACCGGGACATTCCTGAATGGCCTGATCCACGTCGGCTTGAAGCATTACTCCGCAGGGCGGGCCGGCGATCCGCCGGCAATATCGCTGGCAGCCCGCCTCAAGGAGCTCGGGCTCCCTCAAGGGCGGCTGAAGACCGGCACTCCGCCGCGAATCGATGGCCGTACCATCGATTTCACCCGGCTTCAAGAACAGCCAGGAGACCTCGACCCGGTGCCGGTCTTCTCATTCCTCGGCCGCCCGGAGCAGCATCCGGCCCAGCTTCCATGCTGGATCACGCATACGAACGAGAGGACCCACGCGCTGATCCGCGCCAATCTGGATCGGTCGCCGTTGTATTCCGGCGTTATCGAAGGTGTGGGGCCGCGTTATTGCCCGTCGATCGAGGACAAGGTCCATCGCTTTGCACACAAGGCATCGCACCAGATCTTTCTCGAACCCGAGGGGCTGACCACGAACGAGTTCTACCCGAACGGGATCTCGACCAGCCTTCCGTTTGACGTTCAGTTCGAAATGGTCCGTTCGATCGGCGGTCTGGGGAATGCGCACATCCTCAGGCCGGGTTATGCGATCGAGTACGACTACTTCGATCCACGTGGGCTGCGATCGTCGCTGGAGACGAAGGCGATAAGCGGGCTGTTCTTCGCCGGCCAGATCAACGGAACGACCGGCTACGAAGAAGCCGCGGCGCAAGGCTTGCTGGCCGGCATCAACGCCGCGCTTCAGGTCAGAGGTCGCGAAGCGTGGACGCCGCGGCGTGATCAAGCCTACCTCGGTGTCCTGGTCGACGATCTGATCGCGCGCGGGGTCTCGGAGCCGTACCGGATGTTCACCTCTCGCGCTGAGTACAGGTTGACACTGCGCGAGGACAACGCCGATCAGCGATTGACGGCGCACGGGCGCGAACTGGGCTGCATCGACGATGAGCGCTGGGGGATCTACTGCCGCAAGCGGGACGCGGTTGCGCGCGAGGCGGAGCGGCTCAAATCGACGTGGGTGAATCCTCGCCTGATTGCCCCTGCAGAGGCAACCCGGATCCTCGGGGCGCCGCTTGAGCGTGAGCACACACTTTCAAATCTTCTCAAGCGGCCAGGGGTTTCGTATGCGGCCCTTTGCTCGCTCCTGACCGTGGACGGCGACAACATCGGAGCCGCGCAACCGCCGGTTGCCCCCGATGTCGCAGAACAGGTCGAGATCTCGGTTAAGTACGACGGATACATCGCTCGGCAGGACAGCGAGGTGGCGAGGCAGCTTTCGCATGAAACGACCCGCCTGCCCGAGTCGTTCGACTATGACGCCGTACGCGGTCTTTCGATCGAGGTACGGCAGAAGCTCAAGGCGCATCGGCCGGAAACCATCGGACAGGCGGCGCGCATTTCCGGCGTGACTCCAGCTGCCATCTCGCTCCTGCTCGTTCATCTGAAGCGACTCAACCGTGGCCAAAAGGTCGATAAGGAGTCAGCCGAAAGACCGCGCCAAAAACGAGTCGCCTGAGTTCGACGCCAGTCGGATCGGCGAGCTCGCCGCGCGTTTGGGCGTTGAACTCGGGGACGTGCAGGCGCAGCAACTCGCGAGTTATGCGCGATTGCTGCTCAAATGGAGCGCGGTCCATAACCTGACCGCGATTCGCGGTGTCGGGGACGTCGAAACGCATCACGTGCTCGACTCCCTCGCCGTTGTGCCGCTGGTAAGGCGGGCCACACGCGGATCCGGCGTGCGGGTTCTCGACGTCGGTTCCGGCGCCGGGTTGCCCGGGATTCCGCTTGCCGTCGCGAGACCGGACGCGCATGTGTGCCTGCTGGACGCAAGTCAAAAGAGATGCGCGTTCCTAACGCAGGCGCGCCTGGAACTGCAGCTGGCGAACGTCGACGTGGTCCATGCGCGGGTCGAGAAGTGGCGTGCATCCGCGTTTGACGTGATCGTTTCTCGCGCATTTGCCTGCCTGCGCGAGTTCATCCTGCTGACACGGCACCTGCTGTTGCCGGGGGGCGTGTGGATTGCGATGAAGGGCCCGGCGTACCAGCGCGAAGTGCTGGAGCTGCCTGCGGGAATCGGCGTCCGGGAGGTCGTGCGCCTCGAGGTGCCCGGGCTTGGCGCAGATCGTTACGCAATCGTGCTGCATCCCACCGAGTCAGCCGGGGCTGCGCTGCCCGCGACCGGCAAAAAGTAGAATCGACCGCTTCACTCGCAAGCAGGACGCCCAGCTTCGGTGTCACGCCATGGTGGCGGCGCTTCGCTTGCCGACACCGCGATGACGCGCCCTGTGTAAATTGCGGACATACGGCGAACAAGTCGATCAACCAATGAGGCGGTGACCTTGGCGCGCATCTTCTGCATCGCCAATCAGAAGGGGGGAGTCGGCAAGACGACGACCTGCATCAATCTCGCGGCGGGCCTCGCCGCGCTCGGCCAGCGCGTGCTGCTCGTCGACCTCGATCCGCAGGGAAACGCCACGATGGGAAGCGGCATCGACAAGCGCCAGTTGCCGCGTTCCGTCTATCAGGTGCTCCTCGGACTGGCGACGGCGCGCGAAGCGATCCAGCGGTCCGATGCCGGCAGGTACGACGTGCTGCCGAGCAATCGCGAACTGGCCGGCGCCGAGGTGGAGCTGGTCGACGTCGACCGGCGCGAGCTGCGGCTCCGGGATGCGCTGGCCGCAATCGAGGCCGAATACGACTTCATCTTGATCGATTGTCCGCCGTCGCTGTCCTTGCTCACGCTGAACGGCCTGTGTGCCACCTACGGCGTCATCATCCCGATGCAGTGCGAGTATTTTGCGCTTGAGGGCTTGACCGACCTGGTCAATACGATCAAGCGCGTCCATGCGCATCTCAACCCGCGCCTGGCGATCATCGGACTGCTGCGCGTGATGTTCGATCCGCGCATGACATTGCAGCAGCAGGTGGCCGATCAGTTGGCGGCGCATTTCGGCGACAAGGTGTTCAAGACGATCATTCCACGCAACGTCAGGCTGGCCGAAGCGCCGAGCCACGGCGTCCCTGGCGTCGTGTACGACCCTCTGTCCAAGGGGGCGCAGGCGTACGCCGCTTTCGGCCGCGAAATGATCGAACGCATGAAGGCGGCCTGAAGTGTTCGATCCCGCCACGATTGCGGCGAATCTCCGCTCACCTGTCGAGGCCGGTCTCGCGCGGATCGAGGACGCCGGGCTTAACGCGGCTCAACCTGCCGAGCAGCTACTCGTCGATGGGTGGCTGCTGCGCTTCTCGCCCGGCAGGGCCCGTCGGGCACGGTCCGTAAACGCGGTGAGCGCCGGGCGTCTCGACCTCGATACGAAGCTTGCCCTGTGTCGTCGCTACTACGAGCGCGCGAGCATTCCGTTGTTGTTTCGCGTCACGCCGTTCTCGCAGCCGGAGTCGCTCGACAACTTCCTCGAGAAGAGGGATTTCGAGGCCATCGATCCGACGCACGTGATGACGGTGCCCCTCGAATCCGCGGGCAATGAAGGGCGCGCCACCGCCATCGGTGCAGAGTCCCGCTGCGTGGACGTCAACGAGTTTGCCGCGGTGGTCGGCAGGCTGCGCGGAACGCCCCTGTCGCAGGTGCGCGCGCACCAGTCGCGCCTGCAGGGATCGGCGCTGCGCGATTCGTCGCTGCGTCGAGCGCTGTACGTCGACGACGAAGCGGTGGCGGCTGGCCAGGTCGTGATCGAGGGCGATCTGGCGGGCCTGTACGACATCGTTACCGCGCCGCCGTGGCGCGGCCGCGGCTTCGGCAGTGCACTGACCGCGCTGTTGCTCGAGGATGCGCGTGCAGCGCGGGCGACGGCAGCATACTTGCAGGTCGATGCCGGCAATGCGGATGCCCGCGGCATCTATGCGAAATTCGGATTCGAAGATCGCTATGCATACTGGTATCGGCGACCTGCTGGGCTCGTCGATGACCTGCTTCATTAGGGGAGATCGGTGATCAAACGACCGAAAGCGCTTGGCCGCGGTCTCGATGCGCTGCTTGGCGGCAGCTCGGACACGCCGCCACCGACGGCGGGAATCACCGCGCTGCCGCTTTCCCGCCTGCGGCCCGGAAGATACCAGCCGCGCTCGCGCATGAACGCGGAAGCGCTGCAGGAACTCGCAGACTCCATTCGCGCGCAGGGGATGATGCAGCCGATTCTGGTGCGCGCGAGCGGTGAAGATCGTTACGAGATCATTGCCGGTGAACGCCGCTACCGCGCGGCGCAGCTCGCCGGCCTCAGCGAGGTCCCCGTTCTGGTTCGCAACGTGCCGGATGAGGCGGCGCTGGCGATGGCGCTGATCGAGAACATTCAGCGCGAAGATCTGAATGCGCTCGAAGAGGCGCAGGGGGTCCAGCGCCTGATCCGGGAATTCGGCTTCACCCACGATCAGGCGGCAGACGCGATCGGGCGCTCGCGCAGCGCGACCTCGAACCTGCTTCGCCTTCTCAATCTGGCCGCTCCTGTTCAGGAAATGCTGCTGGGCGGCCAGCTCGACATGGGGCACGCGCGCGCATTGCTGGCTGTCGACTCTGCGACCCAGGTGCAGCTCGGACACCAGATCGTCGTCAAGGGCCTTTCGGTACGCGAAGCCGAAGCGCTCGTCGCGCGCACACAACGCGGAGGTGTGGACCGCGCCGCCGCGAAATCCGCGAGGCGCAGCCGGGACGTGGAGCGGCTGGAAGAAGAACTGGCCGACTCGCTCGGCGCCGTCGTCAGGTTGAGCGCCAACGCAAAGGGCAAGGGTCGTCTGACGATCGAGTTTTCTAGCCTGGATCAACTCGACGGACTCGTTGCGCGGTTAAAAGGCTGAGCGCGCAAGCTGGGTGTGCGGCAGCAGCCGGGCTTGCCGGTGTGGCGGAGCCCGCGTTTGCGGCGCGCCGAACGGTTTCGATACAATCACGGGCTCCGCAGGATGTCGAGTCAGGTCGTGTTCACGAGTGATCGGCGTGTTGGCTTGGGGCGGCCGATTCGAACCGCGATCCGTCGGCAGGCGGTGGCGACGGCGGTCCTTGTCGTTGTCGCGGCACTGTGGGCAGGAATGCATGGCGCCGTATCGGCGGCATTGGGGGGAATGATCAGCATCACGACCGGCGTGGTTGCAGGCTTCATCGCGACCCGGCGGCCGGCGGACTCGGCGGGAGGAATCCTGTACGGCGCGCTGAAGGCAGAGGGCGTCCGTGTCCTGTTGATCATTGTGCTGCTCTGGCTGGTGCTGGCGACGTATCGGGACATCGTCGCGGCAGCTTTTTTTGTGTCCTTTGCTCTAACACTTCTGATCTTTTCTTCGGCGCTGTTCACGCGTGATGAATAGCTGACGGATTTGACGACGATGGCAGCCGAATCGGAACTGACCCCCAGCGCGTACATCCAGCATCATCTGAACTACTTCCACCATCCAGTCGGGGACGGTGGTTTCTGGGTGCTGCACATCGACTCGCTGGTGACCGCGGCGTTGGTGGGCTGCGTCGGGATCTTCTTCTTCTGGTGGGTTGCGCGCGGCGTCACCTCGGGCGTGCCGAACCGGCGTCAGGCCTTCATCGAGCTCGCGGTCGAGTTCATCGACGAGCAGGTGAAGGGGATCTTCCATCACGGCAATCGCGATCGCTTTGTCGCCCCCGCGGCGCTCACTGTTTTCGTGTGGGTCCTGCTGATGAATGCGATGGACTTCCTGCCGATCGACTGGATCACGAAAGTGACACACCTGTTCGCACCGGAAGGATTCCGCATCGTTCCCACCGCCGACGTGAACACGACGTTCGCGCTGTCATTGTCGGTATGGCTGCTGATGATCGGCTTCGGCATCGCGGCCAAGGGCGTGGGCGGCTGGTTCCACGAACTCTTCTGCGCGCCGTTCGGCATGGTCGACGTCACGCTCAATCCGCTGAAGTGGATCGCGGGGCTGCTGCTCGCCTGCGCGAACCTGCTGTTCAATCTGATCGAGTACCTGTCGAAACCGCTGTCGCACTCGCTGCGGTTGTTTGGAAACATGTACGCCGGAGAAATCATCTTCCTGCTGTTGTGGATGTGGGCGGCGACCGGGATCACCGGAACGATCGCCAGCTCGGTTCTGGGACTGGGGTGGGCGATCTTTCACATCCTGATCGTCGTGCTGCAGGCGTACATCTTCATGATGTTGACCGTTGTCTACATTGCACTGGCACACGAGCATCACTGAGCCACGAAGACGGAATTCTTTTCAATTAACAAGGTAGAAAGGCAATCGCAATGGAAAAGCTGCAACTTCTCGCGATGATTCAGGCTTACACGGGCATCGGCATCGGTCTGATGATCGGCGTCGGCGCCGCCGGTGCGTGCATCGGCGTGGGCATCATGTGCAGCCGGTTCCTCGAGGCGGCCGCGCGCCAGCCCGAGCTGACCAACAGCCTGCAGGCGAAAGTGTTCCTGCTGCTCGGCCTGATCGACGCCTCGTTCATCATCGGCGTCGGCCTGGCAATGATGTTCGCATTCGCGAATCCGCTCCTCACCGTCGTGCGCTAGCGCGCGGCGCGCCGCGGAGGCGGTATGAACATCAACTTCACGCTGATTGCGCAAGCGGTCGTCTTTGCGCTTTTCATCTGGTTCACGGCCAGGTTCATCTGGCCGCCGATCATGCGGGCCATGGACGACCGGCGCAAGAAGATCGCCGATGGCCTGGCCGCTGCGGAACAGGGGAACAAGAGCCTGGACGAGGCGCAGCGCAAGATCGCGCACCTCGATGCCGAGGCGCGTGGCCGCGCACAGGCGATGATCGCCGAGACCGAAAGGCACGGACAGCAGATCATCGAGGAGGCACGCGCGCAGGCCAAGGTCGAGGCCGACCGCCTGATCGCCAATGCGCGCGCCGAGGCCGAACAGGCGATGCAGCGCGCCAAGGAAGAGTTGCGCGACCAGGTTGCGGCGCTGGCGGTTGCGGGCGCCGAGCAGATCCTGAAGAAAGAAGTCAACGCGCAGGTCCATGCTGATCTTCTAGCGCAACTGAAAGGAAAGCTGTAGACGATGGCTGAGCTTTCGACAGTCGCGCGGCCTTACGCCGAGGC
Source organism: Gemmatimonadota bacterium (assembly GCA_050258235.1). Taxonomy (GTDB): domain Bacteria; phylum Pseudomonadota; class Gammaproteobacteria; order Burkholderiales; family Burkholderiaceae_F; genus JAKOQB01. The sequence continues at coordinate 14,189 of JBLMYK010000145.1, read as the reverse complement.
GCTGTTTGCCGCCGCTACAGCGGCGGGGGCGGATGCGCGCGAATCCTGGGGCGCACTGGTGAACGAATTGGCGGCGTTGGCCGCGCATCCGCAGGTCGCGCAGGTCGTCGCCGATCCGAACCTGGACAGCGCGCGCACTTTCGATCTGCTCACTGGGCTGACGAAGGCGGAACTGCCGGCGCCGGTGGCGAATTTCCTGCGCACGCTGATCGACAACGGGCGGCTCGCGACGCTGCCGGAGATTGCACGCCAGTACCGCCTGCTGAAGAACGAAGCCGACGGCGTGGCCGACTGCCTGATCGAGACCGCATTCCCGATCGGCGACGCGCAAGTCAATGAACTTCTTGGGCTGCTGACGAAGAAATTCGGCCTGCGCCTGAAGCCCGAGGTCAAGGTCGACCCCGCCCTGATCGGCGGCGTGCGCGTGACCGTGGGCGATCACGTGCTCGATACCTCGGTCAGGACGCAGCTTGCACGCATGCAGGCCGCGCTGACCGCCTGATCACTGGAGTTGAAAGATGCAACTCAATCCGTCTGAAATCAGCGAACTGCTGAAGAGCCGCATCCAGGGCCTTGGCATTTCAACCGATATCCGCACCCAGGGCACCGTCGTATCGGTGACCGACGGCATCTGCCGCGTCCACGGCCTGTCGGACGTGATGCAGGGCGAGATGCTCGAGTTCCCGGGCAACACGTTCGGGCTGGCGCTGAATCTCGAGCGCGATTCGGTTGGCTCGGTCGTGCTTGGAGCCTACGAGCACATCAGCGAAGGCGACACGGTCAAGTCGACCGGCCGCATTCTCGAGGTGCCGGTTGGACCGGAACTGATCGGCCGGGTCGTGAACTCGCTCGGCCAGCCGATCGACGGCAAGGGCCCGATCAACGCCAAGATGACGGACGTGATCGAGAAGGTCGCACCGGGCGTGATCGCGCGCAAGTCGGTAGGCCAGCCGGTGCAGACGGGCCTGAAGGCGATCGACTCGATGGTGCCGATCGGCCGCGGCCAGCGAGAGCTGATCATCGGCGACCGCCAGACCGGCAAGACGGCGGTTGCGATCGACACGATCATCAATTCCAAGGGCAAGGACCTCTTCTGTATCTACGTTGCGATCGGCCAGAAGGCCTCGACGATCGCCAACGTGGTGCGCAAGCTCGAAGAAACCGGGGCGATGGCCTATACGATCGTGGTCGCCGCGTCGGCGTCGGAGTCGGCCGCGATGCAGTACATCGCCCCGTATTCCGGCTGCACGATGGGCGAGTACTTCCGCGATCGCGGTCAGGATGCGCTGATCATCTACGACGACCTGACCAAGCAGGCGTGGGCGTATCGGCAGGTGTCGCTGCTGCTGCGCCGCCCGCCGGGCCGCGAAGCCTACCCCGGCGACGTGTTCTACCTGCACTCGCGCCTGCTCGAGCGCGCCGCGCGCGTGAACGAGGAGTACGTCGAGAAATACACCAAGGGCGCGGTCAAGGGCAGGACCGGCTCTCTGACCGCGTTGCCGATCATCGAGACGCAGGCAGGAGACGTGACCGCGTTCGTGCCGACCAACGTGATTTCGATTACCGACGGACAGATCTTCCTCGAAACGGATCTCTTCAACGCCGGCATTCGTCCCGCCATCAACGCGGGCATCTCGGTGTCGCGCGTCGGCGGTGCCGCGCAGACCAAGGTGATCAAGAAGCTCGGCGGCGGCGTGCGTCTGGCGCTCGCCCAGTACCGCGAGCTGGCCGCCTTCGCGCAGTTCGCCTCCGACCTGGACGATGCCACGCGCAAGCAGCTCGAGCGCGGCCGCATGGTGACCGAGCTGATGAAACAGCCTCAGTATCACCCGCTGCAGGTATGGGAGCAGGCGGTCACCCTGTTCGCCGTCAACAACGGCTACTTCGACGACATCGACGTGAAACGTGCGCTCGGCGTCGAGAAGGCGCTGCGCGACTACCTGAAGAGCAAGCACGGCGCAGTCGTCGATCGCATCGAGGCGTCCAAGGACCTGTCGAAGGACGACGAGGAGGCGCTGCACGCGGCGATCAAGGAGTTCAAGCGCTCGGGCGCGTACTGATTCTGATCGAGCGCGCCGGGAAGCACCCATGCCGAGTACGAAAGAGATCCGCCTGAAGATCAAGAGCGTGCAGAACACACGCAAGATCACCAAGGCGATGGAAATGGTTGCCGCCAGCAAGATGCGCCGGGCGCAGGACCGCATGCGCCAGGCACGCCCGTATGGCGACAAGATCCGCAACATCGCGGCGCACCTGGCTTCGGCGAACCCCGAATACCGGCACCCGTTCGTCGCGCGCCGCAAGGAGATCCACAACGTCGGACTGATCATGGTGTCGACCGACAAGGGGCTGTGCGGCGGACTGAACACCAACATACAGCGCGCCCTGCTGCAGCGGATCAAGCAGTGGGAGTCCGACGGGACCAAGTTCCAGGCCACCGCGATCGGCAACAAGGGCCTCGGATTCCTGCAGCGGCTGAACGCCAACATCGTGTCGAGCGTCGTGCAGCTCGGCGACAAGCCGCATATGGAAAGGCTGATCGGGCCGATCAAGCTGCAGCTCGATGCCTACGCCGAGGGAAGGGTCGATGCCGTCTACATCGCCTACTCGCGCTTCGTCAACACGATGAAGCAGGAGCCGACGATCGAGCAATTGCTTCCGCTGTCGGCCGAAAAGCTCGCCCAGAGCGAGGCCGAGAGGCGCGCCTATGCATGGGACTACCTGTACGAGCCCGACGCGCAGCGCGTGATCGACGAACTGATGACGCGCTACGTCGAGACGTTGATCTACCAGTCGGTGGTCGAGAACATGGCGTGCGAGCAGAGTGCGCGCATGGTGGCGATGAAATCGGCGTCGGATAACGCGAAGAAGCTGATCGACGAGCTGCAGCTTGTCTACAACAAGACGCGCCAGGCCGGCATCACCAAAGAGATCTCTGAAATCGTCGGCGGCGCGGCTGCTGTTTCGTAGCGATGAACTTAACGCCGCGATTTCGTAACGGATTCGAATTCGAAAGCAAGGAAGAGTCATGAGCATCGGAACGATTGTTCAGTGCATCGGCGCGGTGGTGGACGTGGAGTTCCCGCGCGAGCAGATGCCGAGGGTCTACGACGCGTTGAAGCTGGAGGTCGATGCCGGCAACACGCTGGTCGAGCAGGGCCTGACCTTCGAGGTGCAGCAGCAGCTCGGCGACGGCGTGGTGCGCACGATCGCGCTTGGCTCGAGCGACGGTATCCGCCGCGGCATGAAGGTGCGCAACACCGGAGAAGGCATCAAGGTGCCGGTCGGGCCTGCCACGCTCGGCCGCGTGATGGACATCCTCGGCCGCCCGATCGATGAGCGCGGCCCGGTGCAGGCCGACGAGTACCGCACCATCCACCAGCCGGCGCCGAAGTTCGACGAGCTGTCGCCGTCGGTCGAGCTGCTCGAAACCGGCATCAAGGTCATCGACCTGATCTGCCCGTTCGCCAAGGGCGGCAAGATCGGCCTGTTCGGCGGCGCGGGCGTGGGCAAGACCGTGAACATGCTCGAGCTGATCAACAACATCGCGAAGCAGCACTCGGGCCTGTCGGTGTTCGCGGGTGTCGGCGAGCGCACGCGCGAAGGCAACGACTTCTATCACGAGATGTCGGATGCCAAAGTCATCGTGCAGGAGGACCTGCGGCAGTCGAAAGTGGCGATGGTGTTCGGGCAGATGAACGAGCCGCCCGGCAACCGGCTGCGTGTCGGCCTGACCGGCCTGACGATGGCCGAGCGCTTCCGCGACGAGGGCCGCGACATCCTGTTCTTCGTCGACAACATCTATCGCTACACGCTCGCCGGAACCGAGGTATCCGCCCTGCTCGGCCGCATGCCGTCGGCGGTGGGATACCAGCCGACGCTGGCCGAGGAGATGGGCCGCCTGCAGGAGCGCATCACCTCGACCAAGACCGGCTCGATCACGTCGATTCAGGCCGTGTACGTACCAGCGGACGACCTGACCGACCCGTCGCCGGCGACGACGTTCGGCCACCTCGACGCGACCGTGGTGCTGAGCCGCGACATCGCTGCTCTCGGCATTTACCCGGCGGTCGACCCACTCGATTCGACTTCGCGCCAGGTCGACCCGAACACGATCGGCGAGGAGCACTACAACACGACGCGGCGCGTGCAGGCCACACTGCAGCGCTACAAGGAACTGCGCGACATCATCGCGATCCTGGGCATGGACGAGCTGTCGCCTGAGGACAAGCTGGCAGTCGCGCGCGCGCGCAAGATCCAGCGCTTCCTGTCGCAGCCGTTCCACGTCGCCGAGGTGTTCACCGGATCGCCCGGCAAGTACGTGACACTGAAGGAAACGATTCGCGGCTTCAAGATGATCGTCGAGGGCGAGTGCGACGCTCTGCCCGAGCAGGCGTTTTACATGGTCGGCACGATCGACGAGGTGTTCGAGAAGGCGAAGAAGCTGCAATAACCCCGGTAGCTCGTTGCCCGTTGCTGTTCGCTCGTGACATCTTGGGCACCGTAACGGACAACGGACAACGGACAACGGACAACGATCATGACCACCATACATGTCGACGTCGTCAGCGCCGAGGAAAGCATTTTCACCGGCGAGGCTGAATTCGTCGTGCTTCCGGGAGAGGCGGGCGAGCTCGGCATCTATCCGCGCCATGCGCCACTGATCACGCGCATCAAGCCGGGCGTGGTGCGCATCAAGGTGCCGGCGCAAAGCGGCGAGGAGCAGGTGTTTGTCGCCGGCGGCATCCTTGAGGTGCAACCGACAGTCGTCACTGTATTGGCCGATACGGCCATACGCGGCAAGGATCTCGACGAGGCCAAGGCCAACGAGGCGCTGAAGGCCGCCGAAGAGGCGCGCAAGAATGCCAGCAGCGAACTCGAGATCGCCAAGGTCGAGGCGGAGATGTCGGCATTGGCCGCTCAGCTGGCAGCGATCAAGAAGCTGCGCGGAAAGTGATCGCCTGCTGGAAGGTTCGACGGGCGGCCAAGTGCCGCCCGTGCTTTTGTTTCGGCACGGCCGGGTACGCAAGTGACTACGATGCGGCTGTACGGTTATTGCTTTGGCAGTCGCGAAGACGCGCAGACAGGGGTTAAGGCCGATGACAGCGAAGATACTTGTCGCAACAGACGGTTCAGCGCGGTCGACCACGGCCATCCGTACCGCGGTGGGCATTGCCAAGGCGCTTAACGCGACGCTCGTCGCATGCACGGCAACACCTCCCTATCCATACTACGGGTTGGGCGAAGTCCTGCCGGACTCCGAAGGTCAGTACATGGCGGTGGCAGGCGCGACCGCTACCGAGCGACTGACTGAGGCGGAGCAGGTGGCGCGCGGTGAGAGGGTTCCCTTCGTTGGCGTCATCAAGGAGCAGCAGCACCCGCATGCCGCGATCCTGCAGACAGCGCGGGAAAACGACTGCGAACTGATCGTGATGGCCTCCCATGGTCGCGGGGAGGTTTCGTCATTGTTCCTTGGCAGCGAAACACAGAAGGTGTTGGCGTTCGCGAACCGGCCGGTGCTGGTTGTCCGGTAAGAGATCGACCAGAGAGGCCGCCCGCTGGCCAATTGCCGGCAGGTGGTCAGTTACTGCCCACAATGGTTTCGTCGCGCCCTTGCGCGAGTTTCCCCTGGGGTCAACACGTAGACGAGTGCGGCAGCCGCCCGTATAGTCAGCCGCCCGCGCGCGAACGCGGACAACATCCGTCAATGGTTCAGGAGAGCGGCACAGCGAAGTCACGTCGATCGCTGCCAAGACGCTCAGCGATAGCGACGTGCGTGACCTGGCGGCGTACTTCTCGGCGATCCAGATCGAGGTGAAGGCACTGCCGCAGCTTCATTGAATTCAAGCATGCCTTTCCACGTTCAACGCCGCCAGTTGCCCCAGGGCTTGGCGGTCGTGTCGCTGCTTGCGCTGAGCCCGATCGCCGGCGCGCAGCAGGCGGACCAGGCGTCCGGCCAGACCGCGCTTGCGCCGGTCGTGGTCACCGCGACCCGCGTTGAGCGACCGCTGCTCGATGTGCCAGCTTCGGTCGACGTGATCGAGCGCGATACGCTGCGCGACGCGCAGCTGCGCGTCAATCTCTCCGAATCGCTCGGGCGCGTTCCCGGTGTCGTGGTGCTCGACCGCCAGAATTACGCGCAGGATCTGCAGATATCGGTCCGCGGTTTCGGATCTCGATCGACCTTCGGAGTGCGTGGCATCCGTCTGTACGTCGACGGCATTCCAGCCTCCTTTCCGGACGGGCAGGGGCAGGTATCGCACTTCCCGTTGAACGCGGCCGAGAGAGTCGAGGTGCTGCGTGGACCGTTCTCGGCGCTGTATGGGAACTCGTCGGGCGGCGTGATCGCGTTGACGACGGAGCTGAAGCCGCAACCATTTCGCAGCGAGGTGGGCGGCGCATACGGATCGAATACGACCTGGCGCGCAGGTGTGGACGCGGTCGGGGGCGTGGAGCCATATGCCTTTGCGATCGACGCAGTGCGATTCAGCACCGCCGGCGCGCGGCCGCACGCCGAGGCACGGCGCGATACGCTGAACCTGCGCTGGGCGTCCTACGATTCGCCCCTTGGTCGATTGCGATTCGCGCTCAACTCGGTTTCGATGCCGAATGCGCAGGATCCGCTCGGCCTGACGCGCGCGCAGTTCGAAGCAAATCCCGACCAGACCACGGGCGTTGCTCTTCAGTTCGACACGCGCAAAACGACGCGACAGACCACGGCAGGAGTCGACCTCGAGTCGAGACTGTCTGCTCAGACGTCGTTGAAAACGGCCGCCTGGATCGGCACCCGGTCAGTAGAACAGTTCCAGTCGATTCCGGTGGCGACGCAGACGAATCCCCGCAGTCCCGGAGGCGTGATCGACTTCGATCGCAACTTTGGCGGGGTCGATCTGCGTGCCGTGTGGGAGCTGGACAACGCGACGGCGACTGTCGGCATCGACGTCGAGCGCATGGACGAGAATCGGCGCGGCTACGAAAACTTCATCGGGACACAGCTTGGGGTGCAGGGAAAATTGCGGCGCGATGAGGACAATCGCGTCCAGAGCGCCGATCCGTACGCCCAGCTCGAGTTGCGCTGGGGCGATGCCTGGCGCATCAACGCAGGCGTGCGCGCCTCGCATGTCAGCTTCGATTCCAAGGACCACTACATCGTCGGCGCAAATGGCGACGACTCCGGCAGCACCTCGTACTCCGCGGTGAATCCGACCCTGGGGGTGGTGTTCCGTCCGACTTCGCGGGCATCCCTGTACGTCGCCTATGGTCGGGGATTCGAGACCCCGACCCTGAACGAACTTGCCTATCGGCCGGACGGGTCCGCCGGACTGAACACGGGCGTCAAGGCCGCCAGAAGCAACAACTTCGAGGTCGGGGCGAAGGTGCAGTGGACGCCGACACTGTTTACAACCGCCGCCCTGTTCACCATCGGCACGCGAGACGATCTCGTCGCTCTGTCCAACAGCGGCGGACGCAGCGGATATGGCAACGTCGCAAAGACGAAGCGCGATGGGGCCGAAGTCGCGGCCGACTGGCGAATCAGCCCGCGTCTGTCTGCATACGCCAGCGCTGCCTACATCGATGCGAAGTTCGATGCGGACTTCCTCACCTGCGGACCGGCGCCCTGTCTCGCGCCTTCGGTGCCCGTTGCCGCGGGCAACAAGCTGCCGGCCGTGCCGGCGCGTTCGGGGTTCGTCGAAATCAAGTATCGCGGATGGGCGGACCTCAGCGCGCAAGCGCGAGCGCAGTCGGCGTTGTACGTCGACGATCGCAACAGCGATCGTGCGGCGGGGTATGTGGTTGTTGGCCTGAAAGCGGCGCGGACCTTTACCGCGGTGGGCCGCAAGGTGAGAACGTTCGTGCGAGTCGACAACGTGTTCGATCACCGCTACGCCGGGTCGGTCATCGTTAACGAAGCAAACGGTCGCTTCTTCGAACCCGCGCCGGGCCGCACGTGGCTGGCGGGCCTTGACGTGACGCTTTAGCCCGCCGCGTCATCCGCACTCGGCCGTTTGCCGCATTTGCGCCGGCGGCGAGAGATGCTAAGAGGGGACACCGAGATCAAGGTTCGAAGGGGGCGCAATGAGCCCGGCGACGGCCCTACGCTTAATTCGTTCGCAAACGCGCGCGATCGCGCTTCTGGCGGCCGTCTTCGCGGCGGGCTGTGCCACGCAGGCGCCCGAGCCACCTCGAACCGGAAGCTCAGGGGCCTGGCCCGGCCAGCAGGAAGGCAAGACGCCGGCGACCCGTGCAGCGACTCCGCGTGCCTCCGCGGCGTCAACGCAATCACTGGCCGACTGGAAACGTACTGCGGCCGAGCACATCCAGGCAGCGAACGGCGGCCTGGTCTATTCAGGCAGGCCGCCCAATCCGCTGCGCGCGGTCGTCGTGGTCGAGATGACGGTTGCGGCCGACGGGCGGGTGCGACGCGCGGAGTTGCTACGGGTGCCGGCGCATTCGCGAGAACTCGGCTCCGTCGCGTTAAGAACGCTGAAGGCGGCGTCGCCGCTTCCGCCGCCGCCGCGCGCGTTGACGGCGCAGGGAACGATCAGGACGACGGAGACGTGGCTCTTTCGCGATGACGGTCAGTTCCAGATTCGAACCTTGGCGTCTCCACAGGTCTTCGAGTAGCTAGCAGTCAGCGACTATCCGAGGGTTTACCCGCAAAGGCCGCCGTTTAGTCTGTGCCGGCGCCGGTCGGTGTCAACCGTGCTGATACGTGGCCGTTAGCCGCATCGGCTCGCGCTCTGCAGTCGGCGTTTCTCCACAGCAGGCGCGGGTCAGACCATCTACTACCAACCAACCGTCTCAGGAAAATCGATGAAGAAGCTGCTTGCTGCCAGCATCGCTGGTCTGTTCGCTATCGCTGGCGTCGCTGTCGCCGAGGAGAAGAAGGCCGAAGCCAAAAAGCCGACCGCTGAAGAGTGCAAGAAAGCCGCTGAAGCCAAGAAGGAACTGGCCGGCTGCGAAAAGCCTGCCGCCAAGAAGTAACTCGGCGACAGATTTGCATTGAAATGGGGCAGGCGAACCGCCTGCCCCTTTTTCGTTTTTCCTTCGGGCAGCAGGCGCAGAGGACAGGCAGGCCCGCGGCGTTGCCGTGCGAGAATCTCGCCTCCGTCGAATGTCAGGTGCGTTCCGCGTGAGACCGAACAACGACAGCCTCCTGCGGGCCCTGTTGCGGGAGCCGACCGACTACACACCGGTCTGGCTGATGCGCCAGGCGGGTCGCTACCTTCCCGAATACAACGCGACCCGCAAGCGGGCCGGCAGCTTTCTTGCTCTTGCCAAGTCCCCGTCCTTTGCAACCGAGGTGACGCTGCAGCCGCTGGATAGGTACCCGCTCGATGCGGCGATTCTCTTTTCAGACATCCTCACGGTGCCGGACGCGATGGGACTGGGACTGTTCTTTGCCGAGGGCGAGGGCCCACGGTTCGAGAGGCCCGTGCGGACAGAGCAGGACGTGGCGCGTCTGTCAGTTCCTGATCCCGAGCTTTCGCTCGCCTACGTACTCGATGCGGTGCGCGAAATTCGCCGCGGACTTGCGAATCGCGTGCCGCTGATCGGCTTTTCGGGCAGCCCGTTCACTCTCGCCTGCTACATGGTCGAGGGTGGGGGCTCGGACGACTTCCGCACGATCAAGACGATGCTGTACCAGCGTCCCGATCTCCTGCATCGAATACTTGCAGTAAATGCGGCGGCAGTAGCCGCTTACCTGAACGCGCAGATCGCAGCCGGGGCGCAGGCGGTGATGATCTTCGACACCTGGGGTGGTGTCCTCTCGCATGAGGCTTTCCGGTCCTTTTCGCTCAAGTACACGGCGGACGTGGTCGGGAAGCTGGAACGGGAGAGGGAGAGCGAGCGCATCCCGGTGATCTGCTTCACCAAGGGCGGCGGACTGTGGCTGGAAGAGATCGCGGCGACCGGGTGTGACGCGGTCGGCGTCGATTGGACTGTCGACCTTGGTCAGGCGCGCGCGCGCCTCGATGATCGATGCGCGCTGCAGGGCAATCTCGACCCGATGGCGCTCTTCGCAGACGAGGCCGGCGTTCGCGCGGAAGTGGGAAAGGTCCTGCACAGCTTCGGCCAACCGCGCCGCGCGGACGGCGGCTGGGGCGGGCATGTGTTCAACCTTGGCCACGGGATCTCGCAGTTCACGCCGCCGGCCGCGGTTGCGACCCTCGTCGATGCGGTCCACGAGCAGAGCCGCTCGCTGCGTGCCGCGGGTCGACCCGCGTAGCGATCGCGAGACGGATGTTGTTTTTTCTCGAATCCACTTGACTTATTCACAAACGGCGCGCGCGCTCTCGGTTCTGTAGCCGCTCCGCGGGATAGCGTGGATTTGTCTAGCTAAGCCTTTGAGTAGAAAAGATTTTTCTTTGTTCGCCCGCGATTCTCGCGACAGCAGTCCGCAGTCAAGCAATCGTCGTACCCTCGGCTGCCCCTGCTTTTCCACAAAGTTTTCCACAGTCAAATCGGCTGCCAGATCAAGCAAGAGAATCAGGAACTTGCGTAGCTTAATTGAAGTGGCTTCCGAGATAAGTTAACGGCGCGCAGCATGTTCGTCCAGGTCGCGGTCGACCTTGCGATCGACCAGCCGCTCGACTACGCAGTCCCGGCAGGGATGACCGATCCCGGTCTTGGCCGACTGTGCGTCGTGCCTCTTGGTCGGCGTCGGTGCGTCGGCATCTCGGTCGGTCTCTCGGAAACTTCAGAACTCCCCGCGAACCGGATACGGCCAATCGCCCGGGTGATAGAGCCGGTCGCGCCACTGACGTCGAAGTGGCTCGAATTGACCCGGTTCGCGGCCGACTACTACCAACATCGCTGGGGCGAGGTGGCCATTCCGGCTCTGCCGCCACTCCTGAGGTCGCCTCCGGGTCCGCGTTTCGATTCGGTGCTGCGGCGGCTGCGAAGCGAAAGTTCGGAACGCAAGGCGCCACTTACATCGCCCCCTCCTGATCTGAACGCGGACCAGCGCGCCGCTGTCGAGGCGATCACGGCGCGACCTGGATTCTCCCCAACGCTTCTGTTCGGCGTGACCGGCAGCGGAAAGACTGCCGTGTATCTGGACGCTATCGCCAGGATCGTCGAGGCGGATCACGAGGCCCAGTGCCTGCTGCTGGTGCCCGAGATCAACCTGACACCGCAGCTTCTCACGAATGTATGCGCCCACTTTCCAAGTGTCCCGGTCGTCAGCATGCATAGCGGAATGTCCGACCGCGAGCGGTCGGCAGCATGGCTGGCCGCGCACGAAGGGCGGGCAAGGATCATCGTCGGAACCCGGCTGGCGGTTCTTGCTTCGTTGCCCAAGCTGCGCATGATCGTGGTCGACGAAGAGCACGACGCCTCCTACAAGGCGGGCGAAGGTGTGCGCCTTTCTGCGCGGGACCTTGCGATCAAGCGCGCGCAGATCGAGGACATTCCGGTGATTCTGGGATCGGCGACACCGTCCCTGGAATCGTGGGAACACGCGCAGGCCCAACGCTACCGACTGCTGCGCCTGCGACAGCGCGTCGAGGCGCGCTCGGCGCCGGCGATCGAGCTGATCGACCTCGGCCGCTCGAATCCCGTGCACGGGATCTCCGAAGAGTTAAGGTGTGCGCTTACTGACGTCGTAAGCAATGCCGAGCAAGCCCTCGTCTTCATCAACCGACGCGGGTATGCACCGGTACTCGCCTGTGCGGCGTGCGGATGGCTGTCGAGCTGCGGGCGATGCTCGGTGTTTGCGGCGTTTCACAAGGCCGACGGGACGCTGCGTTGCCATCACTGCGGCTGGCAGACGAAGGTGCCGTCAGCGTGTCCAACCTGCGGGAACCAGGACATCGGCGCTGTCGGACAGGGGACCCAGCGCATCGAGGAAGAACTGAAAAGGCTGCTTCCGGGAGCCCGCATCGCGCGCATCGACCGGGATACAACGCGGCGTCGCGGCGTCGCAGAGTCTGCATTCGCGGCCGTGCACGCGGGCGAAACCGACGTGCTCGTCGGCACCCAGATGATCACCAAGGGGCACGACTTCCAGCGCATTGCACTGGTCGGCGTCCTCAATGCGGATGCGCAGCTCCTGTCCCACGACTTTCGCGCGCCGGAGCGCCTGTTCGCCACGCTGATGCAGGTAGCCGGCCGCGCCGGCCGAACGGGCAAGGCGAGCCGGGTCTTGTTGCAGACGCGTTACCCGCGCCATCCATTGCTGGCGGCATTCTCCCAGCACGACTACGAAGGCTTCGCCCGGTCGCAACTGGCGGAGCGTCGTGCTGCCGGCATGCCACCGTTCGTTTCGCAGGCGCTTCTCGTGGCCGAGGCGCGCCAACTCGAACCGGCAATGGGCTTTCTGGCCGAAGCCAGACATATTGCGACCACGACCGGGGATTCGGTGACGATCTTCGATCCGGTACCGATGCCCATCGTCAAGGTCGACCGCGTATATCGTGCCCAGCTGCTGGCGGAGGCAAGCCGGCGTCGCGAACTGCAATCCTTCCTGCGCAGCTGGCTGGCAGAGGTGCGCCGCTACGCCCAGGCCTACAAACCGCGCGTACGCTGGCGCATCGAGGTGGATCCGCAGGAGATCTGACCTATCGGGGATCTGGCGCGGGCAGGAATAAATTGACCTGCGGAATCGTTCTGAAGCTTGGACTGCCCAAAATGGATCGTGCCTGCGGAGTTTGCGCAACGCTCGCGTGACCGATTGGCGCAGCCTTAAGTTGAACCCGGCGAAGCCTGGATGACTCTGCCGTTCACACCGTCGGATCTGGAGGCACATATTCCGCGTCTGCGGCGTTATGCGCGCGCGCTGACCGGCAATCGAGACGCTGCCGACGACCTGACGCAGGACACGCTCGAGCGCGCGTGGGAAAAGCGGGCACTCTGGCGCGCGGGCGCGGGGGATCCGAAGGGCAGTTTGCGCGCCTGGCTATTCGCAGTGATGCACAACGTCTTCGTCAACACCGTACGGCGCATGAAAGTCACCGAATCGCTGGATGCGGGCGATGGCTCCGCGCTTGACCTGCCGGCGGCTGGCGCAAGTGCTGAAACCGACGCGGCGGTGCGCGAGATCGGGCGGGCGCTGATGCAACTTGCGGATGAACAACGCGCGGTCATCCTGCTGGTCGGGCTGGAACAGCTGTCGTATGCGGAAGCCGCCTTCGCGCTGGACGTTCCGATCGGTACGGTCATGTCTCGGCTCTCCAGGGGGCGCGAGCGGTTGCGGCAGTTGCTGGACGAAGACCCAGAGCGGGCGACGCGCACGGCGACGCCGTCGACCCTTCGAAGAGTGAAATGATGAAGCACGCGATCGAAGAGAACGAACTTCACGCGTATGTCGACGGGCAGATGCCGGCGTCGGAACGCGAGCGCTTCGAGGCGCTTCTGCGCGACGATGCCGCCGCTCGCGACAGTGCGCGTGCCTACCTGGCGCAGAACGAAGCCCTGCACGCCGCCTTCGACGGCGTGCTGGCCGAGCCGCATGCGTTGCACCTGCCTGAATCGACTGCGCACGGTTGGACGCGGGGGCCCTTGGCGATCGCCGCAACCTTGTTGCTGGGGATAGGGATCGGGTTCATCTCGCGCGGGCTGCTCACGGCGCAGTCCGCGCCGCTGGCGGCGTTCGCGCACCAGGCCGTGCTCGCGTATGTGGCGTACGTGCCCGAAGTTCGCCACCCGGTTGAGGTCCCGGCGCAGGAGGAGCAGCACCTGGTTGCATGGCTGTCGAAGCGCCTGTCCGTTCCGCTGCGCGCCCCGCAACTCGATGCGGCGGGATATCGGCTGCTGGGCGGGCGGCTGCTGCCGGCCGCCAGCAGCGCCGGCGACGCCCCCGTCGCACTGCTGATGTACGAGAACCCGAAGGGCAAGCGCCTTTCGCTGCTGGTGCGGCGTGAGGCCGACAACAAGGACACTGCGTTTCGCTTCACCGAGGAAGGCAGCACGCGCGTGTTCTACTGGATCGACGGTCCTTGCGGATATGCGCTGGCGGGCGATGTCGATCGCGAAGAGCTGCTACGGCTGTCGCGGCTCGTCTATCAGCAGCTCAATCCCTGAGCGGGTGGCGCGGCAGCGAGACGCCTCGCTGTGCAAGAAAGCCGAAGGGCCGCTCGCGGCGGCCCTTCGTGGATTGCGTGATCCGGCCGCTACCGGGTCACTTGGATTTCGACACCATGTATTCCACGGCGGCCCGAATCTCGGCGTCGCTCGCATTCATCGCT
>JBLMYK010000144.1:0-9370 GCA_050258235.1 Gemmatimonadota bacterium | reverse complement strand
CAGGTTGCGCTCGAACGGGCGGTTGCCGAGGTCACGCAGTTGTCGGGCTACGAGCTGAAGCGCGTGATGCGGACGGGCACCGTCGCCAGTACCGACAATCGCGACTGGGAACTCCTGCCGCAGGGCACGCCGCTGCGCCGGTTCAGCCAGAGCCGGGCGGTCGCGCTCGACATGGAAAGCGCGACGATCGCCGCCAACGGCTTCCGCTTCCGCGTCCCGTACGGCACGCTGCTGTGCGTGAGCGACAAACCGCTGCACGGCGAAATCAAGCTGCCGGGCATGGCGGACCGCTTCTATCGCGAACGCGTCGACCAGCACCTGCGCATCGGCATGCGCGCGATCGAGCTGCTGCGCGGCCAGCGGTCCGAGCAACTGCACAGCCGCAAGCTGAGAAGCTTTTCCGAAGTGGCGTTTCAGTAGAGGCCGGCGGCGCCGATGCGCAGGCGTGTCAGGCGAGAAGCAGCGCGAGGCCGGCCAGCGCGAGCGCGGCACCTCCGAAGCGCGCAGTGATCGGCCCGGCCGGCAGCAACTTTTCGACCAGCACGAAGCCGGCGATCAGCGCGACCCACAGCAGGTTCATCACCCCGGCGACAAACAGCAGCAGCATCAGCGCCCAGCAGCAGCCGACGCAATACAGGCCGTGCTCTGCACCCATCAGGAAGGCGCCGCGCCTGCCGCTGCGCCAGCGCGTGATGAAGAATTCCAGTGGCTGGCGGCACTTTTTCAGGCAGGCGTACTTCAGCGGCAGCCACTGGTAGATGCCCGCCGCCAGCAGGATCGCGGCGCTCAGCCCGCGGCTGGCCGAGATCATCGTCATCGAGAGCAGTTCTGCATGCTGCAGCCCGATCTGCGCCAGCGTGGCCGCTGCGCTGAAGGCGGTCCACACCACCAGATAGCCGGAAGTGAAGATCCATGCCGCCGGCACCGCGTTGCCGCGTTCACTGTTCTTGCGCACCATCGCGGCGTACAGCAGGATCGCGGGAGCGGCGCTCGGCAGCATCATGCCGACCATCATGACCGACCACATTGCGAAGGTCATCAGCGCTGCGCCGGTCGTGGACGCCGGCATGTGGGCCATGCCGGCCATCATCGTGGCGTCGTGCCACAGGTACAGCCACGCGAGGGCGGCGACGAGCACGAGGCTCGCCGCGACGGTGCGGCGATCGCGCCGCAGCGCCGCTTCGATGCCGCGGTCGAGCGCCGGGGGCGCGCCTATGCCGCCCACGCGAAGCGGGCGAAGTGCCCGTTGCGCGTGCCGGTGGAATCGTTCCACTTCATGCCGAAGACGTTGAAGCGGGAACGTATTGCGCGCGCAATTCCGAGCTTTTCGTTGACCGGATGCAGGGTGTTGTCGATGCAGATGGGCTCGCCCGTGCGCACCGCGCCCGCGAAGCCTTCGCATGCCTGGTCGACGAGATCGCCCGCGGTGACCGAGAACTTCAGCCCGTCGACTTCGAAGCGGATCGGCCGCTTCTCCACGCCCGCCACCCGCCCGACCAGCGGCGCGAGCGCCGCCATCGGACCGCCGGCAGAGCCGAGCGCGATCGACTTGATCGCTTCGAGCTGCGCGTCCGACGCGCGCTCGTCGACGATCAGGCCTGCGGTCATGTTGCCCTCACCCATGGCCGACGGCGCATGGAGCATCAGGATGAACGAAAGGCCATCGAGTTTGACACCGTCCTTTTGGCCTTTATCGATCCGCATCGTGACTGCCGCCTTGCAGTCGCCCTCGGTGGGCTTCGCCGCCAAGCCTGACGGCAGACACGGACACAGGAACGAGCAGTTGCACGTTTCCATGTACTGACCTTCGATGTTCCATGAACTCATTGCACGCCTCCTGGCAAGTAGGCAGGGTCCGCTTCGATCAAGCCGCGCTGCGACAGTTGCGCACGGTACCGCGGGCAGCATCGCGCCTCAACCGCATCTTGGAGCGATGGTCACGCTGGGTGACGGGCGACGAATGCGGCTGTGCAGCGCATCGTCGGCCGGCAAGGTCATGCGCAGCGCAGGCGGCAGACAAGTCCGCGCCGCGTGAATATCATCGATGCCAGAGGGGGAAAGTCATGCGGGGACGGCGGGAAAGCGCATGCCGATGAAGACGCAGGTCGCAATTGTCGGGGCAGGTCCGGCGGGACTGCTGCTGGGCGCGCTGCTGGCGCGCGCGGGCATCGACACCAAGATCGTCGAGCGCCACAGCGCTGCGCATGTGCTCGGCCGCATCCGCGCCGGTGTGCTCGAGCAGGTGACCGTCGACCTGCTCCAGGAAGCCGGTGTCGCCGAGCGAATGCGGCGTGAAGGGATGCGGCACGAAGGAATCGATCTGAGCTTCGGCGCCGCGCGGCACCGGATCGACCTGCACCGCCTCACCGGGTCCTGCGTGACGATCTACGGGCAGACCGAGGTGACCCGCGATCTGATGGACGCACGCACTGCCGCCGGACTCGCGTCGGTGTACGAAGCCGCGGACGTCGCGATCGGCGATTTCGAGCACGGACCTCCGCGCGTGCGCTACCTGAAGGATGGCCGCGCGCATGAAATCGACTGCGATTTCATCGCCGGCTGCGACGGCTTTCACGGCGTCTGCCGCCGCAGCATCCCGCCCGATGTGCTCAAGACCTATGAACGCACGTACCCGTTCGGCTGGCTGGGGGTGCTGTCACGTACGCCGCCGGTGTCGAGCGAGCTTATCTACTGCAACCACGAGCGCGGCTTCGCGCTGTGCAGCATGCGGTCGACGAACCTGTCGCGCTACTACGTACAGTGTTCGATCGACGATCGCGTGGAGCAGTGGTCCGACGAAGCCTTCTGGGAAGAACTGAAGCGACGGCTGGACCCCGATGCGGCAGCGCGCCTGATCACCGGGCCGTCGATCGAGAAGAGCATCGCGCCGCTGCGCAGCTTTGTCGCCGAGCCGATGCGCTGCGGCCGGCTGTTCCTCGCCGGCGACGCTGCGCACATCGTGCCGCCGACAGGGGCAAAGGGGCTGAACCTGGCCGCGGCAGACGTCGGACTGCTCGCGCGAGCCCTGATCGAGTTCTATCGCGACGGATCGAGCGCGGGCATCGACACCTACTCCGAACGGTGCCTGCGCCGCGTGTGGAGGGCCGAGCGCTTCTCGTGGTGGATGACCTCGTTGCTGCACCGGTTCCCCGAGAGCGGCGAATTCGGCCGCAGGATGCAGCTGGCGGAGCTCGACTACCTGGTTGGCTCGACCGCGGCGCAGACCGTGCTGGCGGAAAACTACGTCGGCCTGCCGCTGGCGCAGTAACGCGCGGTAACACACGCCGCGCGCGGGACGAGTATCTTCGACCGGGCACACAGCGGCTGCGAATCGCACGTCATGCGCGTCATCCGGCATTCCATCGCGGTCATCCTTGGGGCGGGCCTGATCGCGTCGTCCGCGCTCGCGGAAGTCAACGTGACGTTCGTGAAGCCGGAACTTTATTCCGACGTTTCGGATCGCGTGGTCGAGCGCGACGAAATACTCAAGCAGCTCGAGCAGCACTTCCAGACGCTCGGCAGGAAGTACCTGCGCAAGGACGAGAAACTGACGATCGAAGTGCTGGACATCGACCGGGCGGGGCACATGCGCGGGTTGATGCGACTGTTCAAGGACCCTGACATGCGTGTCGTGTCGGACCGGGGAGGCGATGCGCCCCGCATCCGCTTCCGCTACCGGATCGAAGCGCCCGGGCAGCCGCCAAAGACCGGCGAGGAAACGCTGCTCGACGGAGCGTTTCTATCGCGGTTCAACCCGTACGCCGAGAGCGACCCGCTGCGTTACGAAAAGCTGATGATCGACGACTGGTTCAAGCAGCACTTCGCCGGGGCAGGGACCGGCGCGCGCTGATTCCGGCGCGCGCCGCCGCCAGCGTTCGACCGCTTACTTGCGCGCCGCGATCGACTGCTCGGCTTTCGTCACCAGCGCGGGGCCGATCGTGCCCTTCCATTGCGCGTACACGCGGCGCGTGGCGGTGACGAACTCGTTGCGCTCGGCCGGGGTCAGGCGCGTGACTTTCACGCCCATCCCTTCGATTTCCTTCAGCAGCGGCTGGCCGGGCTCATCGAGGCCCTTGCGCGCGATGGCGATCTCCTGCTTGCCGGCATCGATCGCCGCCTGCCGCACGATCTCGCGGTCGGCCGGCGTCCAGCTTGCCCACACGTCCCTGTTGACGACGAAGATCAGCGGGTCCGCGACGTAGCCCCACATCGTCACGTATTTCTGGCCGACGTTCTGCAGCTTGGCCGCGGTGAAGATCGACATCGGGTTCTCCTGGCCGTCTACCGCGCCCGATGCGAAGGCGGGCTGTGCATCGGCCCAGCTCATCTGGGTCGGATTGGCGCCGAGCGCGCGGAACGTGTCGAGAAACAGCGGCGAGCCCACGACGCGGATCTTCAGGCCCTTCAGGTCATCGGGCTTGCGCACCTCGTGCTTGGAATTGGTCAGCTCGCGGAAGCCGTTTTCTCCCCAGGCGAGCGGCACCACGCCCTGTTTTTCGAGGATCGCGAAGATGTCCTTGCCGACCGGTCCCTGCGTCAGTGCGTCGATCGCCTTGTAGTCGGGCATCAGGAATGGCAGCGAGAACAGGTTCAGTTCCTTCACCTGCGGCGACCAGTTGATGGTCGAGCCGATCGCCATGTCGATGATGCCCTGGCGGATCGCGGTGAATTCGCGCGTCTGGTCGCCCTGCACCAGGGACACGCCCGGGTACATCTTGATGTTGATGCGGCCGTTGGTTCTCTGGCGTACGAGGTCCGCCCAGATCTCGCCGCCCTTGCCCCACGGGAAGGAGGCGGGAACGACGGTGGAAAGTTTGTACTCGTCCTTGTACTTGGTCTGCGCCTGGGCGGGCGTTCCGGTCGCAAGTGCCACCGCGGCGGCGGCTACGGCTAGAAGGTGTCTGCGTTTCATCGGGTCTCCTGCAGGTGGGAGGTGAGGGAAGAAGAGGGCTCAATATCCGAGCTGCTCCGGTAACCATAGCGCGAGCTGCGGAAAGGCCGCAACCAGCGCCAGCGCAACGAGCATGGACGCGACCATCCACAGCACCCATCGCACGGTCGCTTCCATGCCGACGTTTGCGATGCGGGTGGTCACGAGGAGGTTGACCGCCATCGGCGGCGTGAACTGGCCGACGGCCATGTTCATCGTCATCAGCACGGCGAACCAGGTCATGTCCCAGCCGAAAGCGTTGACGATCGGCACCAGGATCGGCAGGAAGATCAGGAAGATCGACGCCGCATCGAGCAGCATGCCGGCGATCAGCAGCAGCAGCATCACCATCGCCAGCATCAGGTGGTGCTCGCTCGTGACCGACAGCATCGCCTTGGCGAGCGCGTCGAACGCGCCGAGCGTCGAGCCGGCATGCGCGAAGATTCCCGCGCAGGCGATGATCAGCATCACCACCGCGGAAATCTCCGCCGAATCGACCAGCACGCGATACAGCTTGTGCCAGGTCAGCGTGCGGTAGACGAACAGTCCGACGAACAGGCCGTAGAACACCGCCACCACGGCCGCCTCGGTGGGCGTGAACGCGCCGGTGCGCAGGCCGCCGAGGATGATGACCGGCGCGGCGATGCCCCAGCTCGCATCGCGCAGCGTTCGCAGCAGCGCGACGCGTTCCGACTTCTCCGTCGCGCCCCAGCCATACTTGCGCGCGAACAGCAGGGTCGGCACCAGCAGCGACAGCCCGGCAAGAACGCCCGGAATGAGGCCGGCGGCGAACAGGGCCGGTACCGAAACCTGCGGCACCAGCACCGTGAAGATCACGAACGCGATCGACGGCGGGATCAGGATCGCGGTCGAGCCCGCCGCCGCGATCACGCTCGCCGAAAACGCTGGCGGGTAGCCCTGTCGCGTCATCGACGGCAGCATCACCATCGAGACGGCGGCCGCATCGGCCGGCCCCGAGCCGGAGATGCCGCCGAGGAACATGCAGACGAGGATCGCCACCACGCCCTGCGAGCCGCGCCGTTCGCCGACCAGCGCGCTGACGAACGCCACCAGCTTGGCGGCAACGCCGACCCGCTCGAAGATCATGCCGGCGAGGATGAACACGGGCAGCGCGAGCAGCGGGTACTTGGCGAGGCTTGAATAGACGTTGGTCGCGATCGACATCAATCCCAGGTCGGCGCCGATGATCACGACGGAGCCGACGATGCCGAGCGCGGTCGCCAGCGGCGCGCCGAGCACGAGCAGCAGCGCGAAGCCGGCGAACAGCAGCACGCTCATCGCGCACTGCCCCGGCGCAGCAGCCGCATTACGCGACCGAGCACGCGCGCGACGATCGCCAGTGCGAGCACCGGCAACCAGATCGAATAGATCCACTGCGGGATGCCGATGCCGGGGCTGGTGGTGCCGTACTTCCAGTCGTCGAGGACGAAGCGCCAGCCGGTCCAGGCAACGAGCACGAACAGGGCGGCAGTCAGCAGCAGGCCGCCGATCTCGAGCAGGAGCGGCACCGGTCGCGGCAGCATGTCCGCAAAGAAGGTGACGCGGATGTGCCGATTGCGGGCAAAGGCGGCGGCGGCGCCGACCAGCGTCAGCACCACGAGGAAGAAGACCGAGAACTCCTCGGTGAAAGCAAAAGACGCGTCCGTCAGGTAGCGCACGACCACGTTCGCAAACGTGATCAGGCAGATCAACGCCATCACGACCGCGGCGATCGCCTCCTCGATCCGGATCGTCACGCGCGGCGTGCTGGCCGGATCGGCCGATGCGGGTTCTTCGTCGGTCTGATTGTCCAAGTCGTCTCCTCAGCGCGGACTGGACGCGGCGCCAATCCAGGCACGCGCGGCGGCGGCGATCTTCGCCGCATCGACACGCGCCTCGGCCTCCAGCGTCGGCGCATAGCCGACCGGGATGCGCGGCGCGCCGAGCCGCCGCACCGGGCAACCGGTTTCCTCTGCCACCGCCGCAGCGATCTCCGCGCCAAAGCCCGCGACCTGCACCGCCTCGTGCGCAACGAGCAGCCGCCGCGTGCGCGCGCAGCTCGCCATGACGGTGTCACGATCCCACGGCCACAGGCTCCGCAGGTCGATCACTTCGCACGACATGCCTTCGGCGGCCAATGCCTCTGCGGCTTTCAGTGCCTCGTGCACCGTGCGGGACCATGTGACGACGGTGAGATCGCTGCCTTCACGCGCGATACGCGCCTTGCCGAACGGTACCGGCACCGCCGTGTCGACCTCGCCGCGCAGGCCCCAAAGCTCCTTGTGTTCAAGATAGACGATCGGGTCGCCGCTCGCCAGCGCGGCGGCGAGCAATCCGTGATTGTCCTGCGGCGTGGCAGGGCAGGCGACCGCGACGCCCGGCAGGTGGGCGAACCACGCTTCCAGGCTTTGCGAATGCTGCGCGGCCGACGCGGTCCAGATGCCGATCGGCATGCGCGCGATCAGCGGAATCCGGCTCTGGCCGCCGAACATGTAGCGGTTCTTCGCGGCCTGGTTCACCAGTTCGTCGATGCCGCACAGTGCGAAATCGATCACGCGCATCTCGACCACCGGCCGCAGCCCGGCGAGTGCCATGCCGACCGCCGCGCCCATGATGTTGGCTTCCGAGATCGGCGTGTCGATCACGCGCGCGGCGCCGAAGCGCTGCTGCAGGGTCTGGCCGTCGAGCATGTACTGGCCGAACACGCCGCCGCGGCCCAGATCCTCCCCGAGCGCGACCACGCGCTCGTCGTCGGCCATGGCTCGTGCAAGCGCGGTGGCGGCCGCCTGCGCGTAGGTCAGCGTGCTCGTCATCGCCAGCGCCCCTCGCCAGTGGTCAGCACGTCCCGATAGGCCTCTGCCGCGTCGGGCCATGGTGCGGCGTCGGCCGCGGCGAGGGCCGCCTCGACCTCGGCCCTGGCTGCGGCGTCGATACGCGCCACTTCAGCGCCGGCGCCGAGCTGCGCCAGCACCGCACGCGCGCGCGGCAGCGGATCGTCCGCGCGCGCACGTTCGACTTCGTCCGCGTCGCGATAGCGTCCGGGATCGACCGAGACATGGCCCTTGAAGCGATACGTGATCGCGTGCAGCAGCGCCGGACGCCCGGCCCGGACTTCGGGCACCAGTTGCGCGGCGGCGCGATCGACCGCCTCGACATCGTTGCCGTCGACCACCTGGGTGACGAGGCCGAGCGCAGCCGCGCGCGCCGCCGCGCCCGCGCCGGCCGTCATCAAATGAGTCGGCGTGGTGGCCGCAATGCGGTTGTCCTCGCACACGAAGAGCACCGGCAGGCGATACACCTGTGCCCAGTTCAGCCCCTCGAGGAAGGGTCCGCGGTTGACCGCGCCGTCGCCGAAGAAGCATGCGACCAGGTCGTCCCGGTGCTGCAGCTTCAGCGCGTGCGCGGCGCCGGTCGCGATCGGGATGCCATCGGCAACCACGCCATTGGCGCCGAGCATGCCGATCGCGAAGTCGGCGATGTGCATCGAGCCGCCCTTGCCGCCGTTGCAGCCGGTGGCGCGGCCGAACAGCTCGCACATCATGCGCGTCATGTCCGCGCCCTTTGCCAGCGTGTGGCCGTGGCCGCGATGGGTCGACGTCAGCAGGTCGGTCCGGCGCAGGTTTGCACACACCCCCGCCGCTACGGCCTCCTGTCCGGTGGAAAGGTGCAGCGGCCCGCGCACGCGGGCGGGCTCGCTCGACGCCTCGATACCCCAGACCTGCACGCCGCCCTGGCTGGCCACCTCCGCCGCATCCTCGAATGCGCGGATGCGTGCCATCGTCCGGTAAAGATCAAGGAGACGTTCGCGTCGCTGCGCGGGCGGCGTAGTGACTTGATCTGGGGCATCCATGGTGAGGGCCGAATCTTCGCATGCCTGCGGAGACTCGATGTCCGCTCCACAACGGCCCGCCTTGAGACAAGTCAGGAGCTGCGCGGGTCGAGCGCGTCGCGCAGCCCGTCGCCGAGCAGGTTGAACGCCAGCACGGTGAAGAAGATCGCCATGCCCGGAAAGATCGCCATCCACGGCGCCTGCGTCAGGAAGCGCTGCGCGGTGTTCAGCATCGATCCCCAGCTCGGGGCCGGCGGCTGCTGGCCGAGGCCGAGGAACGACAGGCTGGCCTCGGCGATGATCGCCGCGGCGATGGCCAGCGTTGCCTGCACGATCACCGGCGGCAGGATGTTGGGCAGGATATGGCGCAGCAGGATCCGCGCCGGCGGGTTGCCTACCGCGCGCGCCGCCTCGACGTAGTCCTCGGCGCGCACCGCCAGCACCTGGCCGCGCGACAGGCGGACGAAGATCGGCGTGGCGGTGATGCCGATGGCGATCATCGCGTTGCCCAGGCTCGGGCCAAGGAAGGCGGCCAGCGCGATGGCCAGGATCAGGAACGGGATCGCCAGCATGGCGTCGGTGATACGGCTCACCACCGCGTCGACGACGCC
>JBLMYK010000143.1:0-12363 GCA_050258235.1 Gemmatimonadota bacterium | reverse complement strand
GTTCGGCCACCTCGTCGACCGGGACGTGCTCGCCCCACAGCTCGACTTCGCTGCCCACATCGGCACCGGGTGCGTCCGTCAGGTCGACCGTGATCATGTCCATCGAGACGCGGCCGGCCAGCGGCACCACCTTACCCGCGACCCACACCGGCGTGCCGTCCGGCGCCACACGCGGATAGCCGTCTGCATATCCGCAGGCCACCACGCCGATCCGCGTATCGCGCTGCGCGATCCAGCGACTCCCGTACCCGACGCCATCGCCAACGCGGAGTTGCTGCAGGGCCAGCACGCGTGAGCGCAGGCGCATCGCCGGCCGCAGACCGAGCCGGAACGCGGGCAGACCGGCCTGCGGCGAGCCGCCGTACAGCGCAATGCCCGGCCGCACCTCGTCGTCGCCGATGTCCGTCCGCAGGAACAAGGCAGCCGAGTTTGCGAGGCTGACCGACCCGCGCCATTCGCCCGCCATGTGCGCAAAGCGCTGCTGCTGATCCGCCACGTCGGCCACGCCGCCGCCGCTCCGATCCGCATTGGCAAAGTGCGACATCAGCGCTGCGACGCGGATTCCGGGAACCTGCTGCAGCCGCTGCATTTCGCGCATCGCGTCAGCGCCGAAACCGAGGCGGTTCATCCCGGTCTGGATCTTCACGTACACGTCGAGTGGCCGCGCCGGTCGATGCGCGGCCAGCATGTCGACCTGTTCGCGCTGGTGCACGACGCTCGTCAACTGAAGTTGCTCGACGAGATCGAGATCACGATCCTCGAAGAATCCCTCCAGCAGCAGGACCGGTTTGTTCCAGCCGGCGTCGCGCACGCGCTGCGCCTCGTCCAGATCGAGCAATGCCAGGCCGTCGGCCGCATCGAACGCGCGCAGTGCGCGCTCGATGCCGTGACCGTAGGCGTTTGCCTTGATGACCGCCCACAGCTTCCGCGATCCGGCGCGCGCGCGGGCGCACGCCAGGTTCTGGCGCATCGCTGCCAGGTCGATGACGGCGCGGATCGGTCGCGGCATGACGTCAAGCATAGCGAGCCATGCGCCGGCATGTCGAAGCGGGGCGTGCGTGATATAACGCGCGCGCTTCCATCCCACGGCGCGAACTTGCCTCTGCAGCAGCCACCCACCAGGCCATGAACCGCGGCTTCTACGTCATCATGGCCGCGCAGTTCTTCTCCTCGCTGGCCGACAACGCGCTGCTGATCGCCGCCATCGCGTTGCTGCGCGACATCAGCGCGCCCGAGTGGATGACGCCAATGCTCAAGCTCTTCTTCTTCGTGTCGTACGTCGTGCTGGCCGCCTTCGTCGGCGCCTTTGCCGACTCGATGCCCAAGGGGCGCGTGATGCTGATCACCAACGGGGTCAAGATCGTGGGCTGCATGATGATGCTGTTCGGCCTGCACCCCCTGTTCGCTTACGCAGTCGTCGGGCTGGGTGCGGCGGCCTACTCGCCGGCAAAGTACGGCATCCTGACGGAACTGCTGCCGCCGGAAAAACTGGTGATCGCCAACGGCTGGATCGAAGGCCTGACCGTCGGCTCGATCATTCTCGGCTTCGTGGTCGGCGGCGTGCTCGTGTCGCAGCAGGTCGCGGCTTCCCTGATGTCCCTCGATGTGCCGCTGCTGGATTTCGACATCGACCAGCCGGGCGAAGCCGCGATCGGCGTGATCGCGCTCGCGTACGCCGTCGCCGCGTACATCAATACCCGGATTCCAGACACCGGCGCCCGCTATCCCCGGCAGGAGCGTTCGCCGTGGCGCCTGGTGCTCGATTTCGGCCACTGCGTGACCACGCTGTGGCGCGACAAGCTGGGCCAGATTTCGCTTGCCGTCACGACACTCTTCTGGGGCGCGGGCGCGACCCTGCAGTTCATCATCCTGAAATGGTGCGAGCAGGTGCTGCATCTTTCGCTGTCGCAGGGCGCGATCATGCAGGCGGTGGTCGCGATCGGCATCGCGCTCGGCTCGGTATGGGCGGCCGCGCGTGTCTCGCTGAAGCGTTCATTGACGGTGCTGCCGGTCGGCATCGCGATGGGCCTGGTCGTGATCTCGATGGCGCTGATCGATTTCTCGTCGCTCGCCGGCGGCGGTGTGGCGTTCGGAACGCTGCATCTGAGCCCGGCGGTCATGCTGGCGTCCGCGCTGATGGTCGTGGTCGGCGCCCTGGCCGGGTATTTCGTCGTGCCGATGAATGCCTTGCTGCAGCATCGCGGTCACGTGCTGCTGTCGGCGGGGCATTCGATCGCCGTGCAGAACTTCAACGAGAATCTCAGCATCCTCGTGATGCTCGGCGTGTATGCGGCCCTGATCTGGTTCGACCTGCGGATCCAGACCATCATCGTGCTGTTCGGCCTGTTCGTCGCCCTCGTGATGGCGCTGATCATGCTGCGCCATCGCTACAACCAGCGCCAGTTCGATTCGGTTTCCCTGATCGGTCAGCCGCGCGCGTAGACCTCGCGCGCGAGGCACAGATCGGCCCAGGACTTTGCCTTGTCGGCCAGATTGCGCAGCAGGTAGGCGGGGTGATAGGTGACGATCACCGGGATCGCCCGCCCCTCGACCTGGATCGAATGGACCCGGCCGCGCAGGCTGGCGATCGTGGCATCGGTACCGAGCAACGACTGCGCAGCGAACCGTCCCATCACGAGGATCAGCCTGGGCTGGATCAGAGCGACCTGTCGCAGCAGGTACGGCTCGCATGACGCGACCTCGCTCGCCTCGGGGTTGCGGTTGCCGGGCGGACGGCATTTCAGGACATTGGCGATGTAGATCGCGCGGGCGTCCTCGCCCTCCCGCGAAAGACCGACTGCTGCCAGCATGTTGTCGAGCAGGCGCCCCGCCTGGCCGACGAAGGGCTCTCCCTTTGCGTCCTCCTCGGCGCCGGGCGCCTCGCCGACCACCATCCAGTGCGCGCGCGGGTTGCCGACGCCGAACACGGTCTGCTTGCGGGTCTTGTGCAGCGCGCAGGCGGTGCACCCGGCAACCGCCTGCTCCAGGGCATTCCAGTCCATGCGCCGGATCGTTGCGACCCGCTCGCCCGCCGCGGGACCGATCGCCGGCGGCGCAGCGGGCGATGCGGCGGGTACGGCGCCGCGCACTTCCCAGCGCGGCCCCAGGTTCATTGCGTCCCACAGGCGTGCGCGGCGCGGATCCATCGTCGTCGTCCGAAGGTCACAACGCGATGCGCATCACGATCGCGTCCTCGCGACCTCCCGTGGCCGGGTAGTAGTCGCGGCGCCGGCCGATTTGCTCGAAGCCGTAGTTGGCATACAGGCGCTGGCCCGTGGCATTGCTGGGGCGGACCTCGAGCAGCATCGATCGCGCACCGTGATCGCGCGCCACCGACGCCATGTAATCCAGCATCCGCCATCCATGTCCGCGCCTCTGCCAGCCACGCTTCACCGACAGGTTGAGCAGATGCGCCTCGTCGAGCGCGATCATCACCACCGCGTACGCAATCAGTTCGCCGTCGGCGCTGCGCAGCGTCCACGCGCTGTAGCCGGCGCTGAGCGAATCGCGGAAGTTGCCGCGCGTCCAGGGATACGGATACAGGTCGTCTTCGATCGCCATCACTTCGCCGAGGTCTTCGACCCGCATCGGTACGAACCGGTCTTCCGCCGGACGCACGACCGCGCTCATGCGGGCGACCCCTGGCGCCGACGGCGCTCTTCGATCGTCAATGCAACGTGGTCCCGCACATACAGCGGGGCCGCACGCGCCGGTTCGACCGCCTGGCCGGCACTCCATTTGTATGCGGCGCAGTCCGCCACCGATGCCGCAGTCGCACGCATCGAAACCAGCCGCCGGCTGGCTGCGGCCGACGCCAGTTCCTGCGCGAAGGTGGTCGGGGCGTCTCCGGCAACGACGTCGGGCGCCCAATGCTCGATCAGATCGCCTAGGTCGCGAGCACCGACCAGCGCCGGCGCAAGCCGTTCGACCGCCGCACCGTCGCTGCGCCGATACACCGCGACGTAGGCCTCGCGCATCCGCGCATCGTTGGCGCACAGCACGCATTCCGCCTGCGGGTATTGCCGCAATACGGCCAAGGCGAGCGCTTCCAGGTTGCCGACCGGAATTGCGGGCTTGCCCGCGCCGTACGCGAGGCCCTGCACGACACCGCAGGCGATCCGCAGTCCAGTGAACGCGCCCGGCCCGGCACCAAACGCCAACGCATCGCATGCCGCCAGGTCGAGGCCAGCATCCGCCAGCAACGCGAGCGCCATCGGCAGCACCCGCTCCGAGTGGCGATGGCCGACGGTTTCGGACCGTTCCTCGATGCGGCCGGCGCGAAGCAGCGCGACCGAGCAGACGTCGGTTGCAGTGTCGATGGAAAGGATGGTCGGAAGAGAATCGAGACGCACGCGCACCGCGATTGCGCCTATGTGCGCAATCGCGCGCCGATTCTAGCGGCGTGCTATCGGTGCGGCGCCAGGCAAGAGCAACGCGGTCCGCGCCTCACCGCTCGCGGCCCTTGCGATGCTCCATGCGCATATGCGGCGGCCCCTCGCGCAGATCCCGCGCCGACTCGAGGATCTGCTCGCGCAGGCGCTGCCGCTCCTCGAGGGACCAACGGCGCGGGCCCGGGCCGGGACGCACCAACTGCCCCTCCGGCGTCGGCGCGGCTCCTTCCGGTCCGCCAGGTGCGCCGTCCTGCTGCATCCGGCGTTGCCGCTCTTCGATCATCCGCGGTCGCATCGCCTCCTGCTGCGCGGGCGACGTCTGCTGGCGAATCGACTGGCGCTGCTCGGGGGTCAACTGGCGCCAGAACTCGGCCCGCTGCTGCGGCGTCATCGACTGCCACAGACGTTCGCGTTGCTGCGGCGTCATCTGCCGCAGCACCTCGTCGCGCGCCCCCTGCGCATGCAGGCCGCCCGCAGCGGCGAGCAACAAGCAAGCGGCGAGGATGGCGCGCAGGCGCATGAAGTACTGGATCACGACAGCAATGTTAGGCGCTCAACGCGCCAATGACCGAATTCCGGCACGAAAACCGCCGGCCGGCGCGGTAAATTCTGTAACACTTTGTCGACCAGTCTTGGCCCACACGGGGCGCCCCGTAGCATCGCGCGGGCGCCTCAAGGATCCCGACCATGCAACGTTCCGGCCCACCGAAGCTCCTCGTCGTCGACGACGACCCGCGGCTGCGCGACCTGCTGCGCCGCTATCTGACGGACAACGGTTTCACCGTCTACACGGCCGAGAACGGCCAGGCGATGAACAAACTGTGGCTGCGCGAGCGCTTTGACGTGCTGATCCTCGACCTGATGTTGCCCGGCGAGGACGGCCTGTCGATCCTGCGTCGGCTGCGCGGCGCCAGCGACGCCACGCCGATCATCATGCTTACCGCCAAGGGCGAGGATGTCGATCGGATCGTCGGCCTCGAGATGGGGGCCGACGATTACCTGCCGAAGCCGTTCAACCCGCGCGAGCTGCTGGCCCGGATCAACGCCGTCCTGCGCCGCAAGGGAACGGACGAAGTTCCCGGCGCGCCGTCGCAGGAACCGAAGACGATGGAGTTCGGCGACTTTGTTCTGGATCTGGCGACCCGCACGCTGACCAGGAACGGCGAAGCGGTGCCGCTGACGACAGGAGAATTCGCGGTGCTCAAGGTCTTTGCGCGCTATCCGCGCACGCCGCTGTCGCGCGAGAAGCTGATGGAAATGGCGCGCGGCCGCGAATACGAAGCGTTCGACCGTTCGCTCGACGTGCAGATATCGCGCCTGCGCAAGATGATCGAGCCGGATCCGTCCAAGCCAAAGTACATCCAGACCGTGTGGGGACTCGGCTACGTGTTCATTCCGGACGGGCAGACCTAGATTGAGAATTCCCTCGCCCAGCCTGTTCTGGCGCACGTTTCTCCTGATCCTGCTGCTGATCATCGCCAGCCTGCTCGCCTGGCTGCAGAGCTTTCGCGTGTTCGAGCGCGAGCCGCGCGCGCAGCGCATCGCCCAGCAGGTCGTGTCGGTCGTCAATATCACGCGTGCCGCACTGCTTTACTCGGACCCCGCGGAGCGCCGCCAACTGCTGGCCGAACTGGCCGAGAACGTGGGCATCCGCGTGGTGCCGCTGGAGCCGAGCGACGAAGTCGCCCCCTTGCCCGACCTCGCGATCGTGCCCATCGTCGACGAGAAGGTGCGCGCCCAGCTCGGACCGCAGACGCGCATCGGCGGCGAAGTCAACGGCGTGCCCGGCGTCTGGGTCAGCTTCGATCTGGAGGGCGATGCCTACTGGGTCTACGTCGAGCGCGATCTGCTGACGCGGGCCTTTGGCACGCAATGGATCGGCTGGGCGGTCGTCGCGACACTGTTGTCGCTCTTTGCCGCGGTGGCCATCACGCGCCTGGTGAACCGGCCGCTGCAGAAGCTGTCGCGCGCCGCGCGTGAACTGGGCGCGGGGCGCCGACCCGCGCTCCTGCCCGAATCCGGCCCCGCCGAGATCCGCACCGTCAACCAGAGCTTCAATCGCATGGTGAGCGACCTGGGAAAGCTCGAGCAGGATCGCGCCGTGCTGCTCGCCGGCATCTCGCACGACCTGCGCACGCCGCTGACGCGGCTGCGCCTGGAGGTCGAGATGAACGATCTGCCCGGGGAGACCCGCCAGTCGATGATCGGGGACCTCGAGCAGATGGACGCCATCGTCGGCCAGTTCCTCGACTATGCGCGGACGCGGCCGCAGCGGCCCGCCGAGCGCGTGGACCTTTCGCAACTGGTGGAAGATGCGATCCACCAGGGACGCTTCGACGCGCGGCCCGACGTCGATCTGACGCGGGAGATCGCGCCCGATGTCCGGATCGACGGATATGCGACCGAACTGCAGCGCGCGGTGACGAACCTGCTGATCAACGCACACCATTACGGTCGCAGCGAAGACGGCCGGCTGCGCCTGCTGGTTTCGGTTCGCCCTGACAAGGACAAAGTGATCCTGGCGATCGCGGACCAGGGCGAAGGCATCGGGCCCGACCGCATCGATCGCCTGCTGCGGCCGTTCGAACGCGGCGACGCCGCACGCGGCAACGTCAAGGGAGCCGGACTCGGACTGCCGATCGTCGAACGGATCGCGCGCATGCACGGCGGCGCGCTGGCGTTGAGGGCCAACGCTGCGCGAGGACTGCGCGCAGAACTGCGCCTGCCTCTGCCGTCCTAGTCGCGCACGATCAGCGCGACCGCCTGCGCCGCGATCCCCTCGCCGCGTCCGGCAAAGCCGAGCCGCTCGGTCGTCTTTCCCTTGATTCCGATCGCATCGACTGGAATCCCGAGTGCCGCGGCGATGCGCGCGCGCATCGCCTCCACGTACGGCGCGATCTTCGGCTGCTGCGCGATCACCGTGCTGTCGATGTTTTCAATGCGCCAGCCCGCCGCCGCAACGCGCCCGGCGGCGGCTTTCAGCAGGCCGAGGCTGTCGGCGCCGGCGTAGCGCGCGTCGGTGTCCGGAAACATGCGGCCGATGTCGCCGAGGCCGGCGGCACCGAGCAAGGCGTCGGTGATCGCATGCAGCAACACATCGGCGTCCGAGTGCCCGAGCAGCCCGTGCGAGAAGGCAATCTCCACCCCGCCCAGAACGAGCCTGCGCCCGGCCACCAGCGCATGGACATCGAAGCCCTGCCCGACGCGGAATCTCATGCGATTCGCCCCTGCTCCTTGAGTATCGCGTTCGCCAGCGGCCAGTCGTCGCCGGTCGTCACCTTGATGTTGCTCGCCGATCCCTGCACCAGCCTGGGTTTCAGCCCGAGCCGCTCGATTGCACTCGATTCGTCGGTCACACTGTCCAGATCGGCAGCGTCCAGCGCGCGCATCAGGACGCCGCAGCGAAACATCTGCGGCGTCTGCGCGCGCCACAGCGCGTCGCGGGCAACCGTGGTCTCGACGCGGCCTTCACGCTCGCGCTTCAGCGTATCGGCCAGCGGAAGCGCCAGCAGCCCTCCCACGTCGTCGGCGAGCGCCGCATCGATCAGGCGCGCGAGGTCGATGCGCGCAAGGCAGGGTCGCGCCGCATCGTGCACCAGCACCCAGTCCTCGCCGCTTGCACCGAGCGCCTGCAATCCGTTGCGAACGGATGCGGCGCGCGATGCGCCGCCGCGCGCGGCGAAGCGCACTCCCGCCTTAGGCGCGAGCGCTCGATGCCTTTCGTCGTCCGGCGCCACGACGACGAGGATTTCGCTCACGCGCGCGTCGGCCGCCAGCGCATCGATCGAGTGCTCGAGCATGCTCGTTGCGCCGAGCGCGATGTACTGCTTCGGGATGCCGCCGCCCACGCGCGTGCCGCTGCCGGCGGCAGGGATGAGTCCGTACAGGCGCGCAGTGGCGTTCAATTTGGAATTTCGCGGCGGGGCCGGACCTATAATAGCGGCGCGCTCGCGGCGGCCGGATGGTGGAATCGGCCGCCGCGACTTGTTTGTGACCTTCGGTTTGGAAACGCTGGTACCGGCTTCCCGCATTGAACTTTCGCTGCCCGAGATCGCGGCGGGGAGTCGCTTTGCGCAGCCGCGGCCGCCGGGCTCCGGCGATGCGTTGCTGATCGCACAGTACGCCGCGCGCTTGCGTCGCCGCGGACAGCTTGCATGCGTGGTCTGCGCCGACGCGCTCGATGCGCAGCGGCTGATCGACGAACTTGCATATTTCGACCCGCAGCTCGCGGTGCGCGCGTTTCCCGACTGGGAAACGCTGCCGTACGACATCCTGTCGCCGCACCAGGACCTGGTCTCCGATCGGCTCGAAGCGCTTTACCGGCTGATCTCGCGCGATTCAGATGCGACGATCGATGTTCTGGTGCTGCCGGCGACCACGGCGCTGTACCGGCTGGCGCCGACTTCGTATGTCGCCGGCCACACGTTCTTTTTCCGCCAGGGCGAGCGCCTCGCCGGCGACGCCTTGCGCGCGCGCCTGGTGCTGGCCGGCTACCAGAACGTGTCGCAGGTCGTCGCCCCCGGCGAGTTCTCCCTGCGCGGAGGGCTGATCGACCTGTTTCCGATGGGGTCGACGCTGCCGTTCCGGCTCGACCTGCTCGACGATGCGATCGAAACCATCCGTACCTTCGATCCCGACAGCCAGCGCAGCCTTTATCCGGTGCCCGAGATCCGCCTGCTGCCGGGGCGCGAGTTCCCGATGGACGAGACCGCGCGCACCGCATTTCGCGGCCGCTGGCGCGACAGCTTCGAAGGTGATCCAAGCCGCAGCAGCGTCTACAAGGACATCGGCAACG
Organism: Gemmatimonadota bacterium; assembly: GCA_050258235.1. Classification (GTDB taxonomy): domain Bacteria; phylum Pseudomonadota; class Gammaproteobacteria; order Burkholderiales; family Burkholderiaceae_F; genus JAKOQB01. The sequence goes on along the minus strand of JBLMYK010000143.1, from coordinate 3,177 downwards.
GGATTGCCGCCGCCGGGATCGAGTACTACCTGCCGTTGTTCTTCGAGTCGACCGCCACGCTGTTCGATTACCTGCCGGCCGACGCGCATCTGATCCTGCACGGACCGATCGAATCGGCCTGCCAGCGATTCCTGAACGAAACGTACGAGCGCTTCCGCTTCCTTGCGCGCGATCGCGAACGACCGTGCCTGCCGCCTGCGCGCCTGTTCCTCGACGCGGAGGAATTCTTCAGCGCGGCCAGGCACCACGCGCGGCTCGCCCTTGGCGAGGGCGATTCACCCCAGTTCGCCGCGCCGCCGCCGGTGACGCTCGAGCGCAAGGCCGACGATCCTTTGCATCGGCTGCGCGAATACGTAGGCACCGAGGGCGGCCGGGTGCTGCTGCTGGCCGACTCGAACGGACGTCGCGAGACGATCGCGCAGATGCTGCGCGAATATGCGCTGCCGTTCGCCGACAACGCGGACTTCGATGCCTTCGTCGCCGGCGACGCGCGCCTGTCGCTCGGCGTCGGCCCGCTGCACGGCGGATTCGTGCTGCGCGACGCGAACCTCACGGTCCTCACTGAAACCGAGCTGTACGCGACCAGCCCGCGCCGGCTGCGTTCGAAGGCGCGCGAACGCGCCTCGAATGTCGAGGCGATGGTCCGCGATCTGGCCGAGCTGCGCGTGGGCGACCCGGTCGTGCATGTCGAACACGGGATCGGCCGCTATCGGGGCCTGGCGGCGCTCGACCTCGGCGACGGTCCGGCGGAGTTCCTGCACCTGCAGTACGCCAACGACACCAAGCTGTACGTGCCGGTTGCGCAGCTGCATCTGATTTCGCGCTACAGCGGCGCGGATCCGGATGCGGCGCCTCTGCATCAGCTTGGCGGCGGCGACTGGGACAAGGCACGGAAGAAGGCGGCAAGGCAGGTACGCGACACCGCCGCCGAGCTGCTGAACCTGTACGCGCTGCGCGCCGCACGCAAGGGACACGCGTTCGACTTCAAGCCGCACGACGTGGAGGCGTTCGCCGAGGGATTCGGCTTCGAGGAGACCCCGGACCAGCTCGCCGCGATCGAGGCGGTCACGCGCGACATGAGCGCAGGATTCCCGATGGACCGGCTGGTGTGCGGCGACGTCGGCTTCGGCAAGACCGAGGTCGCGCTGCGCGCCGCATTCATCGCGGTCGCCGGCGGCAAGCAGGTCGCGGTGCTGTGCCCGACCACGCTGCTGGCGGAGCAGCACACGCAGACCTTCCGTGATCGGTTTGCCAATTGGCCGATAAGAATCGTCGAGCTGTCGCGCTTCCGCTCCGGCAAGGAGGTTGCCGAAGCCGTTGCCGGCATCAACGCGGGCACGATCGACATCGTGATCGGCACCCACAAGCTGCTGTCGCAGGCGGTGAAATTCGACCGCCTCGGGCTGGTGATCATCGACGAGGAGCACCGCTTCGGCGTGCGGCAGAAGGAAAGACTGAAGTCGCTGCGCGCCGAGGTCGACGTGCTGACGCTGACCGCCACCCCGATCCCACGCACGCTCGCGATGTCGATGGAAGGCATCCGCGAGTTCAGCGTGATCGCGACCGCGCCGCAGCGACGGCTGGCGATCAAGACCTTCGTGCGTCCGGAATCGGCGAGCCTGATCCGCGAGGCGTGCCTGCGCGAGCTGAAGCGCGGCGGCCAGATCTACTTCCTGCACAACGAGGTCGAGACGATCGAGAACCGGCGCGCGCGGCTGGCCGAACTGGTGCCGGAGGCCCGCATCGAGATCGCGCACGGACAGATGGGTGAGCGGGAACTCGAGCGCGTGATGCGCGACTTCTACCAGCAGCGCTTCAACCTGCTGCTGTGCACGACCATCATCGAGACCGGCATCGACGTGCCGACCGCGAACACGATGATCATCCATCGCGCCGACCGGTTCGGCCTGGCGCAGCTGCACCAGCTGCGCGGTCGCGTCGGCCGCTCGCACCACCAGGCGTACGCGTACCTGATGGTGCCGGACGAAGGCGGCATGACGAAGAATGCGGAGAAGCGGCTGGAAGCGATCCAGAACCTGGAGGAACTCGGCAGCGGCTTCTATCTGGCGATGCACGATCTCGAGATCCGCGGCGCGGGCGAGGTCCTGGGCGAGTCACAGAGCGGCAACATGCAGGAGGTCGGGTTCGACCTGTATACGCAGATGCTGAACGCCGCGGTGCGCGCGCTGCGATCGGGACGCGAGCCGGACCTGCTGGCGCCGCTGCAGGCGGTCACCGAGATCAACCTGCACGTGCCGGCGCTGCTGCCGGCCGACTACGTGGCCGATGTGCACCAGAGGTTGTCGCTGTACAAAAAGCTCGCATCCTGCGACGGTGAAGACTCCCTGATTCAACTTCAGGAGGAGCTGATCGACCGCTACGGCAAGCTGCCCGACGCGGCGCGCGCGCTGATCGAGACGCATCGGCTGCGCCTGGCGGCGGAGCAAATCGGCGCAAAGAAGATCGACGCGGCGGCGGATTCGATCCTGATCACCTTCGTGCCGAATCCCCCGCTCGATCCGGCCAAGCTGATCGCGCTGATCCAGCGCGACCGCACGATGCGCCTGGCCGGGCCGGAACGGCTTCGCATCGATGCGAAGACGCCCAATCTGGACGCGCGGCTGCAGCTATTGCGCACGGTCTTCAGGTCCGTGGCCTGATCCGTGACCGACCTCGTCATTCAGTCGCTCGATCTGCCCGGAGAAGCGATCGAGGCCTTCCGGGTGGGATGCCTGGCGCGGCGCGTCAAGCGCCGGCGCAATGGCGCGCGCCTCGTAGGCATTCAGGACGATGCCGACACTCGCAAGGTCGCGCGAGCACTGTCAGCCTACTGGAAATGCGACGCTGCCTTCGTGCGCCCCGATTTGAGGCTGGCGGAGTTCCGCCTGCTGGCGCTCGACATGGACTCGACCCTGATCGGCATCGAGAGCCTCGACGAGTTCGCGGCCTTTGCCGGAAAGGGGCCGCAAGTCGCGGCGATCACCGAAGCGGCGATGCGCGGCGAAATCCCGGACTACAAGGAGAGCCTGCGCAGGCGAGTCGCCATGCTGACCGGCGCCGACGCGTCGCTGCTGCAGCGGGTCTACGAGGAGAAGCTGTACCTGAACCCGGGCGCGGAGGCATTGATCCGCAGTTGCAAGGCCGCCGGGCTGAAAACGCTGCTCGTCACCGGCGGCT
>JBLMYK010000142.1:0-5729 GCA_050258235.1 Gemmatimonadota bacterium | reverse complement strand
CCGAGCAGCGCAAGGAACCCGCGTAGCGGGCGGCTTCGCAGGCTCGCCTTCTCTTGGTTACTTCTCTTGGCGAGACAAGAGAAGTAACCGCCCGCGCGGCGGAGAGCGCATGCCGATTACTTGTTGATCGCCACTTTCGGCACCGCGCCCTCCTGCGGCTCGATGCGCTTGCGGTCGGCCTCGACCTGGGTAAGCGGCGCGCATTCGCGCATCGTGTTCAGGCTGCGCACGGCAAGGTTCTGGTAGGCCTGCGTGCCCTCGATCTTCCACTTCAGTTCCTCGGGCGTGAGTTCGCGCAGCACCTTGGCCGGGATGCCGGCAGCGAGCATGCGCGGCGCGATCACGCTTCCCGCCTTCACGAACGCGCAGGCGGCGACGATCGCGGACTCACCGACGACGGCCTCGTCCATCACCACCGCGTTCATGCCGACCAGCGCATTGCGCTTGACCACGCAGCCGTGCAGCACCGCGCCGTGGCCGATGTGGCCGTCGATCTCGACGATCGTGTCGGCGTGCGGGAACCCGTGCACCACGCAGGTGTCCTGCAGGTTGGAACCTTCCTCGAACACGATGCGGCCGAAGTCGCCGCGGATGCTGGCGGCGGGTCCGACATAGCAGCGCGGGCCGATGATCACGTCACCGATCAGGATCGCGGTCGGATGCACGAACGCAGCCGGATCGATTACCGGCCGGATGCCGTCAATCTCGTAACACGGCATCGGCGACCTAGATATGCACGCGCCGCTGCACGACCCGGAAGCGGTTGGCGACGAAGGCGCTGTCGCTGTAGCTGGCATTCGCGGCCGGGTTGGCGCCGGTCGCGTGGAAGTCGGAGAACGCGGCTGACTGGTTGACGAACACGCCGCCGGTCAGGTTGATCGACAGCGCCACGCCCGCGCGCTGGGTCGCTTCGGTCATCGTTTCGACGAACTCCGGATGCTTCGAGTACACGCCGACCGTCAGCGCGCCGTGCTCGCGCACGATGCGCTCCGACAGCGCGGCCAGCGCGGAGGCATCGCCCGGCACAGCGACAACGATCGAGATCGGGCCGAAGCGCTCCTGCATGTAGACCGCTTCCTGCGAGGCGTCGCACTTGAGCACGACCGGCGTGTGCACCTCGGCGCCGGGGAACTCCGGGTGCGCGAGCTTCTTCGACGCCAGCACCACGGCAGCGGCCTGCGGCGCCTCCACGATGCGCTTCAGCGTGTCGGGCGACTGGATCGCGCCGAGCACCGCGCACGCGGTCGCCGGGTCGGCCAGGAACTTGTCGATCGCGGCGCCCAGGTCGGCGGCGACCTCGTCGAACGCCTTGTGCCCTGCGTCGGTATCGATGCCGGCGGCGGGCACGAGGATCGCCTTGGTCGTCGTGCACATCTGGCCGGCGTACAGCGACAGGGTGAACGCGAGGTTGCGCAGCATTCCCTTGTAGTTGTCGGTGGACTCGATCACCACGTTGTTCACGCCCGACAGTTCTGCGTACACCTGCTTGTCGCGGGCATGGTCGATCAGCCAGCGGCCGAAGGCCGAGCCGCCGGTAAAGTCGATCGACTTCACCTTCGGGTGCGTGGCGAGCTGCTGCGTCGTTTCGGCCTTGTCGACCGCCGCCAGCGTGACGAGGTTCGGATCGATGCCGTTCTCGGCCAGCACCGCGCGGATGATGCGCACCGTGATCGCCGCCGGCAGCACGCTCCACGGGTGCGGCTTGACGATGACCGGATTGCCGGTCGCCAGCGCCGCGAACAGCCCCGGATACGTGTTCCAGGTCGGAAACGTGCTGCAGCCGATCACCAGCGCCACGCCGCGGCCGACCACCTCGAAGTGCTTCTCCATTACCAGCGGCGGGTTCTTGCCCTGCGGCTTCTCCCAGCGCGCCACCTCAGGCACGAAGCGCATCTCGCGGTAGGCGTACGCGACCGCCTCCAGCCCGCGGTCCTGCGCGTGCGGCCCTCCGGCCTGGAACGCCATCATCCAGCCCTGTCCGGTCGTCAGCATCACCGCGTGCGCGATCTCGAAACTGGCCTTGTTCAGACGGTCGAGGATTTCCAGGCAGACGCCGGTGCGCCCGTCCACGCCGAGCTTGTGCCACGCGGGCATCGCGCGCTCGGCGGCCGCCAGCAGCGCTTCGGGATCGCACACCGGGTACTGGATGTCGAGCTTCGCGCCGTACGGGGACCGGTCCGAAGCAACCCAGCCGGTCTGGCCTGGCTGGTCGAGCACGAAGCGGCCGCCGGCCAGCGCCTGGATGGCGGCCCGGCCCGATTCCTGTGCGCCTTCGCCGTACACCTTGGGGCTCGGCATTTCGGGATACGGACTCCAGTAGGCACGAGATGCAATGGCGCCCAGCGCGCCGTCGAGGGTCGGCCGGTGCTTCTCAAACAGGGGATGCGTCACGTTGTCTCCGGATGGTTCGAAATCGCGGCGCTTGCCACAAAAGGGAACAGAAACTACTATTGATTGACCGGTCGGTCAATTTTGATCGCCCCGTATTTCTGTCGAACGATCGCCGCGCGGGCGCAGCGTGATGCCGCGGCAGGTCCGAGGAATCGTTTCATCATGGCGAATTACGAGAACGTCCGGCTGGACATCGCAGCCGGGGTGGCGACGCTGACGCTGAACCGGCCCGACCGATTGAACAGCTTCACGGTGGCGATGCACGGCGACGTGCGCGCGGCGCTGGAGGCAGTACGAGCCGATCGCGCGGTACGCTGCCTGGTGCTGACCGGGGCAGGGCGCGGCTTCTGCGCCGGGCAGGATCTTTCCGATCGCGCAGTCGCACCCGCAGGTCAGGAAAATGCGGCGCCGCTCGATCTCGGCGCGTCGATCGACAGTTACTACAAGCCGCTGGTGCTGGCGCTGCGCAACCTGCCGCTGCCCGTGATCGCGGCGGTCAACGGGGTCGCGGCCGGCGCCGGCGCCAACATCGCGCTCGCCTGCGACCTCGTGTTCGCGGCGCGCTCGGCAAGCTTCATCCAGTCGTTCGCCAAGATCGGGCTGGTGCCTGACTCGGGCGGCACCTGGGCGCTGCCGCGGCTGGTGGGCCAGGCGCGTGCGCTGGGTCTGGCGCTGCTCGGCGACAAGCTGTCCGCCGAACAGGCCGAGCAGTGGGGCCTGATCTGGAAGTGCGTCGACGACGCCGACCTGATGCCGACCGTGCGCAAGGTGGCCGAGCAGCTCGCGGCCGGACCGACACGCGGCTTCGTGCGCACCAAGCAGGCGATCTACGCGGCCAGCGGCCTGACGCTGGAAGGCAGCCTCGACCTCGAGCGCGACTTCCAGCGCGAACTCGGGCGCTCGGCGGATTATCGGGAAGGCGTGGCGGCGTTCATGGAGAAGCGCACGCCGAAGTTCACGGGAGAATGACTTGTCACAGGCGCTTTCTTCGGCGGTCGAGATCGGCGTGATCGGCGCCGGCGCAATGGGGGCCGGCATCGCGCAGGTCGCGGCGCGTGCCGGCCATCGAGTGCGGCTGCACGACGCCAATCGGGCCGCGGTCGAGGCGGCGCGTGCCGGGCTCGAGCGCGAGTTGCGCGGACTGGTCGCCAAGGGCAAGCTTGCGGCCGGCGATGCGGAGGCGACCATCGCACGCGTGCAGCCGGCCGCCACACTCGACGACTTCGGCGCCTGCGGCCTGATCGTCGAGGCGGTGGTCGAGGACCTCGGAGTCAAGCAGAACCTGTTCCGCGCGCTGGAGGGCGTCGTCGGCCAGGACTGCGTGTTCGCGACCAACACGTCGTCGCTGTCGATCACCGCGGTCGGTGCCGCGCTCGCGAAGCCGGAGCGCCTGGTGGGAATGCACTTCTTCAACCCGCCGACGCGGATGCGACTGGTCGAGGTCGTCAGCGGCATGGCGACCGCGGAGGCGGTCGCGCAGACCGTCGCGGCCACCGCGCGCGCGTGGGGCAAGCACACGGTGTTCGCAAGATCGACACCGGGATTCATCGTCAACCGGCTGGCGCGACCGTTCTACGCCGAGGCGTGGCGCGTGCTGGCGGAAAGCGCGGCCGATTGCGCGACGCTCGACGCGGTGATGCGCGACTGCGGCGGCTTTCCGATGGGCCCGTTCGAACTGATGGACCTGATCGGTCACGACGTGAATCTGACGGTGACGAAGTCGGTGTTCGACGCCACCTTCGGCGATCGCCGCTACGCCCCGTCGCTGGCGCAGCAGGAGCTGGTGCGCGCCGGCTGGCTCGGACGCAAGAGCGGGCGCGGCATCTACGACTACCGGCCGGGGGCGGCGAAACCGGCACCGAAGGTGGAGCCGGGAGCCGATCCAGTGTCGCGCGTGACGCTGGTCGGGTCGCTTGGCATCGCCACGCCGATCGTGACCCGGCTGGAACGCGCCGGCATCGAGGTGGTGCGGGTGGAGAACCGCGGAGGCACGCCCGGCTGGCTGGAGATCGGCTCGGCGCGCGTGATGCTCAGCGACGGCCGCTGCGCGAGCCAGCGGTCGCTCGACGTCGGGCAGCCGCAGCTGGTCCTGTTCGACCTTGCGCTGGACTATGCGATCGCTCCGCGCCTTGCCCTGGCGCGCGCCGACCAATGCGGCGAAGCCGCGCTGCGCACAGTGTGCGCGACGCTGGCGCGCGCCGGCTTCGAGTGTTCCCGCCTCGATGACGTTGCGGGGATGATCGTGCTGCGGACGACCGCGATGCTGGTCAACGAGGCGGCCGACGCGGTGGCGTACGGGATCTGCACCGCCGACGCGATCGACGAATCGATGACGCACGGCGTGAACTATCCGCGCGGCCCGATGGCGTGGGCCGAGGCCGTCGGTCTCGACTTCTTCGCGCTCGTGCTCGGCAACCTGCGCGCGCATTACGGCGAGGAACGCTATCGCACTTCGGTGCTGATTCAGCGCCGCGGCTGGAGCGGCGCCGGCTTCGAGGGCAGGCAATGAGCGACGCGCACCAGCCACACGCGCACCACCGGCCCGACCCGCAGACGGTCGCCGAGGCGGTGCGGCGCAAGCTGTTCGAGCACGATTACGCGTCCAAGGGCCTGGGCATGCAGATCGAGGCGATCTCGCCCGGCTATGCCCGGGTGACGATGACGGTCCGGCGCGACATGCTGAACGGGTTCGGCCTGTGCCACGGCGGCATCATCACTACGCTGGCGGACACCGCGTTCGCGTTTGCGTGCAACAGCCACAACGAGCTGACGCTTGCCTCGGGCATCTTCATCGAGATCCTGAATCCCGGACACGAGGGCGACCGCCTGCTCGCCGAGGCGCGCGAAGTGACGATCAACGGCCGTCTGGGCCTGTACGACATCATGGTCACCAACCAGCATGGCAAGCAGGTGGCCGTGATGCGCGGCCGCTCGCACACCATGAAGGGCAAGCACGTCGTGGAATTCACATAGTCCTGAGTCGAAGGAGCTGACGATGCCGGTCAAGAAACCGAACCCAGTCGATCTCGAGCCGATCGAGCGCGCCAGCCGCGACGAACTGCAGGCGTTGCAGCTGCAGCGCCTGCAATGGACGCTCGCGCACACCTACGACAACGTGCCGCATTTCCGGCGCAAGTTCGATGCCGCGGGCGTGCGCCCGTCGGATCTGAAATCGCTCGCCGACCTGGCCAAGTTCCCGTTCACCACCAAGGCCGATCTGCGCGACAACTATCCGTTCGGCCTGTTCGCCGTGCCGCGCGAGCAGGTGGTGCGCATCCACGCGTCGAGCGGCACGACGGGCAAGCCGACCGTGGTCGGCTACACGCGCAATGACGTCG
>JBLMYK010000141.1:0-23998 GCA_050258235.1 Gemmatimonadota bacterium | reverse complement strand
GCAATGAAGCTTTCGCCGCCCTCCAGCGAAAAGCGCTTCTGGCCGACGAACTTGGTGTGCAGGTAGCGCTCCATTCCCTCTGCCGCGGTCAGCCGTTCGAGGATGTGCCGCTTCTTCTCCGCATCGAAACTCGGCGTCGAGCGGATCGACTCCAGCCGCTGCTGCCACCAGCGCTTCTCGGCCGGATCCGAGATGTACATGAACTCGGCGCCGATCGTGCCGCAGTAGGTCTGCCGCAGCGCCTTCACGATGTCGCGCAGCGTCATCTGCTCCTGGCCGAAGTACGTGTTCGCGGCCGAGAACACGATGTCCATGTCCGCTTCGGTCAGGTCATAGAAGGTCGGCTCCAGTTCGGGAATCTGCGGCCGCTCCTGGCGCTTCAGCGGATCGAGATCGGCCCAGCGCGCACCGAGGAAGCGATACGCGGCGATGATCGACTGGACATGGACCTGCTTGCGCGCCACCGACAGATCGGTCGGCGCCACCGCCGGCCGCAGCGTGCCGGTCTTGGCGCGCAGCGCGAAGGACTCGACGATCGGCGCGTGCGCGACGTCCGGCGTCTGCGGATTACCGTCTGCGGCCGGGACCAGCTGCATCTGGTCGAAATAGGCGCGCCACTTCTCTGGCACGGACGCCGGATGGTCGAGGTACTTTTCGTACAGTTCCTCGACATACGGCGCGTTGCCGCCGAACAGGTACGAGTTGGCCTGGAACTGTCTCATCATGGCGCTCACCTTTCGCAACGAGTTTCTCGTCAAAGATGTCCGGGCAGGCATCAGAGCTGTCCGGGGATCGCGGCGGCGGGTTCCGTTGCCTCGATCTGCGAGCCCCCGCTCGGACCTGGCGCGAGCGACGAGCCGGCCGGCCTCCGACGAGGGCCGCGAATGGTACCACTGGGGATGCAACTGGCTGAGCCGGCACGCGGCGGATCGAACCATTCATACAACGGCATCAGGGCCTCTGCGGCTCATTTGCGCGCCCAGCGGGATAGACTGGCGGGCGCAGCACCGTAGCCGATCTCGCACCTTGTCCGGCATCTCAATTGCAGCCGGTGATCAGAGCGGCGGAAGGAGATGTCGTTGCAGGCGACTGATATCCGCAACCCCGACTACTTTCACAAGGTCGTCGATTGCCAGTGGGCCTGCCCCACCCACACTCCGGTGCCCGAATACATACGGCTGATCGCCGCCGGCCGGTATGCCGACGCGTACCTGGTCAACTGGCAGTCCAACGTGTTTCCGGGCATCCTCGGCCGAACCTGCGACCGCCCTTGCGAGCCGGCGTGCCGCCGCGGCCGCGTCGAGCAGGCACAGACCGAGCGCCCGGAGCCGGTCGCGATCTGTCGCCTCAAGCGCGTCGCCGCCGATCACAAGGAAGATATACGGGGGCGCCTGCCGAAGCACGCTGCACCGAAGAACGGCAAGCGCATCGCCTGCGTCGGCGCGGGGCCGGCCTCGCTGACCGTCGCGCGCGACCTCGCCCCGCTCGGCTACGAGGTCGTCGTTTTCGACGAGGATCCCCGACCCGGCGGAATGATCCGCTCTCAGATTCCGCGCTTTCGCCTTCCCGAGGAGGTGATCGACGAGGAAGTCGGCTACATACTCGAACTGGGCGTCGAGTTCCGTGGCGGCGTATGGATCGATTCGATGAAGGGGCTGCTGGCGCAGGGATTCGATGCCGTGTTCGTCGGGTCGGGAGCGCCGCGCGGCCGTGACCTGCACTTGCCCGGACGCGCCGAAGCGGCCGCGCACATCCACATCGGCATCGACTGGCTTGCCTCGGTGTCCTTCGGACACGTCGACACGATCGGCCGGCGCGTGATCGTGCTGGGCGGTGGCAATACCGCGATGGATTGCTGTCGTAGCGCGCGGCGTCTCGGGGGCGCCGACGTCAAGGTGATCGTGCGCTCGGGTTTCGAGGAGATGAAGGCATCGCCGTGGGAGAAGGAGGACGCGACGCACGAGGGCATCCCGATCCTGAACTATCTGGTCCCCAGGGAGTTCCTGCATCGCAACGGCCGGCTGTTCGGCATGTCGTTCGAGCGCGTCAAGGCCGTGCGCGACGCGCAGGGCCGGCGCGAACTGGTGCCCACCGGCGAGCCCGAACACATCTTCGAATGCGACGAAGTACTGATCGCGGTCGGCCAGGAGAACGCGTTCCCGTGGATCGAGCGCGATTGCGGCATTGCGTTCGACCGCGGCGGCCTGCCGGTGCTGAACAAGGTGACGCTGCAATCGTCGCTGCCCAACGTCTTTTTCGGCGGCGACGCGGCGCTCGGCCCGAAAAACATCATCTGGTCCGTGGCGCAGGGTCACGACGCTGCGATCTCGATCGACAAGTACCTGCACGGCGAGGATCCGCAGCAGCGGCCAGCACCCGGCGTGACGCTGGTATCCCAGAAAATGGGAATCCACGAGTGGAGCTACGACAACGACGTGACTCCCGAATCGCGCCACAAGGTGCCGTGGCGCGACGTCAACCAGGCGCTGCGCAACATCAAGGTCGAAGTCGAGCTCGGCTTCGACGCCGCGACCGCATGGAAGGAGGCGCAGCGCTGCCTGAACTGCGACGTGCAGACGGTGTTCTCGCCGCCGCTGTGCATCGAGTGCGATGCCTGTGTCGACATCTGCCCGCTGGACTGCATCAATTTCGTCGCCAACGACGCCGAGGAGCGGCTGCGGCCGCGGCTGCGCGCACCGGCGCGCAATCTTGATCAGGCGCTGTACGTCTCCACCGAACTGAAGACCGGGCGCGTGATGGTAAAGGACGAGGATGTCTGCGTGCACTGCGGCCTGTGCGCGGAGCGCTGTCCCACCGGGGCTTGGGACATGCAGAAATTCCTGCTCGACGTCGCGCGCGCGGGCCACGGCTGCCGCGGCGGGCCGCAACGGAAGGCCGCCTGATGAACGCACCGGACCAGCGCGCCCCGGCTGACGGCGTCGCCGCGGCAGCGCACCCCAACCGCATCGAGGCGGTCAACGATTTCGTGGTCAAGTTTGCCAACGTCAACGGCTCCGGTTCGGCGAGCGCAAACGAGCTCTTCGCGCGCAGCATCCTGCGCATGGGCGTGCCGGTTTCGCCGCGCAACATCTTTCCATCCAACATTCAGGGCCTGCCGACCTGGTACGAGGTACGCGTCAACGAGCAAGGGCACCTTGGCCGCCGCGGCGGAGTCGACCTGATGGTCGCGATGAATCCGCAGACGTGGGACAAGGACGTGGCCGAAATCGAGCCCGGCGGCTACCTCGTGTACGACAACACGAAGCCGCTGCCCGCTTCCAGGTTCCGCGCGGACGTTCACGCGATCGGTGTGCCGTTGACGCAGATGGCGGCGGCAAGGTTCAGCGACGCCAAGGAACGCCAGCTGCTGAAGAACATCATGTATGTGGGCGCGCTGGCGGCGATGCTCGGCATCGAGCCGGAGGTGATCGAGCAGCTCCTCGGCGAGCAATACAAGGGCAAGGACAAGCTGATCCGGCCGAACCTCGACGCCTTGCTGACGGGATTGCATTTCGGCCGCGCGCAGCTGGGCGACGCACTCGGCCTGCGCGTCGAGCGGCGCAACGCGGTCGGCGACCGGATCTTCATCGAAGGCAATGCGGCCGCTGCGCTCGGCTGCGTGTTCGGAGGCGCAACCGTCTGCGCGTGGTATCCGATCACGCCATCGTCGTCGCTGGCGGAGGCGTTCCAGAGATACTGCGCCCGGTATCGGATCGATCCGGCCACCGGCCGCAACAAGTACGCGGTGGTGCAGGCGGAGGACGAACTGGCGTCGATCGGCATCGTGATCGGTGCCAGCTGGAACGGCGCTCGCGCGTTCACCGCCACCTCCGGGCCGGGCATCTCGCTGATGAGCGAATTCATCGGCCTGGCGTACTTCGCCGAGATTCCCGCGGTGATCATCGACGTGCAGCGGGGCGGACCTTCCACCGGAATGCCGACGCGCACGCAGCAGGCGGATCTGCTCGCCTGCGCCTACGCCTCGCACGGCGACACCCGACACGTGCTGCTGTTCCCGGAGGATCCGCACGAATGCTTCGAATTCTGTGCCGCGGCGCTTGACCTCGCCGAGCGCCTGCAGACTCCGATCTTCGTGATGACCGACCTCGACGTCGGGATGAATCATCGGCTGTGCGCGCCGCTCGAATGGGACGATTCGCACCGCTACGACCGCGGCAAGGTTCTCAACCACGAGGATCTCGACGCGGGCCGGACCTTCGGTCGCTATCTCGACGTCGACGGTGACGGAATCCCCTGGCGCACCCTGCCCGGGACGCATCCGACCAAGGGAGCGTACTTCACGCGCGGCACAACCAAGGATGCGCATGCGCGCTATTCGGAGGCCGGCGCCGACTATGTGTACAACATGGAGCGCCTGCTGAAGAAGTTCGCCACCGCGCGGAAGCTGGTGCCGCAGCCGATCCTGCGCAAGGCATCCCACCGGACGCGGTACGGAGTGATCTATTTCGGCTCCACCAGCCCGGCGATGAGCGAGGCGATCGGCACGCTCGAAGCCGAGGGCGTCTACCTGGATCGCCTGCGCATCCGCGCCTTTCCGTTTCCGCATTCGGTCTCCCAGTTCATCGCCGAGCACGAATTCGTATTCGTGGTCGAGCAGAATCGCGACGCTCAGCTGCGATCGCTGCTGATCAACGAGCTCGAGGTCGATCCGGCGCGGCTCGCGCCGATCCTGCACTACGACGGCACGCCGATCACGGCCCGCTTCATCGCGCAAGCGATCGCCGAGCGCGTTTCCGCTGCGAACGTGCATCCGCTGAAGTCCGGGAGGGTTGCATGACCTATCTGGCCAAGCCCGCGCTGCACCACCCGACGCTGCCGACGAACCGCATCGGCTTCACCCGCCGCGACTACGAGGGCAAGATTTCCACGCTGTGCGCCGGCTGCGGGCACGACTCGATTTCCGCGGCGGTCATCCAGGCCTGCTGGGAGCTCGCGATCGAGCCGCACCGCGTCGCCAAGCTGTCCGGCATCGGCTGCTCGTCGAAGACGCCCGACTATTTCCTCGGCAATTCGCACGGTTTCAATTCCGTGCACGGGCGGATGCCCTCGGTGCTCACCGGTGCCAACCTCGCGAACCGGGAGCTGCTCTACCTCGGCGTGTCCGGCGACGGGGACTCCGCTTCGATCGGAATCGGCCAGTTCGCGCACCTGATCCGGCGCGGCGTGAACATGACCTACATCTGCGAGAACAACGGCGTCTACGGCCTCACCAAGGGGCAGTTCTCGGCAACCGCCGATGCCGGCTCGAAGTCGAAGCGCGGCGCGATCAACCGCGATGCGCCGATCGATCTCGTCCTTCTCGCGCTGCAGCTTGGCGTCACGTACGTGGCGCGCAGCTTCTCCGGGGACAAGGAGCAGCTCGTGCCGCTGCTCAAGGGGGCCCTGAATCACCGCGGCCCCGCGCTCGTCGACGTGATCAGCCCGTGCGTGGCGTTCAACAACCATGCCGGCAGCACGCGCAGCTACGACTACGTCCGCGCACACAACGACGCCGTCAACCGCCTCGATTTCATGCCTCGCCGCGATACGATCGCGGCGAGCTACGATCCGGGCGAAGTGATCGAGATCACACAGCACGACGGCAGCGTGCTGCGGCTGCGCAAACTGACCGATGCCTACGATCCCGGCGATTCGCTTTCGGCGATCAGCCACATCCACCGGCATCACGCGCGCGGCGAAATCGTCACCGGACTGCTCTATGTCGACACCGCGGCGTACGACCTGCATGACCACCTGAACACCGTGGCCATTCCGCTGAACCGCCTCGGCGAAGCCGACTTGTGCCCCGGCGCCGCAGCCCTCGAGGCGCTGAACGCCGAGCTCACCTGAGCGACCCGTCGCATCGGTGCGTCGACGCCGACCGCCATCCGGCGTTGCTTGCCACAGATCAATACATGACTTGCTGCGGCGCATGAAGCTGCGCGGTGGACGAGGCAGGTCGCCTCGTCGCCACGCGTCGAAGCACGCGCCGCGTGGATAACGAAGCGCAAGGGAGACCAACATGGCGCAGGCGAACGCGGGATCGGCGTTTCCCATCGTCGCGCGCGAGGACTTTTCGGACGTCACCTATCTGCTGGAGGTGGTGCACCCGATGCTCGCCAAGGCCGCCAAGCCGGGGCAGTTCGTGATCGTGATGGAGCATGAGCACGGCGAGCGCATACCGCTGACGATCGCGGATTTCGACCGCAAGAAGGGCACGATCACGCTGGTGATCCAGGCCGTCGGCAAAACCACGCGCGAGATGCAGCAGAACTGCCGCGTCGGCACGACTCTGTATGCGGTCGTGGGCCCGATGGGGATTCCGAGCCACATCGGCGCGGCGAAGAAGGTGATATGTGTCGGCGGCGGCCTCGGCGTCGCCCCGGTCTACCCGCAGGCACGCGCCTACAAGGAAGCCGGTGCGTACGTGATCGGCGTGATCGGATTTCGCAATCGCAACCTGATCTTCTGGGAGGACAAGTTCCGCGCGGTGTGCGATGAACTGCTCGTCTGCACCGACGACGGCTCGGCGGGCATCAAGGGACTGGTCACCGAAGGCATCAAGCAGGCGATCGCCAGTCACACGGACATCGAGGAAGTTGTCGCGATCGGCCCGCCGATCATGATGAAGGGTTGCGCGGAGGCCACCCGTGCCCACAAGATCAAGACGATGGTCAGCCTGAACCCCGTGATGGTCGACGGTACCGGCATGTGCGGCGGATGCCGCGTGAAGATCGGCGAGCAGGTCAAGTTCGCCTGTGTCGATGGTCCCGATTTCGATGGCCACCAGGTGGACTTCGACGACCTGATGGCGCGCCTGGGGCGGTACAAGCGTGCCGAGCAGGAAGCCCTGCTCAAGTGGCAGGAAGGCTGCCGTCTGCACGAGATCGCCGAGCCCGACATGGAGACGGCATCGCTCGATCGACCCTCGACGGATGGCTGAGATGGCAGCGAAGAAGAAAACGATCCGCACGATCCCGCAGGAACGCACGCCGATGCCGGAGCAGGATCCGCGCGAGCGCGCCAGGAATTTCCAGGAAGTCGCGTGCGGTTACAGCGTCGCCGACGCGCAGCGCGAAGCCGAGCGCTGCCTGCAATGCCCGGACGAGCCGTGCGTGCGCGGCTGCCCGGTCAGCATCGACATTCCCGCATTCATCCAGAAGATCGCCGACAAGCACTACCAGGGCGCGTACGACATCATCACCGACACGAATCTGCTGCCGTCGATCTGCGGTCGCGTGTGCCCGCAGGAGAACCAGTGCGAAGGCGTATGCACGGTCGGCGACACGCTGGAGCCGGTCGCGATCGGGCGACTCGAGCGCTTCGTCGGCGACATGGCGATCAAGGAAGGCTGGGCCAACGTGCCGTACATCGAGCCCAGCGGCTTCCGCATCGGCATCGTCGGCGCGGGACCAGCCGGAATGGCCTGCGCGGCCGACATGGCGAAGGCCGGTTGCGAGGTCGTCGTCTACGAGGCGTTCCACACGCCGGGCGGCGTGCTGAAGTACGGCATCCTCGACTTCCGCCTGCCGAACGACGTGATCGACGCCGAGATCGAGAAGCTGAAGCAGCTCGGCGTGCGCTTCGAATGCAACACGCTGGTGGGCCGGCTGTTCACGATCGAGCAGATGATCACGGACATGGGCTTCCACGGGGTGTTCATCGGCACAGGCGCCGGCTACCCGAGCTTCATGGGCATCCCCGGCGAATCGCTCAATGGCGTGCTGTCGGCGAACGAGCTGCTCACGCGCTGCAACCTGATGCGCGCGCGCGACTTCCCGAACTTCGACACGCCGCTGCAGCCCGGCAAGCATGTCGCGGTGATCGGCGCCGGCAACACGGCGATGGACGCGCTGCGCGTGTCGCTGCGGCTCGGCGCCGAGAGCGTGCACTGCATCTACCGTCGCTCGAAGAAGGAGGCACCGGCGCGCGTCGAGGAGATCCACCACGCCGAGGAGGAAGGCATCGACTTCAACTGGCTGACCAGCCCGGTCGAGATCCTGGGCGACGCGAACAACAGCGTGCGCGCATTGAGATGCGTGAAGATGGAACTCGGAGAGCCGGACGAGTCCGGCCGCCGCCGTCCGGTGCCGGTGGCGGGCAGCGAGTTCGAATTCGTGTGCGACATGGTCGTTTTCGCGATCGGCACCAACGCCAACCCGATCCTCGGCCAGACCTCGAAGCTGAAGCTGAACAAGTGGGGCTACATCGCCACCGACGAGAACCTCGCCACCTCGATCGCCGGCGTATATGCCGGCGGCGACATCGTCACGGGTGCCGCGACCGTGATCGAGGCCATGGGCGCCGGCCGCAAGGCCGCACGCTCGATGAAGGCCTACCTCGGGCTGCGCGACAGCGATGTCGTCTACCAGCCCGCGCCCGATGCCAGCGCGCGCCGCTTCGGCATCGATCGCAACGAACACAACTTCGCCCGCGTACGGATCGCGTGATGAGAGCAGACAGATGAGCGCAGTCCTCGAACGACCGCTCGCCAGGACGGCGACGGTCCTCTCCGAACATATCGTCGAGGTGATCAGCGACTCCGGCGAAGGCGCGCAGCGCTGCGGCCAGTCGCTCGGTGCGATCGCCGCCAGGAGCGGCAACGGCATCTGGACGGTCGAGATCATCCCGGCCGAGATCCAGCCGCCCGCGCGCAGCGTCGCGGGCGCGAGCGGCATTCGCATCCGCATCGGCTCCAAGCGCGTGACCAACGGCGGCGACGAGACCGACCTTGCGGTCGCATTCAACGAGCAGGTGCTGCTCGGCCGCGTCCGTGCCGGTGAACTGAAGAAAGGTGCCACGATCCTGCTCGAAAACATGTGGCGCGAGCACCGCGACCCGGCGGTCGTCAAGTCGTACACCGAAACGGTCGACGCGCTGCTGAAGAGCGGCTACCGCGTGATCGAGGTGCCGCTCGAGCGCGAGTGCCGCGCACTGATGGCCGACGCCAAGCGCGGCAAGAACATGTTCGTGCTCGGCATCCTCTGCAGCATCTACAGCTTCGACCTTGCGCTGGCGCGCGAGCAGGTGGCGCTGACCTTCGGCAAGAAGGAAGAGAAGATCATTCGCGTCAACCAGGGACTGCTCGAGGCCGGCTACGCGTGGGCCGAGAAGAACCTCGATTTCAAGTATTCGATCCCGGCGCAGCGCGCGAGCGTTCCCCAGATGGTCATCAACGGCAACACCGCGATCGCGCTCGGCGTGCTGGCCTCCGGCATGGACATCTGCGCGATGTACCCGATCACGCCGGCGACGTCGGCTTCGCACTACCTGTCCGAATGCTTCGAGCGCGTCGGCGGACTCGTGCATCAGGCGGAAGACGAGATCGCAGCCTGCGCGTTTGCGATCGGCGCCTCCTACGCCGGCCGCTGCGCGGTCACGATCACGTCGGGTCCGGGCTACTCGCTGAAGCAGGAAGGCATCGGCCTGGCGGTGATGGCCGAGATTCCCCTGGTCGTCGTCAACGTGCAGCGCGGCGGCCCGAGCACGGGCCAGCCGACCAAGGTCGAACAGGGCGACCTGCTGACGTCGATATTCGGATCGCACGGCGATGCGCCGAAGGTCGTGATGGCGACGTCCAGCATCGAGGATTGCTTCTACTCGATGATCACCGCGCGCAAGATTGCCGAGACATTCAACATGGTGGTCGTCGTGCTGTCGGACGCCAGCCTCGCGACCGCGCAGCAGCCTTTCCCGCGCCCGAATTTCCGCGAGGACTGGCTGGCGCCGCCGATCGATCAGTCGCCGGTGCCCGAAGGCGCCAAGCCGTACGACTGGGATCCGCTCACCGGCATCGCGCGTCGCTACGTGCCGGGGCAGCCCAACGGCATGCACACGATCACCGGGCTGGCGCACGACCGGGCCAGCAAGGTCGCGTACGACCCGAAGAACAACGAGGAAGGCCTGCGCATGCGCAGCCTGAAGCTGGCCGCGCTGCAGAAGACGCTGAAGACGCCCACGGTGTACGGCGATCCCGACGGCGACCTGCTGGTGGTCGGCTGGGGCAGCAACCAGGGCGTGATCGAGGAAGCGGTCGACCGCCTGCGCGCCGAAGGCCAAAAGGTGTCGTCGCTGCACCTGCGCTTCCTGCAGCCGATGGCGTCCGGCGTCGGCGAGATCATGAAGCGCTTCCGCAAGGTGATGACGATCGAGGGCAACTGGTCGGACCGCTTAGAAGACGAACTGATCGACGCCGACAACCGCCGCTACTCGGCGCTGGCGATGATGCTGCGCTCCCGCTACCTGGTCGACGTCGACTGCTGGAGCGAGGCGCGCGGGCAGCCGATCAAGCCCGCGAATGTGGTCGATGCATTGCGCGCCAAACTGAACGAAAGGTCCTGAACATGGACATGGCGATCCCCGTCTCCAAGACGCTGATCCGGCTGCACGAGGAGCACCACAAGCTCGAGGACTACCAGGGCGGCGTGCCGCGCTGGTGCACCGGCTGCGGCGACAACGCGATCCTCGCCGCGGTGCAGCGCTTGTGCCGCGACGAAGATCTCGCGCCCGAGCGCACGGTCTTCGTATCGGGCATCGGCTGCTCGAGCCGCTTCCCCCACTACATGAAGACGTATGGTTTCCACGGCATCCACGGTCGCGCGTTTCCGCTCGCCGAGGGTGTCAAGATGGCCCGCCCCGACCTGCACGTGTTCGTCAACACCGGCGACGGCGACTGCTGCTCAATTGGCGCGGCGCACTGGATCCACGCGATCCGGTACAACATGAACCTGACGGTGATCCTGCACGACAACCAGGTCTACGGCCTGACCAAGAAGCAGGCTTCGCCGACTTCGCCGATGGGAATGAAGAGCAACACCACGCCGCGCGGCACCGTGCTGGAGGCGCTGAATCCGCTGACCGTCACGCTCGGGGTGCAGAACGTGTCGTTCGTGGCACAGGGGGTCGACTGGATTCCCGAGCTGCTGTACGACATCATCAGCAAGGCGTTCCACCACAAGGGCTTCTCCTTCATCCGCATCATCCAGCGCTGCCCCGAGTGGCTGCCGAAGATGTTCGAGCCCTGGCTGCACGATCCGGGCAAGACGCTGCTGCTGACACACGAAAACGGACTCGCGCCGAGCAGCGAGATCTCGCGCATCTACAAGAACCAGCGCGCGCATGACCCCCTGAACATTCACCAGGCGCGGGAGATCGCCTCGACGATCGACCCGATCCCGGTCGGCATCCTGTATCACAACCCCGACGTCCCCTGCTACGAGGACCTGCGTCACGCGGGCGGGCCGCGCACGCCCGAGGCAATCCGCGCCGGGCTGGAGAAGGAATTCGACAAGTTCACGATCTGGCCCGACGAAAAGCCCGCCCGGGCGGCGTGACGGAGAAGGCTCGAGAGGCAGTTGCCCATGGATATGGCCGCGACACATCAGGATCAGGTGCTGTTCCACACGACCGGCAAGCGCACCGACGAGGCGCTGCCGATCGACGCGAAAGATCTGCGCCCCGCGCTGCTCGCCGGCTACCGCGACCTGACGCGGCTGCGCTACGACTACCCCCTGGTGCTGATCGACGACGCGACGGGCACCGAATTCGCGCTGCCCCTCAGCGTCATCATCGATCGCCTGCTCTCCGACCTTGCGCCGCGCGGCATCGAGGGCGAGCGCCTGCGCAGGCACGTGCTGCGCCTGGAACGCGCGATCCGCGAGCAGGTCGCGCACGGCACCACCGGCATTCTGACCGAGCTGTGGGCGCAGGCCGCCACGCGCATCGCCGGCCGCGACGCGGAAGTCGAGGAGGTGCTGCGGCTCGCCGCCGCCGCACTGAAATTCGACGGAGAGGTAGTCGACTGCGACGGCGTCGCGCCTGCGCGCGTGCTGATGCACGCCTGGCGCGCGGCACAGGCCGACAAGGCGCGGCGCTTCCGCGCCGAGGCCGACCGGATGATGCGCAAGCTGACCGACATCCTGCGCGCCGCGCATGTCCACTCGGAAGCCGGCCAGCGCCCCGAGGCGCTGCGCGCCACGGTCGGCGGCGCCGATGCCGATGCTTTCGACTTCGGCATGATGTCGAAGCTGATCAGCCGCAACACGCCGCGCGATCAGTTGCCGCCCGCGCGCCGGCAGCGGATCGAATGGGCTCTGTCCGTGCTGCGCGCGCAGGGCTTCTATCCCGATCCGAACTCGAGCACGCCCGCCCTCGAATACTGCTTCGACAACTGCGCGGCCGTGGTTGCTGCTTATCGGGAACGGCTGCGGGACATGGTCCAGCTGGTCAAGGCGATGGCGATCGCCGAGCTGGAGGGCGCCGGCCGATATGTCGAGGACAAGGACGACGCGTTCTTTGCCCGTTTCGACGAACGTGCGCTGACCGCCGCCGAGCTTGCCCTGTTTCCCGATTACCTGGTGTGCATTCCGGCAGGACGCAACGATGCGCCGGAAAACGCCGGACTGCTCGATATGCTGTCATCGGGGCTGCCGGTCAAGGTCCTGGTGCTGGTCGATGATCTGCTCGAGGACGCATCGATCGGCACCGGACATTTCGCGTTCGGCGTGCGCAGTGCGCGCCTGGCGACGATGGCGATGGGCCTGGGCGGGATGTTCGTGCTGCAGTCACCCGGTTCGAACCTGTATTCGCTGCGCGAGCGCATCGCGCGCGGCCTGATCTGCCAGGGGCCGGCGCTCTTTGCCGTGTTCGCGGGCACGACCACGCCCGCCGCCGCGTTGCCGCCCTATCTGACGGCGGCGGCGGCCATGGATTCGCGCGCCTTTCCGGCCTTCAGTTACGACGCCGCCGCGGGCGAGAACTGGGCGGCGCGCTTTTCCCTCGAGAACAACCCGGCGCCGGACGCAGACTGGCGGCTGGACTCGGTCGAGTATGCCGATGAGGCGCTGCAGCGTGCGTCCGAACCCGCCGCGTTCACGTTCGCCGACTTCGCGCTGTGCGACATGCGCTATGCGGGGCACTTTGCACTCGTGCCGCGCGAACGCTGGAACGGAACGATGATCCCGGCGGCCGACTGGCTGCGGCTTTCCGAACACGACGCCGCGCAGCGCGTGCCCTACCTGCTCGCGGTCGACGGCAGCGACGTGCTGCACCGGGTGGTCGTCGATGCCCGCATGATGGCGGCCATGCGCCGCAGCCTGCTGCTGTGGCATCGCCTGCAGGAGCATGGCGGCGTGCATGATTCGCATGCCGAACGACTGCTCGCGCGCGAGAAGGCGGCCTGGGAGGCGCAGAAGCAGAAGGAGATCGAGGCGCTGCGCGGCACGCCCCAACCGGCGCCGGCGGCCACCACCCCGGCTGTCGAAACCGCGGCCGCAGCGCCGGTTGCCACCGAGGCTGCGCCGGAGAAGCCGCCGTCGGACGAGGCGTGGATCGAAACCGCGCGCTGCCCGAGCTGCGGCGAATGCACCACCATCAACGACCGCATGTTTGCCTACAACGACAACAAGCAGGCATACATCAAGGACATCGCGGCAGGCACCTTCAAGCAATTGGTCGAGGCGGCGGAATCCTGCCAGGTCGCCATCATCCATCCCGGCAAGCCACGCGATCCGAACGAGCCGGGGCTGGCCGAACTGATCGAGCGCGCGAAACCATTCCAGTAGCGTGCCGTGCCGCGGGCGGGCGATGCAGATTCACCGCTCCGACCTCGCCCACTGCGCGCAGCTCGATGGCGCCGTCGTCGTCATCGATGTGCTGCGCGCGTTCACGACTGCGGCCTACGCATTCGCGCACGGCGCGCGGTCGATCGTCGCCATTGATTCGATCGAGGCGCTGCCGGCGCTGCGCCGGCGCTATCCAGATGCGCTGGCGGTCGGCTCCAAGGCCGGCGGCGCGCCGGTTGCCGGTTTCGACCTCGGCAACTCGCCGTCTCAGCTGATCCGCCTCGACGTCGCCGGCCGCACGCTGATCATGTACACGGTCGGCGGCGTGCGCGGCATCGCCGCGTGCGCGCGCGCCACGACGATCCTCGCCGCCGCGCTGGTCAATGCCGGCGCGACCGCGCGCCACCTGCTCGCGCTGGCGCCGCCGACGGTCACGCTGGTGGTCACCGGCACCTGGACCGACCGCGACGGCGACGAGGACATCGCCTGCGCCGACCGCATCGAGGCGATCCTGCGCGGCAAGGCGCCCCCGGCCAATGCGCACGCACTGCGCGTGCGTCGCTCGGATTTCGGAAGGCGCTTCGCGTCCGGCAAGGATCCGAACCTCCCGCCCGCCGACCTAGACTGCTGCGCGGCAGCCGACCTGTTCGACTTCGCGATGCCGATCGAGCGCACTGGCGATCGGCTGACGATCACACCGCTGCCGATCGCGCAGTCCGTTCGGTGACCGGCGCCGGAAATCGAAACGGCGCCGCTCGGCGCCGTTTCCTTCTGCCGGAGCTTTCCTACGGCCGCTGGTGCAGCGGCGCAACCCTGCGGTGCTTGCTGCCGACGAACAACTGGCGCGGCCGGCCGATCTTGTATTCCGGATCGGCGATCATCTCGTTCAGTTGCGCGATCCAGCCCACCGTGCGCGCCAGCGCGAAGATGGCGGTAAAGAGCGGCACCGGGATGCCGATCGCCTTCTGCACGATGCCCGAGTAATAGTCGACGTTCGGATACAGCTTGCGGCTGACGAAATAGTCGTCCTCGAGCGCGATCTTCTCCAGCGCCATCGCCAGCTTGAACAGCGGATCGTCGTGCAGGCCGAGTTCGCCCAGCACCTCATGGCAGGTCTCGCGCATCAGCTTCGCGCGCGGGTCATAGTTCTTGTAGACCCGGTGCCCGAAGCCCATCAGCTTCACGTGCGAATTCTTGTCCTTGACCTGGGCAATGAACTCGCCGATCTTGGCCACGCCGCCGTTCCTCTGGATGTCGTACAGCATGCTCAGGCAGGCCTCGTTGGCGCCGCCGTGCGCCGGGCCCCACAGGCAGGCCACGCCGGCCGCGATCGCCGCGAACGGGTTGGTGCCGCTGGAGGCGCACAGACGCACCGTCGAGGTCGAGGCATTCTGCTCGTGATCCGCATGCAGGATGAAGATGCGGTCCATCGCGCGAACCAGCACGTCGTTCGGCTTGTAGTCCTCGCACGGCGTGGCGAACATCATGCGCATGAAGTTGCCGGCGTAGGACAGGTCGTTGCGCGGGTACATGTAGGGCTGGCCGACCGAGTACTTGTATGCCATTGAAACCAGGGTGGGCATCTTGGCGATCAGCCGTACCGCCGAGATATCCCGCTGGTTCGCGTCGTGCAGGTTGATCGAGTCCGGATAGAACGCGCTCAACGCGCCGACCAAACCGGTCATCACCGCCATCGGATGCGCGTCGCGGCGGAATCCGCGCAGGAAGAACTGCATCTGCTCGTTGACCATCGTGTGCTTGGTCACGCGCGCGGTGAAATCGGCTTTCTGCGTCGCGTTCGGCAGCTCGCCGTACAGCAGCAGGTGGCACACCTCGAGGAAGTCGCACTGGGTGGCGAGCTGGTCGATCGGATAACCGCGATACAGCAGTTCCCCCTTGTCGCCGTCGATGTACGTGATCGTCGAATTGCAGGACGCGGTCGACAGGAAGCCCGGGTCGTAGGTGAACTTCCCGGTCTTGCCGTACAGCTGCCGTATGTCTATCACGTCGGGTCCGATCGTGCCCTTGTAGATCGGCAGGTCGAGCGGCGCGGTGCCGTCGGTGAAGGTCAGCGTCGCCTTCTCGGTGGAGGGGGTCAGAGTCATCTTGTTCATCCTCCGGGCTCTGTGCCCGATTGGGTTAAACGGATCGAATGCGCGCGAGCAACGCGCCGACCGCTACGTTATCCAGTGTGGCGTCGGGTTCTTTGCGCGAAAGCAGCAGATCGAGCAATTCCGTGTCGGGAAGCTCCAACAGTCGTTCCAGGGCGGCGAATTCGACCGGGTCGAGGTCGGCCTCGTAGCGGTCGAGGAAGCGGCTGATGATCAGGTCGTTCTCGAGCAGGCCGCGCCGCGCCCGCCAGCGCAGCCGGCGGCGGTCAAGTTCGCTGACGCCGGGCACGGCGGGCCTCAGATGGCCCGGCGCGCCAGCATGGTCTTGATTCGTCCAATCGCGGCCGCCGGGTTCAGTTCCTTCGGACACACATCGGTGCAGTTCATGATCGTGTGGCAGCGGAAAAGCCGGTACGGGTCGTTCAGGTTGTCGAGTCGCTCGCCGGTGGCCTGGTCCCGGCTGTCGACCAGGAATCGGTAGGCCTGCAGCAGCCCGGCCGGACCCACGTACTTGTCCGGGTTCCACCAGAAGCTCGGACAGGCGGTCGAGCAGCACGCGCAAAGGATGCATTCGTACAGCCCGTTGAGTTCCTCGCGCTCTTCGGGCGACTGCAGGCGCTCCTTCTCCGGCGGCGGGGTGTCGTTGATCAGGTAGGGCTTGATCGAGTGGTATTGCTTGAAGAAATGCGTCATGTCGACGATCAGGTCCCGGATCACCGGCAGGCCGGGAAGCGGCTTCAGGACGATCGGCTGCTTCAGGTCGTTCAGGTTGGTGACGCAGGCCAGCCCGTTCTTGCCGTTGATGTTCATCGCGTCCGACCCGCAGACACCCTCGCGGCAACTGCGGCGGAACGACACGCTGTCGTCGGCGTCGGCCTTCAGCCGCATCAGCGCATCCAGCAGCATCTTGTCGGTCGGCTGCAGCCGGACCTCGATCTTCTGCATGTACGGCTTGACGTCGCGATCCGGATCGAACCGATAGATCTCGAACTTGACGACGCGGCCGGCGGCGGCAACGGCGTTGGATTCGGCGGGTGTGCTGGCGGTCATGCGTGGGCCTCAGAACGTACGCTTCTTCGGGACAAAGGTTTCAACGGTCATCGGCTTCGTGTTGACCGGCTTGTAGGCGAGACGGTTGCCGGCCGCATACCACAGCGTGTGCTTCAGCCAGTTGGCGTCGTCGCGTTCCGGGTAGTCGTCGCGCGCGTGCGCACCTCGGCTCTCGGTGCGTGCCGCCGCCGACGCGATCGTCGCCGACGCGGTCTGGACCAGGTTGTCCAGTTCGAGCGCCTCGATGCGCGCGGTGTTGAAGATCTTCGACTTGTCCGTGATCGACACCCGCCCGGCGCGCTCGGCGAGTTCCTTCATCCGGACCACGCCTTCGTCGAGCAGTTTCCCGGTGCGGAACACCCCGCAATGGGTCTGCATGTTGCGGCGGATATCGTTGGCAACGTCCTGTGTCCGCTCGCCCCCTTCGCGGGCGTCGAGCGCGGCCAGGCGCGCCAGCGCCGCGTCTCCGGCACCTGCCGGAAGCGCCTTGTTCGCGCGCGGCTCCTTGCGCAGCGTCTCGACGATATGGTTGCCCGCCGAGCGCCCGAACACCACCAGGTCGAGCAGCGAGTTGGTGCCGAGCCGATTGGCGCCGTGCACGCTGACGCAAGAGCATTCGCCGATCGCATACAGGCCGTTGACGACCGCGTTCGGATCGCCGCCCTTCGGCGCCACTACCTGCCCGTGATAGTTCGCCGGAATGCCGCCCATCTGATAGTGCAGCGTCGGCACCACCGGGATCGGCTCCTTGATCGGATCGACGTTGGCGAACTTGATCGAGATGTCGCGGATGCCCGGCAGCCGTTTCATGATCGTCTCGGCGCCGAGGTGGTCAAGCTTCAGCAGCACGTGGTCCTTGTGCTCGCCGCAGCCGCGCCCCTCCTTGATCTCCTGATCCATCGAGCGCGACACGAAATCGCGCGGTGCGAGGTCCTTCAGCGTCGGCGCGTAGCGCTCCATGAAGCGCTCGCCGTTGCAGTTCAGCAGGATCCCGCCCTCGCCCCGCACGCCTTCGGTGATCAGCACGCCCGCGCCGGCCACGCCGGTCGGGTGGAACTGCCAGAACTCCAAATCCTCCAGCGGCAGGCCTGCGCGCGCCACCAGTCCAAGGCCGTCGCCGGTGTTGATGAAAGCATTGGTCGAGGCGGCGAAGATGCGACCGGCCCCACCGGTGGCGAGCACGGTCACCTTGCCCTCGAAGATCATCGGCTCGCCGGTCTCCATCTCCAGCGCGATCACGCCGACGCAGTCGCCGTCGGCGTCCATGATCAGGTCGAGCGCCATCCACTCGACGAAGAACTGCGTGCGTGCCGCGACGTTGCGCTGGTAAAGCGTGTGCAGCAGCGCGTGCCCGGTGCGATCAGCCGCCGCGCATGCGCGCGGCACCGGCTTCTCGCCGAAGTTGGCCGAATGGCCGCCAAACGGCCGCTGGTAGATCGTCCCATCGGGGTTGCGGTCGAACGGCATGCCGAAGTGCTCGAGTTCGTAGACGACGTTCGCCGCCTCACGGCACATGAACTCGATCGCGTCCTGGTCGCCGAGGTAGTCGGAGCCCTTGACCGTATCGAACATGTGCCACAGCCACTGGTCCTCGGTCATGTTTCCGAGCGACGCACCGATCCCGCCCTGCGCCGCGACGGTGTGCGAACGCGTCGGGAACACCTTCGACAGCACCGCCACGTTCAGGCCGGCCTGCGCGAGTTGCAGCGAGCAGCGCATCC
Organism: Gemmatimonadota bacterium; assembly: GCA_050258235.1. GTDB lineage: Bacteria > Pseudomonadota > Gammaproteobacteria > Burkholderiales > Burkholderiaceae_F > JAKOQB01. Next base: position 5,554 of record JBLMYK010000141.1, on the reverse strand, counting down.
CGGAGCCGCCGGCTCCAACGATCACCGCATCGAAACGACGTCGTGCGATCGCCATCTCAGCACCCGCCGAGCCGCCCGCGCAGGGGGCAGCGAACAAAGTGAGCATGGGGGCACATCATCAGACTCTCCACAGGATCTGCACGGACCATACCGCGCAGAAGAGCAGACAAAGGATGGTCAGTACCTGGAGCGTCAGGCGAACGCCGGTCGGCTTCACGTAGTCCATCCAGATATCGCGCACCCCGATCCATGCGTGATAAAACAGCGCCAGCAGGGCCACCAGCGTGACGACCTTCATCCACAGGTGCGAGAAAAGGCCGGCCCAGCCGTCGTAGGAGAAGTTGCGCGTCACCAGCAGGGTGATCACAAGGAAGGCCGTGTAGGCCGCCATGATCACCGCCGACATGCGTTGGGCGAGCCAGTCTCCCACGCCGTAGTGCGCACCGACCACCAGTCGCTTCGATCCCAGCGCCATCAGAAGACTCCAAACAGTCGCAGCGCCGCGACCAGTGCAAGCGGCAGGCTGATGAGATAGACCGCCAGCGCGCTCTTCGTCGAGGCGGACTTGTCGACACCTACGTGAAGATCCAGCAGAAGGTAGCGAATTCCGGCGATGAGGTGATGCAGGAATGCCCAGATCAGCACCAGCAGGCCAATCTTCACCAGCCAATGGCTGGCATAGGTGGCGAGACGCTCGAAACTCACCTCCGATGTCAGGCTCAAGTCGAGCAGCCAGAGGATCCACGGCAGCAGCAGGAACAGCAGCGCGCCGCTGATCCGATGCATGATCGAGACCATGCCTGCGGGCGGCAGCCGGTAGCCGGCGATCTGCGATATATGGATATTGCGAAACTCCGGACGCTTGCCGGTAGCCAGTGAGCTGCTCATCGTTCGTCGTCGCCTTGGGATTCTTGCTGAAAGGATGAGTTGCGCTGCGGACAGTCCGCTATTCTGGCCGAACTGCCAGCCGCTGAACAAATCGCGTTCGCGTCAGCATCGCTCAATACAACGAATTCCGATAGTGGTGTTCGGTGGTGACGCACAGGCCGCGCCGCAACTCGACCGGACGATCGCCGTAGGTGAACGACACGCGTTCGACCACCAGCAGCGGCGCATCTTTCGCCACCTGCAGCAGCCGCGCCGCCGTCGCTTCGGCAGCGATCGCGCGGATCTGCTCCTGCGCGCGGATCATCCGCGTACCGAATTCGGACTCGAAAAGACCATAAAGGGGTCCGCTGTATCGGGACAGCCGGTCCGCGGTCAGTCCCTTGAAGATGGCGCCCGGCAGCCAGATGTCATCGAGCACGATCGGTTTGCCGCTGAACGAGAGCAGCCGACGCACGTAAACGACCGGATCGCCGGTCTTAAGCGCAAGATGGCGCGCAACATCGGCGGCAGCCTTCATGCGACGACATTCGAGAAAGCGGCTTTCCGCCGGCTCCGCCTCGCCTTCGTCCGGGACCAGGCGCAGGAAGCGGAACTGCGCGCGCGGCTCGTGGTGGGTCGCGACGAATGTCCCCTTGCCCTGCCGCCGCACCAGCAGATTCGCGGCTGCCAGGTCGTCGACCGCCTTGCGCACCGTCCCCTGGCTGACCTGGAAGCGTGCCGCCAGCTCGAATTCGCTCGGAATCAGCTCGCCGGGCTTCCATTCGCCCTGCTCCAGGCTTGCGACCAGCAGTTGCTTGATTTGCTGGTACAGCGGCGCGAAGACCGCGCCATGGCCACGCCGTGCACTGCCTTCCGCGGGGGCATCGACATCGACCGTCATGGCGCCATTTCAGCACAGTTTCGCACCGGTAGCCAGCATCTTATGTCTTATATAAGAGTTATAATCGGCCGCCATGACGACTCCACTGCCGCACGCGCCCCGCCGCCCCTGCGCAAGGCGCGCTCAATGCGCAGGATCAAAAGTCCGACCCGCAGGCGCGGATTACACTGCCCGCTGCGTGCGAGCGCGCCTGCGAACGACACGCGCCCGGCCTGTCCAACCAGCCTCGGTGAGCCACGCTTCCGCCCGCCCGCGCCCGCAACCTCCCCTCATCTTCGACCCATCCGGAGAAGTTTCATGACGAAAGCCCCCGTACGCGTCGCCGTCACTGGCGCCGCAGGCCAGATCGGATATTCCATCCTGTTCCGCATCGCCTCAGGCCAGATGCTTGGCGCGGATCAGCCGGTCATCCTCCAGCTTCTCGAGATCCCCGACGAGAAGGCACAGAAGGCGCTGAAGGGCGTGATGATGGAGATCGACGATTGCGCGTTCCCGCTGCTGGCGGGGATGAGCGCGCACAGCGACCCGATGACGGCCTTCAAGGACACGGACGTGGCGCTGCTGGTCGGTGCCCGCCCGCGCGGTCCCGGCATGGAGCGCAAGGACCTGCTCGCCGCGAACGCACAGATCTTCACCGCCCAGGGCAAGGCGCTCGACGCCGTCGCCAACCGGAAGGTCAAGGTGCTCGTGGTCGGCAATCCGGCCAATACGAATGCCTACATCGCGATGAAGTCGGCGCCGAGCCTGCCGAAGAAGAACTTCACCGCGATGCTCCGGCTCGACCACAACCGCGCGTTGTCGCAGGTAGCCGCCAGATCCGGCGTCGCAGTGGCAAAGATCGAGAAGATGTGCGTATGGGGCAACCATTCGCCCACGATGTACGCCGATTACCGCTTTGCAATGGCCGACGGCAAGCTGGTGAAGGACATCATCAACGACGAAAACTGGAACCGGACCGTGTTTCTCCCGACCGTCGGCAAGCGCGGCGCCGCCATCATCGAAGCGCGCGGCCTGTCCTCCGCAGCGTCGGCGGCCAACGCAGCGATCGATCACGTGCGCGATTGGGTGCTCGGGACCAACGGCAAGTGGGTCACGATGGGGATTGCGTCCGACGGCTCCTACGGAATCCCGGCCGACACGGTCTTCGGCTACCCGGTCACCTGTGCCGGCGGCGAGTATTCGATCGTCCAGAACCTTCCGATCGACGAGTTCTCGCAGCAGTGCATCAACAAGACGCTCGCCGAACTGAACGAGGAAAAGGACGGCGTGAAACACCTGCTCCCCTGACCGCGCGACATGCGTACGCATCGACACGTGCTCGCGCTCGGCATCGCGGCGGCGCTCGCCAGCGCCGCCGCGCAAGCGCAGGCACCCGCACGCGTGGGGCAGGACCGGCCGATCACGCGGCAATGGAAGTGCGAGAACGGCCGCGAACTGCTGCTGAACTTCAACCCGATTCGTCCAAGGGAAGAAGCGTGGCTCACGTACGCCGGCAATCGCGTCGAGGTGCACCGGGTGCGGGGGTCGGCCGACATTTCCTATGCCAGCAAGGACGGCAAGGTCAAGCTGCACGAAGAAGGCGACGAAGGAATCGTCGAGTTTGCCGGCATCGCCGACAAGCCGGTCCGGTGCTCGCTGATCAAACGAGCGCGGAAATAGCCCTCAAGGCTCGGATGGACATCGGCGCGATTGGTCGGAACACGAACATAAGGGGCGTCACGCGGCGGTCGCGGCCCGGTTCGTTCCGATAGCACGGAACCTCCGCCGCCGACCGCGATGAACGCACAGACGTCCGCCCGCCAAGCCAATGTCCGCCCGCGGGCGGACAAGGTCCTGACCGATATCGCCAATTACGTCGGCAACTATCGGATCAGAAGCCGCGAGGCCTACGACACCGCGCGCCATTGCCTGATGGACACGCTCGGCTGCGGCTTCGAGGCACTCGGCTACCCCGCCTGCACAAAGCTGCTCGGCCCGATCGTCCCCGGCACGATCGTGCCGAACGGGGTGAAAGTGCCGGGCACGCAATTCCAGCTCGATCCGGTGCAGGCCGCGTTCAACATCGGCGCGATGATCCGCTGGCTGGATTTCAACGACACCTTTCTTGCGGCCGAGTGGGGACATCCGTCGGACAATCTCGCCGCGATCCTGGCCACGGCGGACTGGCTGGCGCGCAACGCCGCGGCGGCGGGCGGCAAGCCGCTGACAATGCACGATGTGCTCAGTGCGATGATCAAGGCGCACGAGATCCAGGGCTGCCTTGCACTCGAGAACTCGTTCAACCGGGTCGGGCTCGACCATGTGGTGCTGGTCAAGGTCGCATCCACCGCGGTCGTCGCGCAGATGCTCGGCCTGTCGAAGGACGAGATCGTCAACGCGCTGTCGCAGGCCTGGGTCGACGGCCATCCGCTGCGCACCTACCGGCACGCACCGAACACAGGATCCCGCAAGAGCTGGGCCGCGGGGGATGCGGCCGCTCGCGCGGTGCGCCTCGCGCTGATTTCGAAGACCGGCGAGATGGGCTATCCGAGCGTGCTGACCGCAAAGGGCTGGGGTTTCTACGACGTGGTTTTCGGAGGCAGGCCGTTCCGGTTCCAGCGTCCATACGGTACATACGTGATGGAGAACGTGCTGTTCAAGATCGCGTTCCCGGCCGAGTTTCATGCCCAGACCGCCGTCGAAGCCGCGCTGTCGATCCACGCCGAGATGAAGAAGGGTCAACGGACCGCTGCCGACATCCGGCGAATCAAGGTACGCACACACGAGGCCTGCCTGCGCATCATCGACAAGAAGGGACCGCTCGCGAATCCCGCCGACCGCGACCATTGCATCCAGTACATGATCGCGGTGCCGATCGTCTTCGGGCGGCTGACGGCGGCCGACTACGAAGATGACGTGGCCGCAGATCCGCGCATCGACGCGCTGCGCGCGAGGATCGTCTGTGTCGAAGACCCCAAGTTCACGAAGGACTACCACGATCCGGCGAAGCGCTCGATCGCCAACGCGTTGACGGTCGAATTCAACGACGGCACGACGCTGGCGGAGACGGTGATCGAGTACCCGATCGGACATCGGCGCCGCCGCCGGGAAGGCATGCCCAGGCTGATCGAGAAGTTCCGCACCAATCTGGCACGCGTATTCCCGCCCAAGCAGGCCGGCGCAATCCTGCAGCGCTGCCTGGACGCAAAGCGGCTAGCGGTAACACCTGTTCACGAATTTGTGGACATGATGGTGATCTGAGGAGATCAGGAAATGTTCATCGGGAGATCTCCATGATGCGCCGGATCGCACCCTGGTTTGCCGCGCTGCTGCTCGCCGGCTGCGCTTCGACCTACCAGTTGACCCTGATGCCGCGGACCAGCGGCAAGCTGTACTACGGCGAAGCGGTGGAGAGCGGTTCGCAGGCCAGCGTCAGCATCACGATCGACAACAAGACGTACACGGGAACATGGGTCTATGCCGCGCCCGACCGCACGACGGCCTATGTCAGCGGCGGCTGGGGCTGGCGCCGGTACGCGCTCGGCAGCACGGTCACGATCGACAACCCGGCGGGCGCCGAAGCCAAGGCCCTGCTGCAGGCGCCGGACGGGTCCGGCCTGCGCTGCGATTTCAGGGGCATGTCTTACGGCCGCACCGGCGGCGGGACCTGCCAGGATGACAAGGGACTGCTGTACGACGTCCAGATTCGTTCAAAGGAGAGCAAGTGACACACAACCTGCACAACACGCGCCAGCAGTTCGCGCCCGGCAAGGGAAAGACCGGCACCTACTACAGCCTGCCTGCGCT
>JBLMYK010000140.1:0-8363 GCA_050258235.1 Gemmatimonadota bacterium | reverse complement strand
TCGATCTTGTAGCCATCCGGGTCGGTGACGAACGCAATCACGGTCGTGCCGCCCTTCACCGGGCCGGCTTCGCGCGTCACGTTGCCGCCGCCGGCGCGGATCGCTTCGCACGCCTTGTATGCGTCCGGCACCGCGACGGCGATGTGGCCGTAGCCGCTGCCGATGTCGTACCTGTCGACACCGTAGTTGTAGGTGAGTTCGAGCACCGCGTGTTCGCGCTCGTCGCCGTAGCCGACGAACGCGAGGGTGTATTTCTGTTCGGGCCGGTCGGTGGTGCGCAGCACCTGCATGCCCATCACTTTCGTGTAGAAATCGATCGAGCGCCGCAGGTCGCCGACGCGCAGCATGGTATGAAGGATTCGCATTCGGTCCTCGAGGTGGGGTTGGGCCGACCGCCTTGCCGCTGGCGGGCTAGAACGACAGTGCGGCGAGATCGACGCCGCGGATTTCATCGCGCGCCGGCTCGAACCCCGGCAGCAGCTCGCCGACCACGCGCCAGAAACGGGCGCCGTGATTCATCTCCGCCAGGTGCGCGAGTTCGTGCGCGATCACGTAGTCGATCACCGGCAGCGAGAAGTGGATCAGCCGCCAGTTCAGCCGGATGCGGCCGTCGTGCGTGCACGAGCCCCATTGCGATCGCGCGGACGAAAGCGTCCAGCCGCGCAGCCGCGTCGCCAGAGGCGCGGCGAGCCGTTCGATCCGCTCGCCGAGCACGCGCCGCGCTTCTGCCTGAAGCCACGCATGCACCGCGTCGCGCACCTGTTGCTCGTCCGCGCATGCGGGCAGGGCGACATGCAGCTCGCGCGCGCGCGGTAAATCGTGCAGGCGGGTGGCAATCGCCTGCGCGTGCAGGCGCAACGTGACGTGCGAGCCGAGGAATGGCAGTACGCCGCCGTCGGCGAACCTGGCTTCGTGCAGACGACGCTCGCGGCGCCACACGTGCCACTCCGCGATTTTGGTGCGGATCCAGCGTTGCTTCTCCAGGATCGCGGCTTCGATTTCGGCGAGCCGTACCCAGCGCGGCGCACTGACGGTGAGTCCGCCGTCGTCGATCTGGAATCCGATCGAGCGGCGGCGCGCACGTCGCAACCGGTAGTCGATCAGTTCGTGATCGAGTGCGATGCAGCGCCGGGCGTCGCTTCGACCTGCGCTGCGCGGCGCGTCGGGATGCAGCGCAGGTGCGGCCGGCGCATCGAACGCCAGTGCCAGCTGCTGCGCATCGAGGGGCGCGTTGCGTTTCACGGATTTGCGCCGGACGCGACCGTGGTGGCGCGCTCGGCGTTGTAGGGACCGGTGTACCGGTGCGGCGCCAGCCGCCGCATCTCGGTTTCTATCCACGATTCTACGAGTGCCGCCATCTCGTCGACGCTCCTGCCGATAGGGGAGATCGGCTTGCCGATCACGACCGTGATCTCTCCCGGCGTCTTGATGAACGCCTTGCGCGGCCAGCATTCGCCGCTGTTGACCGCAATCGGCACGACCGGCGTGCCGGTGCGCACCGCGAGCCGGACGCCTCCGGTCTTGTAGCGTCGCGTCGACCCCGGTGGAGTGCGCGTTCCCTCGGGAAAGATCACGATCCACCAGCCTTCGCGCAGGAGCTCGACGCCCTGCGTGACGACCTGCTCGAAGGCATCCTGCCCCCTGCTGCGATCGATGTTGATCATGTGCAGCGACGCGATTCCCCAGCCGAAGAACGGAACCATGTGCAGTTCGCGCTTGTAGACAAAGGTGAGCTCGCGCGGCAGGAACGACGGCAGCCACAGCGTTTCCCAGGCCGACTGGTGCTTCGGCAGGACGATCGCCGGCCCGTCCGGCAGGTTTTCCCATCCTTCGACGCGCCAGCGGATGCCGCACACCGCGCGCCCGGCCCAGATCGCGAACTTGGTCCAGCGCGTGCACAGCCAGTAGCGTGTCCGTACCGGCGTCACGTACGCGGCCAGCACGATCACCGACCACGGCGCGACCGAGGCGATCAACAGCAGCAGATAGGCCGCGGAGCGGATGAGGATCACGGCGCGGTTCATGCGCTGTCGATCATGCGCCGGGGACGAGCCGTTCAGCCGGCGGCGAGCACGGACAGATCGGCGACGACGTTCATCTGCGCGTGCAGCCGTCCGAGCAGCGCCAAGCGATTGGTGCGCAGGCGCTCATCGTCGACATTGACCATCACGTCGTCGAAGAAGCGGTCCACCGGAACCTTCAGCGGCGCGAGCGACTTCAGCATGCCGGCATAGTCGCCTTGCGCGAGGAGTCGCTCGGCCGTCGGCTTGACCTCCTGGTAGGCATGCGCAAGCGCCTTCTCGGCCGGCTCGAACAGCAGCCCGGGGTCGAACGTGCCCGGCACCTCGCCCGCCTTCTTCAGGATGTTGCCGATGCGCTTGTTCGCGGCGGCGAGGCTTTCGGCCTCCGCGAGCTGCATGAATGCACGCACTGCCGCGAGCTGTGCCGGGACGAGATCGATTCGGACCGGACGCAGGCGCAGTACGGCCTCGACCTCATTGGCGCTGAACCCCTGTTCCCGCAGCAGGCCGCGCAACCGCTCGAGCAGGAAACTGATCACGTCGGTTTGCGCATCGCCGACCCGCCCGCGCGGGAACCCCGCGAATGCCTCGCCGACGAGCTGGTCGAGCTTCAGCCGGATCTGCTTTTCCATCAGGATGCGCAGCACGCCGATCGCGTTCCGTCGCAACGCGAAGGGGTCCCGGTCGCCGGTCGGCTGCTCGCCGATGCCGAACAGCCCGGCAATGGTTTCCAGCTTGTCCGCGAGCGCGACGCAGGTACCGACCATCGACGCCGGCAGGTCGTCGTCGGCGAAGCGCGGGCGATAGTGCTCCTCGATCGCGTTGGCCACGTCGTCGGCTTCGCCGTCGTGGCGCGCGTAGTAGGTGCCCATGATCCCCTGCAGCTCGGGGAACTCGCCGACCATCAGCGTGCGCAGGTCGGCCTTGGCAAGCCGCGCCGCGCGCTCGACGTGCGTCTCGTCGATGCCCAGCGCCTTGGCGATCTCGACCGCGATGCCGGTGACGCGCTCGACGCGTTCGAGCTGAGAGCCCAGCTTGTTGTGATAGACGACCGCCGCCAGCCCAGTGATGCGGGATTCGAGCGTCTGCTTGCGATCCTGGTCGTAGAAGAACTTGGCATCTGCCAGGCGCGCGCGCACGACGCGCGCGTTGCCGGTCACGATGGCCGTCGACTCCGCGGTCTCGAGGTTCGACACGAGCAGGAAGCGGTTCAACAGGCGGCCATCGCCGTCCTTCAGCGCGAAGTACTTCTGGTTCTGCTGCATCGTCAGGATCAGGCACTCCTGCGGCACCGAGAGGAACTCGGCCTCGAAGCCCGATTCGTAGACGACCGGCCACTCGACCAGCGCCGTGACCTCGTCGAGCAGCGCCTCCGGCATCACCGCGTGCGCGTTGATCGCCGCGGCGGCTCGGCGCAGCAATTCGACCATGCGCGCGCGGCGCCTGTCGAAGGATGCGATGACCTTGCCCTCGCGCTCCAGCTGCTCCTCGTAGGTGCTGGCCGCGTGCACCGCGATCTCGCCGCGCGAATGAAAGCGATGACCGAACGTCTTGGTGCCGCCGACGAGCCCGAGCGCGTGCACCGGCAAGGCCTCGTGGCCGTGCAGCGCAACCAACCGGTGCGCCGGCCGGACGAACTGGACCGTGGTCGTTCCATCGGCGAGCTGGTAGCTCATCACCTTCGGGATCGGCAGCTTCTCGATCGTCTCGTCGAGCGCTTCCTGCAGGCCGCGAATCAGCGGCTGCCCGCCGGCCACCATCCGCAGGAACACGCTCTCCGTCTTGCCGTCCCTTTCCACCAGGAGCGCGTCCGGCCCCTCATGGGTGCCGATGGGGAGCGCCGCGAGGTGACCGCGGCCGAGCGCTTCGAGCTTCTTGAGGAACGCAGCCGTCCAGTTCTCCGCCTTGTCCCGCGCGACCGACAGCGGCATCAGCTTCTGCTTGAACGGCTGGTCAGGGGATTTCGCTGCAACGTGCGTGATATGGACGCCGAGCCGGCGCGGCGCGCCGAACGCGGTGGTGTGACTGTCGGCGGAGAGAAAGTTGCGTGCGCGCAGCCCCTTCTCGATCCCGGCGGCAAACGCGTCCGACAAGCCGCGGAGTGCCTTTGGCGGCAGCTCCTCGGTCTGCAGTTCGATCAGCAGGGAGGTGTGTGGCATTACGCCGCCTCCCGTCGCGCCGCCTCGGCCAGCATCGGGAATCCGAGGCGTTCGCGGGATTCGTAGTAGCTCTGCGCGACGGCACGCGCCAGCGCGCGGATACGGCCGATGTACGCGGCTCGCTCGGTCACGCTGATGGCGCCGCGCGCGTCGAGCAGGTTGAACGTGTGGCCCGCCTTCAGCACCATTTCGTATGCGGGAAGCGCCAGCTGCGCATCCATCAGCCGCTTCGCCTCGGCCTCGAACAGGTTGAACTGGCCGAGCAGCACCTGCGGGTCGGAGAGCTCGAAGTTGTACCTGCTCTGCTCGACCTCGTTCTGGTGGAACACGTCGCCGTAGCGGAGCACCTTCTCCACGCCGCGATCGCGCCACTTCGTGTAGACGATGTCGAACACGTTGTCGACGTCCTGCAGGTACATCGTCAGGCGCTCGAGCCCGTAGGTGATCTCGCCGGTGATCGGCCTGCATTCGAGACCGCCGACCTGCTGGAAGTAGGTGAACTGCGTGATCTCCATGCCGTTCATCCACACTTCCCAGCCCAGCCCCCACGCACCCAGCGTGGGGTTCTCCCAGTTGTCCTCGACGAAGCGGATGTCGTTCTTCATCGTGTCAATGCCGAGCGCGACGAGCGAGCCGAGGTAGACATCGAGGATGTCCGGCGGCGAGGGCTTGAGCACGACCTGGTACTGGTGGTGCTGGTGCAGACGGTTCGGGTTCTCCCCGTATCGGGCATCCTTGGGCCGGCGCGATGGCTGCACGTAGGCGGCGCGCCACGGTTCGGGCCCGATCGCGCGCAGGAATGTCGCGGTGTGCGAGGTGCCGGCGCCGACCTCCATGTCGATCGGCTGCAGCAGCGCGCAGCCCTGTTCGTTCCAGTACGACTGCAGGCGAAGGATGGCTTCCTGAAAGGTGATCATTCGATCGAGTGCAAAGGGCGATGTCGGCGCGATTCTAAGGTTGTCGCGCCGATCGCCGCGCCAGCAGGGCCGCGGCCAGCAGCAACGCGCCGGCCAGGCCGAGCGCAGGCAGGTTTCCGAGCGTCACGTACGGCGTCGTCCCCGCATATCCCTGCACCCTGCCATCAAGGACCGCCTTGGTTCGAAACGGCAACTGCGCGACGACGTTGCCGCGCGCGTCGATGATCGCGGTGGCGCCGGTGTTGGTTGCGCGCAGCATCGGGCGGCCGGTTTCGATTGCCCGCATGCGCGAGATCTGCAGGTGCTGCGGCAGCGCGAGCGAATCGTCGAACCAGGCCAGGTTGGACAGGTTGAGCAGAAGCGTCGGCGCGCGCTCGGGCACGCGCCATGCGCTGATGATCTCCGCACCGAAAAGGTCCTCGTAGCAGATATTGACCGCGATGCGTTGTCCGGCCAGGTCCATCGGGCCCTGGTAGGGTGTTCCGCGCTGCTGGTCCCCGATCGGGATCTGCATCAGATCGACAAACCAGTGGAAGCCCCACGGAATGAATTCGCCGAACGGCACCAGATGCCGCTTGCTGTAGCGCTGCAGCGGCGGCTCGTCGTCGCGACGGATGCCGACCGCGCTGTTGAAGTATTGGCCGCGCGGCTGCTCGATGAAGACCCCGAACACCAGCGCCGCACCGGTGGTGCGGGAGAAGGCATGCAACGACTGCAACACCTCGTCCGGCAGGTAGTTGAGCGGGATCGGAAACACCGATTCGGGCAGGACCACGAGATCCGGATTGCCTGCGCGCTGCATCAGCGGGAAAAAGGTGTCGAGCGCGCGCTGCAGGCCTCCGTCCGCAAATTTTTCGTCTTGCGGCACGTTGCCCTGGACCAGTCGCACGCTGATCGCTTTGCCTGTCGGTTGCGTCCATTCGACGCTGCGCAGTCCGTGACCAACCAGCACCAGCGCGACGAGCACGGCTACTGCGAGCGCGGCCAGGTGCCGTTGCGCGCGTGCGCCATAGGCGTAGGCGGCGAGTCCGGCGACAGATGCGGCGATCAGCGTCACGCCGTAAACGCCGACAAGCGGCGCATAGCCGGCCAGCGGGCCGTCGGCGTGCGCATAGCCGCTCGCCAGCCACGGAAAGCCGGTCAGCAGCACGCCCCGCAGCCACTCGCTCAGCGCCCACGCCGCCGGCAGGCCCAGCAGCAAGCGCGGGCCACGCTGGTCAACGAGTCGATGCGCTGCGCCGAGCGCGAGTGCCGGATACAGCGCGAGGTACGCCGCGAAGACCGCGGTCGCGATTGCAGCGAGCCACGCCGGCATCTGGCCGTATTCGTGCATGCTGATGTAGACCCATGACACGCCGACACCGAACCAGCCGAGCCCGAAGCACCAGCCCAGCCAGGCGGCATGGCGCGCGCCGCGAGTCAGCTCGGCTAGCGCGAAGAGCGTGGCGAGCGCCGCCAGTTGCAGCCACGGCAGGTTCCACGGTGCAAACGAAGCGGCATGCGCCGCGCCGAGCAACGCGGCGGCGGGCAACAACCAGGGACGGGCGACTGGAGCGGGTGCGGACAAGCGGGCGCCGGGTCGGGAATCGGCGCGGAGTCTAGCGAGAGGGGCGATTCGTCAGCGCCGTGCGCGGTGCGCGCGGCGTGCGCTGCAGGGCGCGCAGCCACAACCACATGGCAAGCATCGCGCCGGCAAAGAAGAGCGCAAGTCCGGTGCCGTCGAGGTTCTCGCCATAGCAGGCCGATGCCGCCAGCAGGGCCGCCACCACCGGCAGCAGCAACTTCAACGAGCCGCGCTTTCTCATGTGCCCTGCCGTGCCTCGAGCTGTTCGAATTCCTGCGCAACGGTCTTGGGCAGGCGCGCGACCTGGAACAGGTGCGCCTGCCGCGCATCGGCGCGCAGCACCTCGAAGCGCAGGCCGTCGATCTCGATCACGTCGCCGCGCTTGGGTACGCGCCCGAGCTGATCGGTCACGAGTCCGCCGATGGTGTCGAACTCTTCGGCGGACAGGCTCGTGCCGAAGGTCTCGTTGACCGCGGCGATCTCTGCCAGCGCCTTCACGCGGAAGCGTCCGTCGGGCTCGGCGACGATGGCATCGGCTTCTTCGTCGAAATCGTATTCGTCTTCGATGTCGCCGACGATCTGCTCGAGCACATCCTCGATCGTGATCAGTCCGGCCACGCCGCCGTATTCATCGACGACGATCGCCATATGGTTGCGGTTGGCGCGGAAGTCGCGCAGCAGCACGTTCAGCGGCTTGCTTTCGGGAATGAACACCGCCGGCCGCAGCATCGCGCGGACATCGAACTCTTCGTCGTGGTAGAAGCGGAGCAGATCCTTGGCGAGCAGAATGCCGATCACATGGTCCCGGCCTCCTTCGAAGACCGGAAAGCGCGAATGTGCCGTCTCGATCACGCGCGGGATCCACTGATCGGGCTGCTCGTCGATGTCGATCATGTCCATCTGCGGACGCGGCACCATCAGGTCGCGCGCGCGCAGCTCCGACACCTGCAGCACGCCCTCGATCATCGACAGCGCATCGGCGTCGAGCAGGTCGCGTTCGTGCGCGTCGTGCAGAGCCTCGAGCAGTTCCTCGCGGTTCTCGGGCTCGTGGAAGATGAACGCGGTCAGGCGTTCGAGCAGGGACTTGTGCTTCTGATGGGTCGGAGTTCGACCCGGCGCAGGCTCAGGCATGAGTGTCGGGCGGACCGCTCGCGCGGGCCGACCCGGCAGTTGCAATGAAGCCAGCATATCGGATGCGCCGCGCTTCGCCCATGGCGGTTCGCAAAGACTTCCTGCGCGCGCCGACTGCGAGCGTCATTTGGTAACGCCTTCCGTGAGAGTGCCTGCTAACCTGCGTCGTATGGATTTGGGATGCCGTACGCGTCAAGCAGCTCGATTTCGCGCCCCTCCATCCGGCGCGCATCGGCCGCGCGCTGATGGTCGTAGCCCTGCGCGTGCAGCGTGCCGTGCACGACCATGTGGGCCAAGTGGGCGCGCAGCGTCTTGCGCTGCGCGCGCGCCTCGCGCTTGACCACGGGCACGCAGATCACGATGTCGGCTTCCACGTTTGGCGCCTGCGCATAGTCGAACGTCAGAACGTTGGTTGCGTAGTCCCTGCCGCGGAAAGCGCGATTCAGGCCACGGCCTTCGCGCACACCGACGAAGCGCAACGTCAGCACGGCGTCGCACTCGAGCGCGCCCCTGATCCAGCGGCGCAGTGTGCCGGGAGCGGGCAGATCGGCGAATGCATCGGCGCCCTGGA
>JBLMYK010000139.1:0-4010 GCA_050258235.1 Gemmatimonadota bacterium | reverse complement strand
CGCCGCCGAAGGAGGTGACACTCCGCGACCCGAAAGACTGGAAGATCGCCGGCAAACCGGTCCACCGCCTCGACATCCCCGACAAGGTCCTCGGCAAACCCGTGTTCGCGGTCGACGTTTCTCTGCCCGGGATGCTGCATGCGTCGATCGCGCAATGCCCCGTGTTCGGTGGCCGGGTCGTCGGCGTCGACGACCGCGAAGCACTGAAGATGCGTGGCGCGAAGAAGATCGTCCGCGAACCTGGCTTCGTCGCAGTGATCGCCGACAGCTGGTGGCGCGCGAACGAGGCGCTGAAAAAGCTGAAGATCGAATGGGACACCGCTGCCGACGGCAAGGCCAGCAACACCACGATCGAGGCGATGCTGCGCGACGGACTGGCACAGGCGAAGCTGCCCAGGGCGCGCGAGCTGGGCAACACCGAAGCGGCGCTTGCGTCCGCCGCGAAAGTGATCGAGGCGGAATATCGCTCGCCGTATCTGAACCACGCCACGATGGAGCCGCAGACGTGCACCGCGTGGTTCAGGCGCGATGGATTTCTGGAAGTGTGGACGTCCACGCAGAACGGCGAGGCATCGATGATCGCCGCGGCCGACGCCGCCGGGTTGCCGCTCGAGAAGGTCGAAGTGCACAAGATGATGCTCGGCGGCGGATTCGGCCGACGCGGAGGTCCGCAGGATTTCGTCCGGCAGGGCGTGCTGATCGCCAAGGCGATGCCCGGCGTGCCGGTCAAGCTGATGTGGTCGCGCGAAGAGGACATGCAGCACGGCTTTTATCGGCCGGCGAGCATCGTCCGGATGAAGGCCGGGCTGGATGCCCAGGGCAGGCTCATCGCGCTGCACACGAAGATCGCGTGCCCGTCGATCGTCCGGGTGCTGATGCCGCAGACTGCGATGGCGGACGGCATCGACTTCACCGCAGTGCGCGCGTTCAACGATCTGCCGTATGAAGTGCCGAACCAGCAGGTTGACTATGCGATGCGCAACGGCCATGTACCGGTCGGTTTCTGGCGCGCCCCTGGACAGCAGAACGAGTTCTATCGCGAATGCTTCATCGACGAGCTGGCGCTCGCCGCGGGCCAGGATCCGGTCGATTACCGCCGATCGATGCTGAAGCACGACGACAAGCACCGGCTCGTGCTCGAGGCGGTGGCCAAGGCCGCCGGCTGGGGAACGCCGCTGCCCGCGGGCCTGCATCGCGGTGTGGCGCTCGCCCACGGCTTCGGCAGTTATGCGGCCATGGTTGCCGAGGTCTCGGTCAGCGCGCAGGGGGAGCCGAAGGTGCATCGCGTCGTGGTCGCCATCGATTCGGGCCACGTGGTGAATCCCGACACCTGCCGCGCGCAGGCGGAGAGCAACGTGGCGTTCGGCCTGAGCGCGGTCCTGCACCAGCAGATCAACGTGGAAAACGGGCGCGTCGTTGAATCCAATTTCCACGATTTCCCGATGCTGACCATGCCCGAGATGCCGCGGGTCGAGACGGTGCTCGTCCCGACCGGCGATTTCTGGGGCGGCCACGGAGAGCCGGCGATCCTTCCGCTGGCCCCCGCCGTGTGCAACGCGATCTCGCGCGCGACCGGGCAGCGCATCCGTTCGCTGCCGCTGAAGGGCCAGGACCTGCGCGCCGCGTAGCGTCGAACGCCGGCGGTTGCCGCGCTCATCCCGCGGTCACCGGCAGTCCGCTTTCTCCGGCGCCGCGGTCGAGTTCCGCCAGCTCCGCGTCGTCAAATCCCGCGGCGCGCCGCGCTTCGAGGTTGAACGGGCCGCGGGGTGCCGGCGCGCCATGCTGCTGCACCAGCCGCGCATGGGCTGCTATCGGATCCAGTCCACGATCCGCGCAGACCCACCGGTACCACCGGTTGCCGATCGCGACGTGGCCGATCTCGTCGCGCAGAATCACGTCGAGGATTTCTGCGCCCTCCTGGTCGCCCACCGAGGCGAGCTTGCTGCGGATCGCGGGAGAAACGTCGAGTCCACGCGCTTCCAGGGTACGCGGCACCAGCGCCAGCCGCGCCAGGACATCGGCTTTCGTCTTCTCCGCCATTTCCCACAGGCCGTCGTGCGCGGGAAAGTCGCCGTAAGCGCAGCCCAGCCGCGCAAGATGCGCACACAGCATCTGGAAATGCCTGGCCTCCTCCTGCGCGACGCCGGTCCAGTCGACATAGAAGTCGTCCGGCATGCGGGCGAAGCGCCACACGATGTCGAGCGCGAGATTGATCGCGTTGAATTCGATGTGGGCCAGCGAGTGGACCAGTGCGGCGCGGCCTTCCTTCGTGCCGACACCGCGGCCCGCCACGCGTGCCGGCGCGACCAGCAAGGGCCGCTCTGGACGGCCGGGCAACTCGACGCCGGCCGGTTCGGTGATCCCTGCTGCGGCGTCGATCTTCCGCTCAGCGGAGGCAAGCGCTGCCACCGACGCGCACTTGGCCACCGGGTCGTGGATCAACAAGGCGTCGAGCGCCGCGCGCCGCAGTTCCGTCACGCCGCCTCGCGAACCTGTGCCATCGCCGCGAGTTCGTCGACGACGCGGACGCGTGCGACGTCGACATGCTCCTGCAGCAAGCGTGCCGCCTTGCCGGCTTCCCCGGCGGCCATCGCCTCCATCACCGCCGCGTGTTCCCGCCAGACCTGCTGCGTCATCCGCGGACGACGCAACACCTCACCCATCGCGCGCCGCAGGTGCTGCCAGTGCAGATGCATCACCTCGACGATCAGCGGATTGCCGCTCGCCTCGTAGATGAAATTGTGAAAGTCGACGTCCGCCTGCAGCGCGGCCTTCGCGTCGTCCGCCGCAGCCACCTTGCGCCCGCGCGCAACGATGCTGCGGCCGCGCTCGATCAGGGCCGGCGTCATTCTCTCCGTCGCCAGCCGTGCCGCGAGCGGCTCGAGCGCCGAGCGGATCTGGTAGATCGCCTCGAAGCGCGCCGGATCGACCGGCGCCACCGCGACGCCGCGCCGGCCATGATCGATCACGAAGCCCTGCTGCCGCAGCAGGCCCAGCGCGCTCAGCACCGGTTGCCGCGAAACGTGCAGGCGCGCCGCGAGCTCATCCTGTGTCAGCCGCTCGTTCGGCTTGAGCGTCCCGTCGCAGATCGAGTCGAGGATCGCACCATAGGCTTGCTCGACCAATGTCCGCTGCGGTTTCAGTGTCCTCATCGCATCCCGGATTTCGGTGGCGGCGATGGGGCCATCGTTGACAGCGCCCGGTTCGCCTGCCACACTGGATTATCGTATACGGTATACGATAATCGAATCGATGCCTCGGCGCAAGCGGCGCCGCCAGTCAATCAACGATCGCGGAACCCAAAGGAATGAACAGCCCCATTCGAGTATTGCTCGCCAAGGTCGGCCTCGACGGCCACGACCGCGGCGTCAAGGTCGTCGCGCGAACGCTGCGCGACGCCGG
This sequence comes from Gemmatimonadota bacterium, assembly GCA_050258235.1. Taxonomy (GTDB): domain Bacteria; phylum Pseudomonadota; class Gammaproteobacteria; order Burkholderiales; family Burkholderiaceae_F; genus JAKOQB01. Next base: position 608 of record JBLMYK010000139.1, on the reverse strand, counting down.
CATGGACGTCATCTACTCCGGACTGCACCGCGCGCCGGAGGAAGTCGTCAACACCGCAATCCAGGAAGACGTCGACATCCTCGGCGTGAGCCTGCTCTCCGGGGTGCAGCTGACGGTCTTTCCCAAGATCTTCAAGCTGCTGAACGAGCGGCAGGCCAGCGACATCATCGTCGTGGCCGGCGGCGTGATGCCCGACGAGGACGTGGTCGCGATCAAGCAGATGGGCGTGCGCGAGGTCCTGCTGCAGGACACGCCGCCGCAGCAGATCATCGACACCCTGACGCGCCTCGTGCAGGAACGCGGGCCGCGCTGAGGAGCGAACATGGAACAGTGGTCCTTTCCGCCGCGCTACGACGATGACTATCTGCCGCCGGCCGGCGGCCGCTACTGGTTCCCGGTGCGCGAGACGATGCCGGCCGCCGAGCGCGAGCGCGCGATTCTCGTGCGGCTGCAGGAGGTCTGCCGCTACGCATACGAGCGCGCACCCTTCTACCGCCGCAAGTGGGACGAAGCAGGCTTCCACCCAAGCCAGCTGAAGTCGCTCGAGGACTTCGAAACGCGCGTGCCGGTCGTGAAGAAGGCCGACCTGCGCGCGTCGCAGTCAATGC
>JBLMYK010000138.1:0-8948 GCA_050258235.1 Gemmatimonadota bacterium | reverse complement strand
GATCCAGCGCCAGTCGCTCTCGTCGTTCTCCCACACGTAGCCGCCGCCGCCGACGCCGGCGTTGTTGAACAGCAGGTGCGCGGCACCGAACTCGGCAAAGCTGCGGTCGGCAAGCGCCTTGACCTGGTCGCCGTCGGCGACATCGACCACGTCGGCGATCACTTGCGCGCCGGCGAAGCGCAGTTCGCGTACTGTCTCCTCGAGCGCCGCTGCCTGCACGTCGGCCAGCACCAGCCGCATCCCGAGGCGATGCGCAAGGCGCGCGAATTCGCGCCCGAAGCCGCTGCCGGCGCCGGTGATCACGGCGACCCGATCCTTGAAATCCTGCATGAATGGTTTTCCTACAGTCGTTTGGCCGCGTCGCGGCGATTGAGAAACTTGATGGTGCCGAGCGCCTTGGCAATCAGCTGCTGCGCTTCGTCGCGCAGTTCGGCCTCGCAGTAGGCCATCGTGGTCGACCGGTGCAGAACGCGGCCCAGCGCGACGACGCGCCCGCGTGCGGGCCGGAAGAAGCTCGTCTTCATCTCGACGGTGACGCTGCCGACATCGGCGCCGGCCCTGGCATCCACCAGCGACTTGCCGGCACGCGCCATCGCGACATCCAGCAGCGACATCACGACGCCGCCGTGGCCGACGCCCCAGCTGTTCATGTGCCGCTCCGCCAGGTCGAGCGCGATCTCCGCCTCGCCCTGCCCGGCTCGCAGCAGCCGCACGCCTAGGTCGCGCATGAACGGAATGCTGTCCAGGTCGCCCAGCATCGCGCCGCTCAGACCGCGGACACGCCGCCGTCCACCGCGAGGATCTGCCCGGTGATGTGGCGGCCGGCGTCGGAGGCGAACAGCAGCGCGGCCCCCTTCAGATCCTCTTCCCCGCCGAGGCGCTGCAGCGGTGCGTGGCGCGCCAGCGCGTCCTCGCCGAACTGCCGCAGCACGCCCTTGGTCATCTTCGACGGGAAGAAACCTGGCGCCAGCGCGTTGACGGTGATGCCGTACGGTCCCCACTCTCCCGCCAGCGCGCGCGTGAAGTTCACCAGCGCGCCCTTGCTGGTGTTGTAGGCGAGCGTCTTCATCGTGCCCGGTGCATTGCCGCGCAGGCCGGCGATCGACGCCACGGTGACGATCCGCCCCGAGCGGCGCGGGATCATCGAGCGTTTGCCGATCGCCTGCGTCAGCAGGAACGTTCCGCGCACGTTCAGGTTCATCACCTTGTCCCACGCGTCGAGCGGATGATCTTCGGCAGGGGCACCCCAGGTGGCGCCGGCGTTGTTGATCAGGATGTCGACGTGACCGAGGTGCTCCAGCGTCTCGTCCACGAGCCGCGCGATCTCGTCCGGCTTCGCTGCGTCGGCGACAACCCAACCGACCTCGACGCCGCTCGCCCTCAGGTGGTTCGCCGCGGCCTCCAGCTCATCGGCCTTGCGCGACGTGAGCATCAGACGCGCACCCATCTCTCCGAGCGCCTCGGCGATCTGCAGTCCCAGTCCGCGCGACCCGCCCGTGACGAGCGCGGTGCGGCCGGAAAGGTCGAACAGCTTTCTGACGGACATCGTTTCCCCGCTGCCTTGGTCTGGTCGGCGCCAAAGGTAACAGAACCCGTCGCGTGCTGACGCCGCGCTCAGAGCCAGGCGTCGCGCGTCTCGATCAGGGTGGCGTCGCCCGACTCTGCGGGTCCGAGCCAGACCGTCACCTGCGGCAGTTCGTAGACGAAGAAGTAGCGACACGCATGCCAGATGCCGTGCAGGAAATCGTCGTCGGCCGGCGTGTGGATGCGCGACGCGGTCAGGCTCAGTTCGAGCCAGATCCACGCAAGCACGACGTGGCCGAACGCCTGCATGTAGGGGGTCGCGTGCGCGAGCGTGGCTTCGGGATCGCCGAGCTCCCAAAGCTTCCGCGTCGCCAGCTCGATCCGGCGCAGCGCAGCCTTCAGATCCGCGGCGAACCGACGCGTGTCCGGATGCGCCGCCGCATCCGCGCGGACGATCGTCGCCGCGATCGTCCCGCCCAGCAGCGCGAGTCCGGCGCCCTGCTGCATCGCGACCTTGCGGCCGAGCAGGTCGAGCGCCTGGATGCCGTGCGTTCCCTCGTGAATCATGTTCAGCCGGTTGTCGCGCCAGCACTGCTCGACCGGAAAGTCGCGCGTGTAGCCGTAGCCGCCCAGCACCTGGATAGCCAGGTTGTTCGCTTCCAGGCACCACTGCGACGGCCAGCTCTTCGCGATCGGCGTCAGCATGTCGAGCAGCAGCGTTGCCTGCGCACGATCCGCGGCGTCGGCAGCGGTCTTTTCCTCGTCCACCAGCCGCGCGCAGTACAGGTTCAACGCCAATGCGCCTTCCGTGTAGGCCTTCTGTGCCAGCAGCATGCGCCGCACGTCGGCGTGCTCGATGATCGCCACCTGCGGCTGCGCGGGATCCTTGCCCCCTGCGCCGACCGGCCGGCCCTGCGGTCGCTGGCGGGCGTATTCGAGCGAGCTGCGGTATCCGGAGTAGCCGAGCATCGTCGCGCCGAGCCCGACGCCGATGCGCGCCTCGTTCATCATGTGGAACATCGTCGACAGGCCCTGTCCTTCCGCGCCAACGCGATAGCCGATCGCGCCGCTGCCACCCTGGGGGCGGAACCTGCCTTCGCCGAAGTTCAGGACCGTGTTCACGGTGCCGCGGTAGCCCATCTTGTGGTTCAGCCCTGCCAGCGCGACATCGTTTCGCTCGCCGAGCGAGCCGTCGTCGCTTACCAGTACACGCGGCACGATGAAGAGCGAAATCCCCTTGACGCCCGCAGGCAGCGAACCGTCGGCCTGCGGCACCTTCGCCAGCACCAGGTGCACGATGTTCCCGCTCAGCTCGTGTTCGCCGCACGAGATCCACATCTTCGTGCCGCGCAGCCGGTAACGGGCGCCGAGCGGGCAGTCTTCGGATCCGCTGCCATCGGGCTCGGCGCGGGTGCGGATGTCCGACAGCGACGAGCCCGCCTGCGGCTCGGACAGGCACATGGTGCCGAAGAAGCGTCCGGTGAGCTGCGGACGCGCGAACACGTCGATCTGGCGCGCCGTGCCGTGCGCGAGCAGGAGGTTGGCGTTGCCGATCGTCAGCATCGCGTACGCTGCGGTCGCGACATTGGCGGCGTCGAAGTGCGCGAAGCATGCCTTTTCGATCAACGCCGGCAGCTGCAGGCCGCCGTACGCCGCATCGGCGGTCGCCCCCATGAAGCCGCCTGCGACGAAGGCGTCGAGCGCGCGCCCGATCTCGGGAATCAGATGCACCCGCTCGCCATCGAAGCGCGGCTCGCTGACGTCGGCGGCGCGGTTGTGCGGGGCGAATTCACTCGAGGCCAGCGTATCGGCGGCCTCGAGCATCGCGTCGAACGTGTCGCGCGAGTGCTCGGCGAAACGATCGCGCTGCGCCAGCGCATCGGCGTCGAGCCAGTCGTACAGCAGGAACCGCAGCAGTCGCCGGTCGATCAGCGCCATTCAACGGTCCACAGCGCGCACGGGTCCTTCGCCGTCACCAGTGTCCCTCGACCGCGGCCCGCCGCAGGCGCGGCGCCGGATTCCAGAACGCCGGATCCGCATGTCCATTCGCGGCGAACCGTTCCATCGTCTTGATCACGCGCTCCAGGCCGACCGTCTGCGCGTAGAACATCGGACCGCCGGTCGCGAGCGGGAATCCGTACCCGGCCAGATAGACCACGTCGATGTCGCTGGCGCGCAGCGAGATGCCCTCTTCCAGAATGCGGGCTCCCTCGTTGACCAGCGCGTATACGCAGCGCTGCACGATCTCCTCGTCCGAAATCGCGCGCGGCCTGATGCCGATCTCCTTGCGATAAGCGTCGATCAGGGCGTCGATCTCCGGGTCGGGGATCGGTGTGCGGTTGCCGGGCTCGTAGCGATACCAGCCCTTGCCGGTTTTCTGTCCCAGCCGGCCGAGCTCGACCACGCGATCGCCGATCCGCGAGTACGTCAGGTGGGGCTTCTCCTTGTAGCGCCGCTGCCGTATCGCGTAGCCGATGTCCATCCCGGCCATGTCGTACATGGCAAACGGCCCCATCGCCATCCCGAACTTGGTGAGCGCGGCGTCGATCTTCTGCGGGCTCGCGCCTTCGTCGATCAGGAACAGCGACTGCCGGATGTACTGCTCGAGCATCCGGTTGCCGATGAAGCCATCGCACACGCCGGCGACCACCGCCACTTTCTTCAGCGGACGCGCGAGCTTCATCACGGTCGTGAGCACATCCTTGCCGGTACGCCGCGCGCGAACCACTTCGAGCAGCCGCATCACATTGGCCGGGCTGAAGAAGTGCGTGCCAATCACGTCCTGCGGGCGGCGCGTCACCGCGGCAATCGCATCGACGTCCAGGGTCGAGGTGTTGGTGGCAAGGATCGCGCCCGGCTTCATCACGCGATCGAGCCTGCGGAACAGGTCCTGCTTGACCGCGAGGTCCTCGAAGGCCGCCTCGATCACGATGTCGGCATCCTTCAGATCTTCCAGGTTGAGCGTCGGCGCGATCAGCGCGATCCGCTGCTCGACCTGTTCGGCGGTCAGCCGGCCCTTGCGCGCGGTTGCCTCCCAGTTCGCGCGACAGGTCGCGAGCCCCTTGTCGAGCGCCGCCTGCGTTGTCTCGAGCACGGTCACCGGTATGCCGGCATTGGCGAAGCACATTGCGATGCCGCCGCCCATCGTGCCGAAGCCCACCATCGCGGCGCGCCGGATTGGCCGCGTCGCGGTTCCTTCCGGAACGTCGGGAATCTTCGCCGCCTCGCGTTCGCTGAAGAACGCGTGGCGCAGCGCCTTCGATTCGGCCGACTGCACCCGCTCGACGAAGAGCTGGCGTTCGAACGCCAGACCCTCGTCGAAGGGCCGCAGCACCGCTGCCTCGACCGCATCGACGCATTTCATCGGCGCAGTCAGCCCACGCGCCGCGCGTCCGACCTGCACCCGCGCCCCCGCGAAGAACGACGCCGCATCGATGCCGGCCGGCAACTCCGGCGTGCGGTTGCGCAGTTTGGGCAGTGGTGAGGTGTCGGCGACCTCGTGCGCGAAGTCGAGCACGCCCTGGAAGGTCGTGTCCGGAACCACTCGGTCGACCAGTCCGTGCGTGAGCGCGTCGTCAGCCGGGATCGGCTCGCCGCTGGTGATCATCCGCAGCGCCTTGTCCGCGCCGACCGCGCGCGGCAGCCGCTGCGTTCCGCCGGCTCCCGGGATCAACCCCAGCTTGACCTCCGGCAGCGCCATCGACGCATTCGGCGTGGCGACGCGGTAATGACAGGCGAGCGCAAGCTCGAGTCCGCCTCCCATGCAGACACCGTTGATCGCCGCGATCACCGGCTTGTACGAACCTTCGACCGCTTCGATCACCTGCAGCAGGTTCGGCTCCGCCAGCGCGGCCGGGGTGTTGAACTCGCGGATATCGGCGCCGCCGGAGAACACCGTGCCGGTGCCGGTGATCACGATCGCGTTGACACGAGGATTGTCGAGCGCGTGCTGCAGACCTGCGCGCAACCCGTTCCTCGTCGCGTGACTCAGCCCATTGACGGGCGGATTGTCGATCTGCAGCACCGCCACATCGTTTCTGATTTCCGACCAGACCTTCACGGCACCTCCCCGTTGCAGTTCCCGTACTTCCCTATTCGCTCTGCTGCGCATCCCCCGGCTGGTTGCGCCAGCGTCTTAATCCCGGATGCATGCGCTCGATCTCGGCCAGCGCGCGGCGCGTCCCTTCCGGCGCGAGGGAACCGTATGAGCCGATCACGGCCGCCGGCAGCGGTCCGACGATGCGCGATAACTCCGTGAACCGCACTCCCTGCCGCGCCATGAACGCCAGATACGTGTGCCGCAGCACGGCGGGCGTCACCTCGGCGGCCTGCACCAGTCCGGCATCGTGGCTTGCGTAGGCGACCAGCGCCGCAAGATCATCGTTGGAAGGCGCGCTTCCGCCCTGCGCAGGAACAAGGCAGGCATCCGCGGCATACGCGGCGCAGCCCGGCGCCGCGATCGCGGACAGCTCCTCCGTCAACGGGAACTCTCGGGCAGCGGGGGCGCCGATCCGGATCGTGCCGGCGTCGGGCTGCACGTCGCGCCAGCGCAGCGAGAGCAGTTCGTCGGGTGCCACGCCGCTCACCAGCAAGGCCAGCGCGAGACGCGACGCATCATCGGCGCTGGCAAGCAGCGCCGCCACCTCGGCCTCGTCCAGTTCTCGTGTGGGCAACGCAGCCGGCAGCTGCAGCGCGGGCGCAGCCCCCTGCGCCAGAGCCGGGTGGTCGAACGCCGACGCCGCGTGCTGCAGCCCGAGCGGCACCGGATAAGCCACGGCCGTTGGTGCAACCACCACGCTGGGCGTCTCCTCGCGCCGGGTCAGGAAAGCGGTCAGCCAGGCGGCGAGAAATCCCAGCACGACCGCTGCGCCGACGGTGATCGCCGAGTCGCGCAGGTACAGCGGGCGCCACGGCTCCGTCGGCGTGATCGCCGCTTCGATGATCTTCGCCTCGGGTCGGCGTGCGCGGTCGCTCGCTTCCAGGCGAACGGCCTTTTCGTTCGCACCGCGTGCCAGCCCTTCGAGGTCCGTGAGCTCGTCCTGCATCGCCTTGTATTCGCTGAAGCGGGCCGAAAATGCCTGCATCGCCTGCCGATCGCTCGACATCTGCCGCTTCAGCTGCTCGACGCTGTCGCGCATGCGTGTCGCTTCTTCTTCCGCGTCGGCAAGATTGGCCTCCTGGCTGGCGATCCGTTCGCGCTTGACCTGTGCCTCCAGCTCGGCGATGCGCGTGCGCAGCGTGCGCGCCGCCGGATCCTTGGTGAGATAGTCCTCGGTGAAGCTGCGTTCGAGCTGGCGCATTTCCTCGCGCGCCTGCGACAGCCGGGCTTCGACGTTTGCCAGCGTCGGGTTGTCGCGCGCGCGTACCGGCGCCTTGCCGGCGGCAACCGCCTCCCGCAGCGTGCGCAGCTTCGCCTCGGCCGCGACCGCCTTTTCCTCCGCAGCGTTCAGCGACACGCCCAGGCCCTTGGCGCGCGAAAGCGCCTCGTTCTCGTCCCGCTCGAGCGAAACGATGTTGTAGCGCAGCCGGAATGCCTCCATCGCGCGCCGCTTGTCCTTCACTGCCGTCTCGTACTTCTGAGCTTCCTCGCGCGCCTGCGCCAGATCTTCGCTCGACGTGTTGCGGTAGCGCGCCGCGACGTGCCCGCGATAGATATCCATCAGGCCATTGAGCGCGAATGCCAGCACGTCCGGCTTTTCGCCGACCGCGGCCATCTGTACGACCTGGGTGCCGGGGACCGGCGTCACCGAGATCGCCTGCAGCAGCGCGCCGATCGGATCGGCGCTGCCAAGCGAATCAGCCAGGCCGGCGGCCTGGATCCGCTGCAGCAGCTGTTCCAGCAACGGTCGGCTGGTCAGGAACTCGATCTCGGTCAGGAAGGGGCTTGCCGGACCGGTGGAGCGCTCGTTCTGCGCCGACGCCGGTTGTGGAACGCCGATCTGCGGGGCGCGGTTCTGCAGGGCTTCTGCCGGCACGATCTCCAGCCGCGCCGTCGCACGGTACTCGGGCGTGCGCAGGAACGTGTAACCCAATCCGATCGCGCAAACCAGCGCGAAGACGGCCAGGAAAGCGATCAGCCGCCGATTCCGCCACAGAGAGTTCGGATGCGCGCCGGCGGAGGCGCCGGGATATCCCTCGATCGGTTCGACCACCCGCATTGTTGTTCCGATTTGCGCGTCGCGGCAACGTTTGTAGCAGCGCAACGCGTCGCGTGCAAACACATCCGCGCCGCTCATTTGATGCATCGCAGGCAATTCGACGCTGCAGACGGCCCGCGGTTCACACTTCCAGCCACTCCTGCCGGATCAGCTTGTTCGCCTTCAGGCTGTCGGGCGTCCCCTCGAACACCATGTGGCCGTGGCCCATGACGTACAGCCGCTGCGAGATGGCAAGCGCGATCGTCAGCTTCTGTTCGATCAGCAGGATCGAGACGCCGTGTTCCTTCAGTTCGCGCAGGAAGACCGCGACCTGCTCGACGATCTTCGGTGCCAGCCCTTCGGTGGGCTCGTCGATGATCACCAGCTCCGGATTGCCCATCATCGTGCGCGCCAGCGTCAGCATCTGCTGTTCTCCCCCCGACAGCACGCCGGCCTGGGTGTGCGCCCGCTCCTGCAGGCGAGGGAACAAGCGATAGCAGTCCGCATAGGTCCAGCGCCCGGGGGCGCGCCGCTTCAGTCCCAGCCGGAGATTCTCTTCCACGGTCAGGGTCGGAAAGATGTCGCGGCTCTCCGGGACGTAGCCGATGCCGGCATGGGCAATCTGGAATGTCTTCAGCGCCGTCAGTTCACGCCCCTTGAAGCGTACCGTTCCGGTGCAATCGACCATGCCCATGATCGCCTTCGCCGTCGTCGAGCGGCCCACGCCGTTGCGGCCGAGCAGGCTGACGATCTCGCCCTCCCCGACGTCCAGGTCGACGCCGTGCAGCACATGACTCTTGCCGTAGAAGGCCTGCAGGTTGCGGACTTCGAGCATCAGTGCCCCTCCGCCTGCGTGCCGAGATAGGCTTCCTTCACGCGCGCATCGGCGCGAATCTCGGCCGGGGCGCCGGTGGCGATGATCTCGCCGTACACGACGACGGAGATCCGATCGGCGAGGCCGAACACGACGCTCATGTCGTGCTCGACCATCAGCAGCGTCTTGCCCTGGGTGACGTCCCGGATCAGCGCCACCGCATGCGCCGACTCGCTGCGGCTCATGCCGGCGGTCGGCTCGTCGAGCAGGATCACGCTTGCGTCGCCGGCGATCGTGATGCCGATCTCGAGCGCCCGCTGCTCGGCATACGTCAGCAGCCCCGCCGCGACACTGCGCCGCCGTCGCAGGCCGATCCGGGCCAGGATCGTCTCGGCGCGATCCTCCGCATCGTCGAGCTTGTTCAGGTTGTGCCAGAACGAGTAGCGGTAGCCGAGCGACCACAGCACCGCGCA
>JBLMYK010000137.1:0-7465 GCA_050258235.1 Gemmatimonadota bacterium | reverse complement strand
CCGTGCTGCCGTTCCTCCTCGCGCAAGCCGGCACGAGCTGGGTACGGATCACCAACTACGCCATCCTTTACTGCCTGCTCGCCCTCGGCCTGAACATCGTCGTCGGATTCGCCGGCCTGCTCGACCTCGGCTACATCGCGTTCTATGCAGTCGGCGCCTACATGTACGCGCTGCTCGCGTCACCGCACCTGATGAACAACTTCGCCACGATGGCGGCGCTGTTTCCGAACGGGCTGCACAGCTCGATCTGGCTGTCGATCCCGCTCGGCGCCGCGCTCGCCGCGTTCTTCGGCGTCGTGCTCGGCGCACCCGTGCTCAAGCTGCGCGGCGATTACCTGGCGATCGTCACGCTCGGTTTCGGCGAGATCATCCGCATCTTCCTGAACAACCTGAACGCGCCGTACAACTTCACCAACGGCCCGCAGGGCATCACGCTGATCGATCCGGTGAAGGTCGCCGGCATCGACTTTTCCAAGACGCAGCACCTGTTCGGCCTGACTCTGCCGTCCGTGTACATGTACTACTACCTGTTCCTGCTCCTGATGATCGTCGCGATCATCATCTGCATCCGCCTGCAGGATTCGCGCCTCGGCCGCGCCTGGATGGCGATCCGCGAAGACGACATCGCCGCCAAGGCGATGGGAATCAACGTGCGCAATGTGAAGCTGCTCGCGTTCGCTCTCGGCGCGACTTTCGGCGGTGTGTCCGGCGCCATGTTCTCGGCGTTCCAGGGGTTCGTGTCGCCGGAGTCGTTCTCGCTGATGGAATCGATCATCGTCCTGTCGATGATCGTACTGGGAGGACTGGGCCACATTCCGGGCGTGATCCTGGGCGCCGTGCTGCTGTCGATGTTTCCCGAAGTGCTGCGCTACACGGTGGTCCCGGTCCAGGAGCAGTTGTTCGGCAAGGTGCTGGTAGACGCCGAAGTGCTTCGGATGCTGCTCTACGGGCTGGCGATGGTGTTCATCATGCTGTACCGACCGAAGGGCCTGTGGCCAGCGCCGGAGCACGGCATGAATCCCGCCGCGCGGCCCGGCAGACCGAAGACCGCCTGAGTGGACGGCGATCCGATGAGCGACACGATCCTCAACGTCAAGAACGTCAACAAGCGCTTCGGCGGCTTGCAGGCGTTGTCCGAGGTCGGCATCCACATCGAGCGCCGGCAGATCTACGGCCTGATCGGACCCAATGGCGCCGGCAAGACCACGTTCTTCAACGTCATCACCGGGCTGTACCAGCCCGACTCCGGCACCTTCGAACTCGACGGCAAGCCCTATTCGCCGAGCGAGCCGCACAAGGTCGCCGAAGCGGGCATCGCGCGCACGTTCCAGAACATCCGCCTGTTTCCCGAGATGACTGCGCTCGAAAACGTGATGGTCGGCCGCCACGTGCGGACCAAGGCGACGGCGCTGGGCGCGGTCCTGCGGACGCGCGCAACGCGGGAAGAAGAGGCTGCGATCAAGAAGCGGGCGCTCGAACTGCTCGACTATGTCGGCATCGCGCGCTACGCCGACTATCAGGCGCGCACCCTCGCCTACGGCGACCAGCGCCGGCTGGAGATCGCGCGCGCGCTGGCCACCGACCCGAAGCTGCTCGCGCTCGACGAACCTGCGGCCGGCATGAATGCGACCGAGAAGGTCGCGCTGCGCGGACTGCTGTCGAACATCCGCAAGGACGGCGCGACGATCCTGCTGATCGAACACGACGTGAAGCTCGTGATGGGGCTGTGCGACCGCGTGACGGTGCTCGACTATGGCAAGACTATTGCCGAAGGCACGCCGGCCGACGTCCAGCGCAATCCCGCCGTGATCGAGGCTTACCTGGGCGGCGCGCACAAACCGGCCGCAGGACAGGAGGCGGCATGACCGACGTCGTGCTGAAGGTTTCCGGACTGAAGGTCGCCTACGGGGGCATCCAGGCGGTCAAGGGAGTCGACCTCGAGGTGCGCGCGGGCGAGCTCGTGACGCTGATCGGTGCCAACGGCGCCGGCAAGACGACCACGCTGAAGGCGATCACCGGCACCCAGGCGTGGAGCGGCAATATCGAATACATGGGGCAGACCACGCGCGGAAGGGCGCCGCACCAGTTGCTGACGCGCGGCCTGGCGATGGTGCCCGAGGGGCGCGGCGTGTTCGCGCGCATGACGGTGACCGAAAACCTGCAGATGGGCGCGTTCGCGCGCAACGATCGCGCTGGAATCAGCGCCGACATGGAGCGCATGTTCGAGACATTTCCGCGCCTGCGCGAGCGCGCGCGCCAGCTGGCGGGCACGCTGTCGGGCGGCGAGCAGCAGATGCTGGCGATGGCGCGCGCGCTGATGAGCCGGCCGAAACTGCTGCTGATGGACGAGCCGTCGATGGGGCTTTCGCCGCTGATGGTCGAGAAGGTGTTCGAGGTCGTGCGCGACGTGTCGGCGCAGAAGATCCCGGTGCTGCTGGTCGAACAGAACGCGCGCCTGGCGCTGGAGTCAGCGCACCGCGCCTACGTGATGGATTCCGGACTGGTCACGCTGACCGGCGCCGCGGCCGACCTGCTGCACGACGCCAAGGTGCGCGAGGCATATCTGGGCGAAGCGGCGTGATCGTCGTTGTCAGTTGACGGTTGTCGGTTGTCGGTTCTCCGTTGTCCGTTGACGGTCGGACGGGCGCGCCCGACGAGCAACCAGCAACTAGCAACCGGCAACCAAAGTCAGTTCTCAGTCATCAGTTGTCGGTTGTCGGTTGTCCGCTGACTTCGGGCGGCGCACGCTCGACGAGCAACGAACAACCAGCAACCGGCAACCGGCAACGAAATTCACCCGCCCGATAGTGCCCGCACCACTTCCGGCGGCGCCTGCACCAGTTCGATCAGCACGCCCTCGCCGCCGATGGGAAACTCGTCGTTCGCCTTCGGGTGGATGAAGCAGATGTCGTAGCCGGCGGCGCCCTTGCGGATGCCGCCCGGCGCGAAGCGCACGCCGTGCGCAGTCATCCACGCGACCGCAGCCGGCAAATCGTCGACCCACAGCCCGACATGATTCAGCGGGGTGGCGTGCACCGCGGGCTTCTTACCCGGATCGAGCGGCTGCATCAGGTCGACCTCGACCTCGTTGGCTCCGGCGCCCAGCGCGCAGATGTCCTCGTCGACGTTCTCGCGCTCGGAGACGAAATTGCCTTTCACCGTAAGCCCGAGCACGTCGATCCACAGCGATCTGAGCCGCCCCTTGTCGGGCCCGCCGATCGCGATCTGCTGGATGCCGAGCACCCTGAAGGGTTTGCTCATGCCGCCACCTTGAATCGCACGATCGGCTGATCGACCGCGAGGCTGTCGCCCTTCTGTGCCAGCACCTGGTCGACCACCGTATCGGCGGTCGCGTACAGCACGTTTTCCATCTTCATCGCCTCGATCACCGCCAGCCGCTGGCCGGCTTTCACCTCCTGTCCGGGCGCCACCGCGAGGTCGACGAGCAGCCCGGGCATCGGGGACAGCAGGAACGCGCTCATGTCCGGCGGCGCCTTGACCGGCATCTTGCGCAGCAGCTCGTCGGCGCGCGGCGACAGCACCTGCGCTTCGAGCTGCACGCCGTTGTGCGTCAGCCGGTAGCGCAACCCGACGCGGTCGATCTGCAGCATCAGCGGCTTGCCGTCGAGACGTCCGATGAAACGCGTGTCGCGCAGCTGCCAGTCGGTGGTCAGCGTATGGGTGCGGCCATCGCAGGTCACCTTGTAGCCGCCGTCGAACGGCGCGACGCTGACCGTGTTCGCGGCGTCGCCGAGGCGCACCACGAACTGCGCGGGCGGCCTGACCTCGTGTCCCGGCAGCTGCCCGGTGATGCGCACCGCGCGCTCGCGCATGCGCCGATGCACGATCGCGGCCACCGCGAGCAGCGCTTCGGTGTTGGCCTCGCTCGGCTCCACCCCCTTGAAGCCACGCGGGTAGTACTGCGGAATGAAGCCGGTGTTGTACTGACCGGCGACGAACTGCGGATGGTTCAGCAGCGCCGCCTGGAACGCGATGTTCGAGCTGACGCCGCGGATCACGAACGCGTTGAGCGCGTCGCGCATCCGCTCGATTGCGTCGCGGCGATCGGTGCCGTGCACGATCAGCTTGGCGATCATCGAGTCGTAGTACATGGGGATCTCGCCGCCCTCGTACACGCCGGTATCGACGCGCACCCCGGTGTTGGCCGGCGCGCCGGCGGCGAAGATCGTGCATTCCGGCGGCTGGAACTCGACCAGGCGCCCGGTCGACGGCAGGAAGCCGCGCAGCGGATCCTCGGCGTTGATGCGGCACTCCATCGCCCAGCCGTTGCGCCTGATGTCCGCCTGCGCGAACGGCAGCCTCTCGCCCGCGGCGACACGCAGCATCAGCTCGACGAGATCCAGCCCGGTGATGCATTCGGTCACCGGGTGCTCGACCTGCAGCCGAGTGTTCATTTCGAGGAAGTAGAAGCTCTGGTCTCGGCCCACCACGAACTCGACCGTGCCGGCGGTCTGATACTTGACCGCGCGCGCGAGCGCGACCGCCTGCTCGCCCATCGCGCGCCGTGTCGCGTCCGAGATGAACGGCGACGGCGCTTCCTCGATCACCTTCTGGTGGCGGCGCTGGATCGAGCACTCGCGCTCCCACAGGTATACGCAGTTGCCGTGCGCATCGCCGAGCACCTGGATCTCGATGTGGTGCGGCTCTTCGATGTACTTCTCGACGAACACGCGATCGTCGCCGAACGCGGCGCGCGCCTCGTTGCGGCATGACGTAAAGCCTTCGAAGGCCTCGCGATCGCTCGTCGCAACGCGCAGTCCCTTGCCGCCGCCGCCGGCACTGGCCTTGATCATGACCGGGTAGCCGATCTGGCGCGCGATCTCGACCGCCTGCTCGGGCGTTTCGATCGCCGCGTTGTGGCCGGGGATCACGTTGACCTTCGCCTCGAGCGCGAGCTTCTTCGAGGCGATCTTGTCGCCCATCGCCGCGATCGAGTAATGCTTGGGGCCGATGAAGACGATGCCCTCTTCCTCGATGCGGCGTGCGAACTCCTCGTTCTCCGAAAGGAAGCCGTAGCCGGGGTGCACCGCCTGAGCGCCCGTCTGTTTGCACGCGCCGATGATCTTGTCCATCACCAGGTACGACTCGCGGCTCGGCGCACCGCCGATCGGCACCGCTTCGTCCGCCAGCTCCACGTGCAGCGCATCGCGGTCGGCCTCCGAATACTCCGCGACCGTCTTGATGCCCATCTTCTTCGCCGTCTTGATCACGCGGCAGGCAATCTCCCCGCGGTTGGCGATCAGGATCTTGCTGAACATGTTCTCCTCCCCCGGCGCTCAGAGCGGAATGTTCCCGTGCTTGCGCCACGGGTTTTCCAGCTTCTTGTTGCGCAACATCACCAGCGAGCGGCAGATGCGCTTGCGCGTCTCGTGCGGCTGAATCACGTCGTCGATGAAGCCGCGCGCGCCGGCGACGAACGGGTTGGCGAAGCGCGCCTTGTATTCGGCCTCGCGCGCGGCGAGCTTGTCCGGGTCGTTCTTGTCCTCGCGGAAGATGATCTCGACCGCGCCCTTCGGGCCCATCACCGCGATCTCCGCGTGCGGCCACGCCAGATTCACGTCGCCGCGCAGATGCTTCGAGCTCATCACGTCGTAGGCGCCGCCGTAGGCCTTGCGCGTGATCACGGTGACCTTCGGCACCGTGCACTCGGCGAACGCATACAGCAGCTTGGCGCCGTGCTTGATGATGCCGCCGTATTCCTGCGCGGTGCCGGGCATGAAGCCGGGCACGTCGACGAAGGTGATCACGGGGATGTTGAACCCGTCGCAGAAGCGCACGAAGCGCGCCGCCTTGATCGAACTCTTGATGTCGAGGCAGCCGGCCAGCACCAGCGGCTGGTTGGCGACGATGCCGACCGTTTGTCCGTCCATGCGCGCGAAGCCGACGACGATGTTCTTCGCATAGTCGGGCTGGATCTCGAAGAAATCGCGATCGTCGACCGTCTTGATGATCAGCTCCTTCATGTCGTACGGCTTGTTCGGATTCGACGGCACCAGGGTGTCGAGCGACATGTCCATGCGGTCGGCGGGATCGTCGGTGCGCCGCACCGGCGGCTTCTCGCGGTTGTTCAGCGGCAGGTAGTTGTACAGCCGCCGCAGCATCAGCAGCGCCTCGACGTCGTTTTCGAACGCGAGGTCGGCCACGCCCGAGCGCGCGGTGTGCGAAACCGCGCCGCCGAGTTCCTCCGCGGTGACCTCCTCGTGCGTGACGGTCTTCACCACCTCGGGGCCGGTCACGAACATGTAGGCGCTGTCCTTGACCATGAAGATGAAGTCCGTCATCGCCGGGCTGTACACCGCACCCCCCGCGCACGGGCCCATGATCATGCTGATCTGCGGAATCACGCCCGAGGCGAGGACATTGCGCTGGAACACGTCCGCGTAGCCGGCGAGCGAAGCCACGCCCTCCTGGATGCGCGCCCCCCCCGAGTCGTTCAGGCCGATCACCGGCACGCCGACCTTCATCGCGTGGTCCATGACCTTGCAGATCTTCTCCGCATGAGCCTCCGACAGCGCACCGCCGAACACCGTGAAATCCTGGCTGAACACGAACACCATGCGGCCGTTGATCGTGCCGTACCCGGTGACGACACCATCGCCCGGCACCTTGTTGTCGGCCATGCCGAAATCGACGCAGCGATGCTCGACGAACATGTCCCATTCCTCGAAGCTGCCTTCGTCGAGCAGCAGTTCCAGGCGCTCGCGCGCCGTGAGCTTGCCCTTCGCATGCTGTGCGTCGATCCGTTTCCGGCCGCCCCCCAGCCGCGCGGCGGCGCGCTTCTTCTCGAGTCGTTCGATGATGTCGTGCATGACGTCGTGTCCTCGTCGAATGCGGTCAGTCCAGCAGGTCGAGCAGCCGGCGCGCGGCGACCGATGCGGCAACGTGGCCCTTCTTCACCTGTTCCATCATTTCCGGCAGCGCTGCCTTCACGCGCACGTGGCTGCGGAAGCGCTGCTTGAGTCCCGCCTCGATGCGCTCCCACATCCACGCCTGGTCCTGCGCATGGCGCCGTGCCGCCAGCGCACCGGACGCGGTCTGCCGGGCGCGGAAGCGCTCGACCGCGGCCCAGAAGCGGTCGATTCCGTCGGCGGCGAGCGCGCTTACCGGCATCACCTGCGGCTGGTCGTGTCCATGCTCGAGGTTTCCGTGCAGGCCGAATAGTCGCAGCGCCGATGTGATCTGGGCCTGCGCACGCGTGGCCGCGGCCTGATCCAGATCAGCCTTGTTGATCAGCACGAGGTCCGCCAGCTCCGTCACGCCCTTCTTGATCGCCTACAGGTCGTCGCCGGCGTTCGGCAACTGCATCAGCACGAACATGTCGGTCATGCCCGCGACCGCGGTCTCGCTCTGGCCGACGCCGACCGTCTCGACGATCACGACGTCGAAGCCGGCGGCCTCGCACACCAGCATCGCCTCGCGCGTCTTCTCCGCCACCCCGCCCAGC
>JBLMYK010000136.1:0-39354 GCA_050258235.1 Gemmatimonadota bacterium | reverse complement strand
CGCGCGATCTCGGAATACTCGAGTCCCTCGAGCTCGCGCAGCACGATCACCTCGCGCAGCGCCGGCGGCAGCGCGCGGATTGCCGCGTCGACGCGGGCGCGCTCGTCGCGCCGCTCCAGGGTCGCGGCCGGATCCGCGCTCGCGCTCGGTTCGGCGATCTGCTCGACTTCGATGCCGGCGTCCTCGAGCCCGATCTGTTCGGGCGCGTCGCGCCGGCGCTCGAACATCGTAAAGCAGGTGTTGCGCACGATGCCCAGCAGCCAGGGCTTGGCGTCGTCGCCGCGCAACGAACCGAGGTAGCGGAATGCGCGCAGCGCCGCCTCCTGCACGGCATCCTCGGCCGCGCGCTCGTCGCGCAGCAGCCAGCGCGCCAGGTTGTACGCCGCATCCAGGTGCGGCAGCACCCGGGTCTCGAATTCACCGCGCTCCTCCACCTGGCGGCCTACGCGGAGACGATGAACCGGCCGTTCATCGTTTCGTGGCCGTCACCGCAGAAGTTGTCGCAAAGGAAATCGATCACGCCGGGCTCCATGGGTCGCAGTTCCAGACGTGTGATCTGTCCCGGCACCAGGTCTTTTCTTACACCCAGATCGGGGATGTTCATCCCGTGGACGAAGTCGATCGAGCGGATGGCGAGCACCACGCGCTCGCCGGCCCGCAGCGGGATCTCGTTCGGTTCGAACTGGAAACGGCGCGCGGTCATCTCGATCACCCGCGCCGCCCCGGTCTGCGCGAGTGCGCGCCGTCCCAACACGCCCGCCGCGAGGGCCGCGCTCCCAACCGCCAGCCCCCCGCTCAGGATCCGTCTTCTGCGCAGCGAGATCATGCGCGCACCACCGGAAACTCGGCGAGTTTGGCAGCCGCGCCAGCGTCTTCGATTTCAACCTCACGAAATCCAAGGCCTTTGTAGGGCGCCGCTGGATCCCAAGGCAATGGCAGGCGCTTGTCCTGCGAACCGGGGGCCGGCAGCGGAAAGATCAGCGACTTGGCCGCGTGGTGGGCGATGTGCCCGGTCATGTGGTGGTGTTCCTGATGGATGTGGCCGTAGAACACTGTCACGTTGCGGTACGGCATCAGCAGTTCGATCGCCTGCGCGCCGTCGCGCGTGGCCCAGTCCCACTTCGGCACGAGGTCGAACAGCGGCCGGTGCGTCAGCACGACGATCGGCGCGTCCTTGCGCTGCTTCGACAGGTCGTCGCGCAGCCACGCGAGCTGCTCGTCGCCGATCTTCGCGCCCGGATCGGATACGTTGTCGAGCGCGATGAAGTGCACGCCCTTGTGGTCGAACGTGTAGAAGCTGTCGCCGAAGAATTCCCTGAAGGCGGCGCCGCGGTCGAGCGACGCGTCGTGCTCGCCCGGCATGAAGTGGACCTCCTGCACCTTCAGGTCCGCGACGATCGACTTGAACTCGGCCATGCGGCGCCGCCGCTCCGCGGGGTCGTCGGTCGTGTGCGTCAGGTCTCCGGTGAAGACGATGAAGTCGGGTTGCAGCGGCAGCGCGTTGACGGCGGCGACCGCCTTGCGCAGCGTGCCAGACGCATCCGGATTCGGCGGCCCCTGGAAACCCCAGTGGGAATCCGAAAGCTGCACAAAGTAGAAGTCCTTATAAGTACCTTCCGCAGCCATGGCGGTTGCGGCGCTGCTCGCGCAACCCGCCAGGGCCGATGCAAACACGGCACCGCCGCCAACCGCGGTCAGTGCCAGAAAATCACGACGCTCCATCTTGCCGTCTCCCGTTGAAGTTGAAGGAGCGCCGCCTTGCACCTTGCACCAGCGCCCTCATTTCGTCGTACCGGCCGCAGGGCGGATCTATTCCGTCCGGTCGCATGCGGTCACTTCGCCGCGGCGTTCTGTTTCAGGTACGCGATCAGGTCAGCGCGGTCCTGCGCGTCGGGCACGTTCACGCCCATGCGCTGCCCCGGCGCGACCTTCTCCGGGTCGGCCAGCCAGCGATCGAGCGTTTCGTCGTTCCAGGACAGTCGCGTCGATTTCAGCGCAGGCGAGTAGGCGTAACCCGGCGCCGTGCCCGCGGCGCGGCCGTAGACGCCGCGATGCGCCGGTCCGACCCCGTTGTAGTCGAGCGAGTGGCATGCGGTGCAGCGCGCCTGATACAGCGTGCGTCCGCGGTCGGCGTCGCCGGCCGCATGCGCGGCGGCGCACACGCCAAAGGTCGCGGCGACGGCGAAAAGCTTCACAAGGGAACTCATTGAGATTCGGGCTCCTGCGCAATCACGGCGCGGAGGATTCCGCGGCCGTTGCCTGCCAATACCTGGACCGCGGGGCGCTTATTCCACCGCGACGTGGCTGATCCCGCATCGGGGTGCGCAAGGCGGCCGACGATGGAATAGCCGTCGCCATGCGCCGGTCCTGCAAGACGCGGCTCGATTCACGAGCGTGATCGGTAAGCGAAATGCCGATCTCTTTTCCGAAAGGACCTGAAATGAAATGCCTTCCCCTCTCTGGTGCGCTTCTCTTCATCGCTGCCGTGGCCGTCGGAGCGCCGGCCCACGCGCAGGGCGCGAAGACCCGCGCCCAGGTGCAGCAAGAACTCGCGGAAGCGATCCGCAATGGCGACACCATCGCCGACGAATCCGGCCTCACATTGCGCGAGCGCTATCCGTGGCGCTATCCGCCCGTGGCCACGACGGCCGGCAAGACACGCGAACAGGTGCACCAGGAACTCGCGGAAGCCGTGCGCAACGGCGAGATCAGCGACGACGAGTCCGGCCTGACCCGGCGCGAGCGCTTTCCCTGGCGCTTCCCGCAGACCGCCGCTGCGCCTGGCAAGACGCGCGAACAGGTACGTCAGGAGTACGCCGAAGCGGTGCTCAACGGCGACACCATCGCCGACGAGTCCGGCCTCACATTGCGCGAGCGCTCTCCCTGGCGCTACGCGCACACGATGGTTGCGTCCGGCAAGACGCGTGCGCAGGTGATGTCCGAACTGGAGCAGGCGCGCTGCAGCGACGGCGAGGTCGCCGACAACTGGGGCATCACGAATCACGACCTGTACCCCGCGCTGACTGCCCAGGCCGCCGCTGAAAAGTGCAAACCGGACATGTCGGCCAACGTCGACAGCGCCGGCGTGCGCTGATGCACCTCCCGCATGGCCGCGCCAGCGGCCATGCGCCTTTTCGATCGATCCCGACTCGCCCGCCGCACGCGGCGTCTGCGCGATCCGTGCGCGCGGATCCACCTCTGACCCTCTCTCGAATGGAGTGACCATGGATGTCTTCTCATCGCAGCGCAATTGCGTCGCGATCGCTTCCGTGCTGTTTGTGATCACGATGTCGGCGGCGGCGCACGCCGACGAACTGCAGGACCTGAAGGACCGGGTCGATGCGTTGCATCGACAGGTCGCGGAACTCGAGCGCGCGACATCCGCCGGCACTGCCGGCAATGCCGTCACCGGCGGCGCCACCAAGGGCTCGTTCAAGCTGCCCGGTTCCGATACGTCAATCACGCTCGGCGGCTACGTGAAGCTGGACGCCATCTACAGCGATCGCAGCGCCGGCGTCGACAGCACAGGCGACCAGGAGCTCGAACCGGGCAGCATTCCGGTCGGACCTGGCGCAGCAGCGAACGATCGCAATCAGGTCACGCTTCACGCGCGCCAGTCGCGCCTGTTCTTCAAGACCAGCACGCCGACCAACCGCGGCGATCTCGGGACCTATCTGGAATTCGATCTGTTCGGCGCGAGCGGCAACGAAAGCGTCAGCAATTCCAGCAACCTGCGCCTGCGCCACGCGTACGGCACACTGGGCGGATGGCTGTTCGGGCAGACCTGGACGACGTTCTCCGACGTCGACGCCTATCCGGAGACGGTGGACTTCGGCGGAACCGTGGGCCAGATCTTTGCCCGTCAGGCACAGCTGCGCTGGACGCAGCCGTTTGCCGACGGCGATTGGTCGATCGCGCTGGAGAATCCCGAGACGGTCGCGTCGCTGCCGGGCGGCGCGGCATTCCGGGCCGACGACGATCGACTGCCGGATCTCACCACAAGGATCCGCCTGAACACGGCGGCCGGCCGGTACAGCATCGCGGGACTCGTGCGCCAGGTGCGCGTCGACTCCGCAGCCAACCCCGCCGCGCGCAGCCAGAAGCTCGGCGCCGCGATCGGGGCCAATGGCATCGTTCCGATCGGCGCCAAGGACGACCTGCGCTTTTCCGCATATCTCGGCAACGTGCTCGGGCGCTACACCGCCGGCTACTTCACCGATGGCGTCGTCACGGCCAGCGGACAGCTGCAGCTGCCACGGCAGTGGATCGCGGCGGCCTCCTACCGCCACTTCTGGTCCCCGACCGTGCGCTCGACACTTGCGCTGTCGAAGCTCGCGTCGGAGCACACGAGCGAGGTCGCCGGCAACGTCAACAAGAACGCCGAATCCGCGCACCTGAACGTGATCTGGAGCCCGTTCGCCCAGACCAACTTCGGGCTGGAGTACATCTACGCGCGGCGCGAAACGCAGGACGGTCAAAGCGGGCAGCTGCATCGCCTGCAGGCAGCCGCGCAGTACCTGTTCTGAGGTCCGTGACCACCGTCAACGCGCACGCGCGACAGCGCCGTCTTCTCCGGTGCACTCCCCGGTGTGGAGCAGGTCGCGCAGCGCGATGCATGCGTTCACGCTGGCGGCGACGCGCGCGTGCACGTCGCCGCCCGTCATCGAACGGCCGAGCATTTCCTCGATCTCGCGCGCATTCAGCTCGGGGCGGCGTGCCAGCAGCAGCGCAGCGACCGCCGTGATTTCCGCCGCCGCCACCGAACTGCCCGACGCCGCGTCGTAGCGCGCCATCGGCGCCAGCGTAAACACGTCCGACCCGGGCGCATACAGCACGCGCGGCGCATGAGTCGAATGCTCGGCGGCGTCGACCGCGATCACGCCCTCGATGCCGGTTGGAAATCCCTCGCGCTGGCCGCTCGCCGGAACGGCGCCCACGAAGACGATGCCGCGGCGCATCCCGCGCTCGACGATGCGCTCGAGCAGCGGATCGCTTGGGCCACCGAGACTCAGGTTGACGATCGACGCATGCGCATCCATCGCCGCTGCCAGCGCCTGCGCCAGCGTGAACGAATTGCACTCGCCGGCTCCACCCGAGGCCGACCAACACGCACGCAGCGGAAGCACGCGCGCTGCCGGCGCGATGCCGGCGATGCCGATGCCGTTGTTCGGCACGGCCGCGATGATCCCGGCCACCGCGGTCCCGTGCGCTTCGGCAACCTGTCTGCCGTCAGCGACGAAATCGCCGCCGCTCGCGATACGGCCGCCGAAGTCCGGATGCGTCACGTCGACGCCGGTGTCGATGACCGCGACGCGCACGCCATCGCCTTGCGACCGCTGCTGGCTCGCGGCAATGCCCATGTCCCTGAGGTTGCGCTGCAGCCCGGCATACGGATCGTTGTAGGTCGTGCCGCGGACCTCGAAGCGCGCCAGCGGCTCCGCCGATTCGACGCCGGGATCGCGCCGCAGGGCCGCAAGCACCTGGTCCCGCTTCTCTTGCGCAGGTATCTCGTAGACGAGGCAATGCACGCCGAGCAGTTCGATCGGCCATGCCGCGACCTCGCGCAGGTGGTGCACGGCGGCGATCTCGTGTGCGCGCTCCACCGCCTCGGCGCCTGCGCGATACGACCCTTGCCCGCCGTAGCCACGCGGCGTCGATGCGGCATAAGCATTGACGACACCGGGCGTGTTGCGCACCGTGATGACGACGTAATGCTCGGGATGCGCGCGTGCGTCATCGGGCAGCATCACGGCCGCGTCATTCGTCGGCACGCTTGCGCAACCCGCAAGCAGCAGCGCGAAGAGCCCGGCTGCAATGCGCGCGGTCATCGCGCCCGAGCCTCGGGGCCGAGCGGCTCGGCGAAGCGCACGCGCGGGTCCGCCCGCAGCCGCGCGAGGATCGCATCCCGCGTCTCGTGGCCCGTCACCGAAGCCCGCAGCGCGAGAGTGAAGATCCCCGCATCCGAGGGCCCGGCAACGGCGACGAGCTCGTTTGCCTGCAGCATTTCCTGCAACTCGGCGAGCGTCGTCGTTGGGGCGAACACCACGCGCAGCCGCGCTCCGCCTTCGGTCGGCGGCGACGTGAGTGTGTGGAACCGGGGACTTGCATTGAAGGAAACCTGGCCGAAGATTCCGGCGGCAGCGATTGCGCCAAGCGCGATCGTCTGCACGACGACCGCCGCCGCGAGCCAGCGGGTCGGCCCGCGCGCAAACCGTGCGCCGACTTCCTGCGCCCTCCCCGTCGGCGCCGGCGCCGGCTCCTCGCGCTCCGGCGCGTCGATGCGCGCGAGCAGCTTGCGGAATCCGGCGGCAGGCGTGTATTCGACTTGCGCGGGAACGCGCAACAGCGCGCGCATGCGTTCCTGCTCGGCAGCCGCAGCGCGACAGGTCCCGCACTCGCCCAGATGGGCCTCGACCCGCCGTGCCTCGGCGTCCGCCAGCGTGCCGTTCACGTACCACGGCAGCAAGCGTGCCTCTTCGCTCACGCACTCCAGCGTGTCCGGCATGCGTCTCATGGGCGCCTCCTCACGTTTGCCCCGCGAGCCAGGGCAGCAGCTGCCGCAGCTTGCGGCGGGCGTGAAACATCCGCGTCTTGACCGTGTTCACCGGACATTCGGTCATCGCGGCGATTTCCTCGCAACTGTGGCCAAGGTAATAGGTCAGCTCGAGCACCAGCCGCTGCTCCAGCGGCAGCGTGGCGAGCGCGCGATTCAGAAGGTCGCGCTGTTCAATCTCGGTGGCGGGATCCTCGGCCTGCTCCGGCTCGTCCACCGCCGACACGCCGGGACGCACGCTGACGTGCCGCAGCGTCGCCAGCGCGCGGCGATAAGCAATCCCCATGATCCAGGTCGACACACGCGAGGCGCCGCGAAAGTCGCCGGCTTGCTGCCACACGATCCAAAGCGTGTCGTTGATGATCTCTTCGGCCAGCTCGTAGCGAAAGGTCAGCCGGGTCAGGAACCGCGCCAGCCGGCGGTGATACTGGGTGTAAAGCTCCTCCAGGGCGCCGCGGTCGCGCGCCGCGATCCGCTGCAGCAGCATCTGTTCGCGGGCGTCATCGAATCCCGCGCTGCCGCCTGCGCTCGGCTCGCGATTGTGCCGGCCTGCCTGATTCACGTTTCCTTCCCGCCGCCCGATGAGGTTGGACCCTTATTTGCTCCAGCCGTTAGTGCCTGCCGAACGCGTTCA
This sequence comes from Gemmatimonadota bacterium, assembly GCA_050258235.1. GTDB lineage: Bacteria > Pseudomonadota > Gammaproteobacteria > Burkholderiales > Burkholderiaceae_F > JAKOQB01. Next base: position 32,167 of record JBLMYK010000136.1, on the reverse strand, counting down.
GGTTCAATCGGCTCAGAAACGCCAGGCGGCCGACAGCACCCAGCGGCCATCGGCAGCGTAGGAGCCGAACAGCCGGCGTCCCGTGGCATCCACCCCGAAGCGGATCAGAGTGAATTCGAACGGGCCGGTCTGGGCCGAAAGGCCCGCGTTCCACGCCCAATACGACGCCCTGAACGCGGCATCCGTGTCGTAGTAGCCGATCGCGGCGACGATCGACACAGGCCGGAACACCGGCTGCCGAAGCGAGGCTTCGTACGAAATTGTCCGCCGCCGGGATGCGCCTTTGTACGCGGTATAGCGGAACGAGTTGGGCGAAAGCGCTGCTGTCAGAGCCACCCGGTCCTCGAAGCGAAGCGATGCCGACACCTCGTCGGAGTCATAGTGGCCGCGCGCAGGCGGGCCGGGATAGGAATAGCGGACGTAGCTGACGGCAGCGGCCCAGCGATCCGAGATCTCCCAGTCGCGGCCGGCATAAAGGTCAATCTCGTAGCTGGCGATGCGCTCCGGCGGCGGATTCGCCGTCGACGCCCAGACGCCGGCAAACCAGCGGTTCGCGGTGCGATAGTGCAGGTCGACCTGTGCCGCGGCGGTGCGATCTGAGTGCGACACGCCGCGAAAGATGTAGTCGCTCGTCACGGCCAGCCCACCACCCCATGACTCGGCGGCCAGCGCCGGTGCGCACGCAAGTCCCAGCATCGCGATGAACGCGCACCGGGCGCCTGATCGTCGATGCGCCGTCACGGGGTCGCCTGCGGGTCCGGTTCCATCGCTCGCCCTGAAGCGAATGCGGAGGTTACCGCGCAGGTCCGCCGCGGCTCTCCCGTCAATCCGGGTGCGGCGGCGCTAACGCAACCGTGGCCACGACCTTTCGGACGTGGCCACGGTGTTCGCGCGAAGACGCGCGCTTTGCTCAGTTGTTCGGCGCCCCGGCCGCGATCCAGGATCGAACCTGATCGATCGTCGCCTGGTCGAGGAACGGTCCGCCCAGCGGCATGCGCGATCCGGAGATGCCGGCCGTCCCCTCGAGTTTCCGGATCAGATAACTGTTGTCCGGATCACCCGGCTTGACGCGCAGCAGACTTGGTTGCTCCAGGCTCGGAACATTGACGAGGCTGGCGAAGCTGTTGCCGGCTGTGAGGTTCTGCGACCCCGGCAGAGAACCGCCGGGCGGCTGGCTGCCGTTGTGGCAACCCGAGCAGCGCGGCGTGAAGATCGTCGACTGGAGCTGAGTCAACGTCACGGCCGCGGGCGGCGAGCCGTTGGCGACTGTCGCCGTCACTGCGGGCGAGGTGCCGACACCGTTGTCGATGTCGGTTGCCGTGGCGGTGAGCGTGACGGTTCCGTCCGCGACCTTGGTCGTGTCCCACTGGACCGAGTATGGCGCGCTGGTCGCAACGCCGAGCGACGTCGACCCATTCAGGAAGAACTCGACCTTGGCGATCTTGATCGCGTCCTGAACGGTCGCCGCCAGCGCCACGGTGCCCGACAGGTTGCCCGTCGGCACGCTCAACGCCACGACCGGTGGCGCGCTCAACACTGGTGGCGCCGCACCGAGGTCAATCCGCCCGTAGACGCCATTGGCCTCGTCGTTGGTGCCGGCGGCAAAGAACAGCGTGTTGTGCGGCTGATTGCTGGCATCGTTGCCAAACGCGATGCCCCACAGGCCGGGCATCTGGAACGGCGCGTTCGATGCATCGCTGATCGTTCCGAGGAATGCGCCGGTCACTGGGTCGAAGCCGTTGATGCGGCCGTCGCCGAAATTGCCCACCAGCAGTGCGCCGCTGAGCGTGCCGAAATCGCTCGGCGCGAGCACCATGCCCCACGGCGCGTCGAGAAGCCCTCCGGCCGCGACCAGGTGAGTCACCAGATTGCCGTTCGCATCGAACACGTCGACCAGGCCCAGGCCCGCACCGTGCTCTTCGTCGGTGTCGCCCGGCGCGGCCTTCTTCGCGTAGGTGACGTACAGCTGCGTCGTGCCGCCCGGGCCGTTCTTGATCGCCTGGATTCCGAACGGCGCATAGTCGGCCGGCAGCGTCGGATCCTTGAACGAGAACTTGGCGTCCGACGGCGTCTGCTTCGTGAACGTGGCGTCGAAGACGTCGATCTTGCCGTTGTTGAAGTCGGTGGCGTACAGGAAGTTGCCGCTGCCGTTGTTGGCGATCGCGAGTCCCTTGTAGACCGCCCCGCCCGCATCCACGTACATCGTCACCGCGCTGTTCAGGCCCACGCTGGCCGGCCAGCCGGCAATCATGCCGCCCTCGCCGTCGAAGATGAATGCCGCGGGTCCCGTCTTGTCGCCCGAACTGACGACGAAATCCGAGCTCGAATTGAACACGATCCCGGTCGGATCGAAGTCGACCCCGCTCGCGCTCGCCGCCAGGGCGACGACGCGCGGCGACGAGAGCGGCTGCGGCTTGCCGTTGCCGTCGTACACCGTCGAGGTTTCGGAATGGTTGTTCGCCACCCACACCGGCGACGTGGTCCCGAACGCGATACCCCATGGATTCACCAGATTGGCGTCGGTCGTCAGTGCGCCGGTGCCCGCGGTATCGGCGACGAGACTGGTAAAGGAGTAGGCGCTCGGCGCCACGACCGTCAGCGTCGCGGACTGCGTGGTACTGCCGCTGTACGCGCCGCCCGTGCACATCAGCGCGTAGGTGATCGCGCCGGCCGCCGTCGGCGTGACGGTCAGCGAGCCGCTGTCCGGTTCCGCGCCGGACCAGCCGCCGCTTGCAGAGCATGAGTCGCCGGGGTTCGACGACCAGGTGATCTTGGCGCTCTGCCCCAGCGCAATCGAAGTCGGCTGCACCGCCAGCGACACCGTGGGCGGCGGCGCGCTCGAGCCACCTCCGCCACAGGCGGTGAGCCCGAGGCCGACCAGCAGCGCCAGCGCGATGCGCGGCGCCGATCTTCCGACGAAAGCGAGATGGTTCCCCTTCATTGCTGACCTCCTGCGCGGTTGAGTTCGGGAAATTTGTTGAGGCCCGGTAAGTGACGCGCCAGACAGTGCAGGTTCATCGCACGTTGCATCTGCGCGTCCCGCGGATGCGGATGAACCACGACGCGGTCGGCACGGCACTTACCGCGTACCGACAACGCCGTGGAGACTCACGATGCGAATTCGCTCGCGTGCGGCATGCGCGCTGTATGCGATGTGTGCGGCGGCCGCGCTGCTCGCAGGCTGCGGCCCCGGCAGCGGCGATGGGCTCGACAGCAACGGCCGGCCGATCGAATCCGGCGGACCCGCCACGTCGCCGCTGACGCCCGACTTCCAGTCGATCCAGCAGCACGTGTTCACGCCGATCTGCACCGTCTGTCATGCCGGTGCGGGCGCGCCGCAGGGCTTGCGGCTCGACGCCGCCAACAGCTATGGCCTGCTGGTCGGCGTGCCGAGCACGGAGGTGCCTTCGATCCTGCGCGTCGAAGCAGGCAATCCCGACAACAGCTATCTGATCCAGAAGCTCGAAGGGCACGCGACGGTCGGTGCGCGGATGCCGTTCGGTGGACCGTATCTCGACGCCGCGACGATCGCCGTGATCCGGCAATGGATCACCAGCGGCGCGGCGCGCTGAGTCGGCGCAGGAAATCAGAGCGAACTTCGACGTGGAGACGCAGCGATGAAGCGAACCCTGGCACCTGTGCTACTCCTGCTGGCGCTGATCGGCGCGGGCCTGCATCGCGACGCGAATGCCGAGCCGTACCTGGCGGTCGGACAGGGCTACAAGTGCAACGCCTGTCACGTCAACCCGACCGGAGGCGGACTGCGCAACGCGTTCGGCGTCGTGTTCGCGGAGAACTTTCTGCCGGCGCACGGCCTGCCGCAGGGAGCACCGGCCTGGACCGGCGGTATCGGCGATTACCTCCGGCTCGGCGGCGATCTGCGGGAAAGCTGGTCGCGCACCGAGGTGCCGAAGCTGCCGGCACAGCAGGGCTGGGGTCTCGATCAGCTACGGCTGTACGGCAACGTCGATGTCATTCCCAACCGGCTCGGGCTGTATGTCGACGAAGCGCTCGCGCCCGGCAACGCGCAGACGCAGGAGGCGAACGTCCGCTACACGCACGCGCCGGGCGACTGGTACGTGAAGGCCGGAAAGTTCTACCTGCCGTTCGGCTGGCGCCTGCAGGACAACAGCGCCTTCGTGCGCGAAGTCAGCGGCATCAGCATGACGACGCCGGACAACGGCATCGAACTCGGTCTCGAGCGGCCGGAGTTGTCGGCACAGGTCGCTCTTACCAACGGATCCGCGAACGCGGGAACCGGATCCGGACATCAGGTCACCGGGCAGGTGGTCTGGGTCAAGCCGCAGGGGCGCATCGGCCTGGCCGCGTCGTTCACGAATTCCCGTGCGGGCGACCGCCGTGTCGTCGGGACGTTCGCGGGGCTGCGCACCGGGCCGCTGGTGTGGCTCGGCGAAGCCGATCTGGTGCAGGACGACGGATTTCCCGAGGGACGCCGCTCGCTGTACGCGGGGCTCGCCGAGGTCGACTGGGGAATCCGGCGTGGCCACAACCTCAAACTCACCTACGAGTACTTCGATCCGGACCGCAAGGTTGCCGGGGACCAGAAGGTTCGCTACAGCCTCGTGTACGAATACACGCCGCTGCCGTTCGTGCAATTGCGCTTCGGGGTGCGACGCTACCGGGGCATTCCGCAGAACGACGTCGACAACCGCCGCCTCGTATTCGCCGAGATCCACGGCTTCCTGTAGCCGCGGCGGAATGCGGCGGCGTGCGCGATCGCGTCGCCGCCGCTTGTTCGATCAGGTGTTCTGCACCTTGATCGTCGGGATCTTCAGCGACAGGTCCTTCGCACGCTCGGCGATCCGGATCGCAACCTTGCGCGCGATCGCCTTGTATGCATTGGCAATGTCGCCGTCGGGCTCGGCCACCACGGTCGGCTTGCCGGAATCGGCCTGCTCGCGGATGCGGATGTCGAGCGGCAGCGAACCGAGCAACTCCACGCCGAACTGCTCGGCCATCTTCGCCGCGCCGCCTTCGCCGAAGATGTGCTCGGCGTGCCCGCACTTGCTGCATACATGGATCGCCATGTTTTCGACGATGCCGAGGATCGGCACGCCGACCTTCTCGAACATCTTCAGGCCCTTCTTGGCGTCGATCAGCGCGATGTCCTGCGGCGTGGTGACGATCACCGCGCCGGTGACCGGCACCTGCTGCGCGAGCGTGAGCTGGATGTCGCCGGTGCCGGGCGGCATGTCGACGAACAGGTAGTCGAGCTCGCGCCAGTTGGTCTGCATCAGCAGCTGCTGCAGCGCCTGGGTCACCATCGGCCCGCGCCAGATCATCGGCTGGTCCGGGTCGACCAGGAAGCCGATCGAGCTCGTCTGGATGCCGTAGTTCTCCATCGGCTCCATCGTGTTGCCGTCCGACGAGGTCGGCTGCCCGCTGATGCCGAGCATGGTCGGCTGGCTCGGCCCGTAGATGTCGGCGTCCAGCATGCCGACATGCGCGCCTTCCGCGGCAAGCGCCAGCGCGAGGTTCACCGCCACCGTGCTCTTGCCGACCCCGCCCTTGCCGGACGCGACCGCGATGATGTTCTTCACGTTCGGCATCACCTTCAGGCCGCGCTGCACCGTGTGGGCGACGACCCGGGTCGCCACGTTGGCGCTGACGTTGCCCGCGCCGGCGGAGCGCAGCGCCTCGATCACGCGCTCGCGCAGCATCTCGATCTGGCTCGCCGCCGGGTAACCCAGTTCGACGTCGAGGCTGACGTTGTTGCCGTCGACGCGCACGTTGCGTGCCGATTTGGAACTGACGAGATCCTTGCCGGTATTCGGATCGACGACGGTCTTCAGGACTTCGTTGACTTTCTCTAGGGTGAGGCTCATGGCTTGCGCTTGTATGAACGGCATCGGAAAGGGACGCAGTCTATCGGACGCCGAAGGACTGCTTGCCCTTGCTAGACTTGCGGACATTCGGATCGCCCCATGAAACCTGCGTTCGCCCTCGATCCGGCACCGCCGTTCTCACGCATGCGCCGGCTGCCTGCCTGACCGCCTCGCCCGCCCGCGCGGCGCGCCACCCGCACACACCCGGATCGAGCCATGAAGCCACGCCAGATCTTCGTCACCACCGCGCTGCCGTATGCCAACGGCAAGCCGCACATCGGTCACATCATGGAGTACATCCAGGCCGACATCTGGGTGCGCTACCAGCGGCTGCGCGGCCATGCGGTGCACTTCGTGTGCGCCGAGGACGCGCACGGCGCGCCGATCATGATCGCCGCCGAAAAGGCCGGCAAGTCACCGCAGCAGTTCATCGGCGAGATGATGGCCGCGCGCCAGCAGTACCTGGACGGATTTCATGTCGGCTTCGATCACTGGCACACGACCGACTCGAAAGAAAACGTCGAGCTGTCGCAGTCGATCTACCGTGCGCTGCGCGCCAACGAACTGATCGACATCCGCACCATCGAGCAGTTCTATGACCCCCTGAAGGGGATGTTCCTGCCCGATCGCTACATAAAGGGCACCTGTCCCAAGTGCGGCGCGAAGGACCAGTACGGCGACAACTGCGAGGTGTGCGGCTCGACCTATGCGCCCACGGACCTGAAGGAGCCGTACTCGGTGCTGACCGGCGCAAAACCGGAGCTGCGCGCGTCCGAGCACTACTTCTTCCGGTTGTCGGATGCGCGCTGCATCGAATTCCTGCGTGCGTGGACGGCCGGCCGCAACCGGCGCGGGGAGCCGCACCTGCAGCCCGAGGTGTACGCGAAGACGCAGGAGTGGATCGGCGAAGGAGGCAAGGGACTCGCGGACTGGGACATCTCGCGCGACGCGCCCTACTTCGGCATCCCGATCCCGGACACGAAGGACAAGTTCTTCTACGTGTGGCTCGACGCGCCGATCGGATACCTTGCGTCGCTGAAGGCGTACTTCGACGCCGGCAAGGCGCGCGCGAAGGGCGAGGCGCGCAGCTACGACGAGTTCATCAGCGCAACCGACGTCGAGCAGGTCCACTTCATCGGCAAGGACATCGTGTACTTCCACACGCTGTTCTGGCCGGCGATGCTGAAGTTCTCCGGCCGCAAGGTGCCGGACAACGTGTACGTGCACGGCTTCATCACCGTCAGCGGCGAGAAGATGAGCAAGAGCCGCGGCACCGGCATCGATCCGCTGCGCTACCTGCAGGTGGGCATGAACCCCGAGTGGTTCCGCTACTACGTGGCGGCGAAACTGAACGCGCACGTCGAGGACATCGATTTCAATCCGGACGACTTCATCGCGCGCGTCAACAGCGACCTGATCGGCAAGTACGTGAACATCGCCAGCCGCGCGGCCGGGTTCCTGGTCAAGCACTTCGACGGCCGGCTTGCGACGACCGACGATCCGTCCGGCGCGCCGGCGGGAGCCACCGCGGTGGCGCTGGCGTCGCGCGACGAGATCGCCGCTCATCTGGAAGGGCGCGAGTACGGTCGCGCATTGCGCGAGGCGATGCGGATCGCCGATTTCGCCAACGAACACTTCGACAAGCACAAGCCGTGGGAGCTCGCGCGCGATCCCGCGCAGCACGCGCTGCTGCAGGCGGTGTGCAGCGACGTGATCAACACGTTCCGCGTGCTGACGATCTACCTCGCGCCCGTGCTGCCCGCGACCGCAGGCCGCGTGGCACGCGAACTTTTCGGCATGACGCGAGACTTCGGCTGGGACGACCTCGCGCGCCCGACCGAGCGCGTGCTGCCGTACAAGCACCTGATGGCACGCGTGGAAGGCAGGCAGATCGATGCGCTGTTCGAGCCGGCGCCTCTGGCCGCTCCCCCCTCTCCCCCCGGGAGAGGGGCCGGGGGTGAGGGAGCGGCGGCGACAACGGCGCAACCGCCTGCAAGGCAGAAGAAGCCCGCCCTCGATCCGAAGCTCCTCGCCAATGCGCGTGAGCTACGCGCGAAGGCGACCGACGCCGAATCTCTGATCTGGTCGCTGCTCCGCGACCGGCAGCTGGCCAACGTCAAGTTCCGGCGCCAGCACCCAATCGAGGTCGGCGGCGCCCGCTTCATCGCCGACTTCTTCGCGGACGATTTGAAGCTTGCGATCGAGCTCGACGGCGGCCAGCACGCGGAGCCTCAGGCTCTCCTGCGCGATCGCGAGCGTGATCAGACGCTGCTGATGCACGGGATACGCACGCTGCGGTTCTGGGACAACGACGCGCTCGCCAACACGGTCGGCGTGCTTGAAGCGATCCACACGGCTATCGAGAGCGCGCGTCCTGCGTCGACGGGTCCCTCACCCCCGGCCCCTCTCCCGGGGGGAGAGGGGGGCACCATCACGATCGACGACTTCGCCAGGCTCGATCTGCGCATCGCGAAGATCGTCGAGGCCGCCTATGTGGAAGGCTCCGACAAGCTGCTGCGCCTGACGCTGGATGCCGGCGAAGGCAGGCTGCGCAACGTGTTCTCCGGCATCAAGTCCGCCTACAAGCCGGAGGACCTGGTCGGCAAGCTCACCGTGCTGGTCGCCAATCTCGCGCCGCGCAAGATGAAATTCGGCATCAGCGAAGGCATGGTGCTCGCGGCGAGCCACGCGGACGAGAAGGCGCAGCCGGGCCTGTACCTGCTCGATCCGCACCCGGGCGCGCAGCCCGGCATGCGCGTGCGGTAGAACAGAACCTGTCTCAGGCCAGGACGAACAGCGCCACCAGCGCCAGCAGCACCGCGTACTTCAGCGCGTAGTACCAGAAGCGGCTGCGCGCCTTCAGCCGCTTGCCCCACAGGCGGATGCCGATCACGCGCGAGAACAGGCGGTTGACGCCGCCGATGCGCTCGCCCGGCACGTTGGCACTCGCCGACGCGCTCATCATCGTCGTGCGCACCAGCCAGTTGAATCCCCGCGCGAGCGGGTTGTTCAGCGGCCGCTCTACGTCGCAGAACAGGATGACCCGCTGCACGTCGGTGTCGTTGCGCGCGTAGTGGATGAAGGTCTCGTCGAACATCAGCACTTCGCCGTCGCGCCAGTGCCGCCGCTCGCCGTCGACCTCGATGAAGCAGTCCGGCGAATTGGCGGTGCGCAGGCCGAGGTGGTAGCGCAGCGAACCCGCATACGGATCGCGGTGGCGCGGCAGCGTCGCCCCGGGCGGCAGCACCGCGAACATCGCCGCCTTGATCGACGGGATCGACTGCAGCAGCGCCATCGTCTGCGGGCAGGCAGCCAGCGCCGACGGCAGAGACTCGCCGTACCAGGTCAGGTAGAAGCGCGTCCAGCCGGTCTTGAAGAACGAATTGAAGCCGACGTCGTTGTAGCCGGTCGCCACCGTGATGCGGCCGCCCTCGTACAGGTGCAGCGCCTCGTCGCGGATCGTCTGCCAGTTGGCCTGCAGCGGTGCGAGCTCGGGGAAGTCGGCCGGGTCGAGGTAGGGCCGCGGCGGCACCTTCGAAGACAGGTAGAGCAGCGCGTTGATCGGCGCGAGGAAGGTCGAGTGGTCGGTCAGCTGGCGCGCGAAGCCGTGCCGCACGCGACCGCGCAGGTGCACGTACACCGCCGAAGCGATGAACAGCACGGCAATCCAGAACTTGGCGGAATAAAGGACGTTCAATTCAGCACGCGAGCGACCCAGGCGGCTGATGATACTCAGCGCCCGGCCGGGCCTCGGCTCGCCGCGTCGCGCGCATGGGCCATCGGCGCCGCGGTGCCGTCCACGGCCGCGTCAGCATGTTGATCAAATTTGCTTTTGATTCACATCGTATTAACATGTCGCCTTCCGCGTCGTCCGCAACCCGGTCCGATGGAAAACAAGACTGCCCGCCTCACGCTGCTGCTCGATCCGCGCAAGAAGGCCCTGTTCGAGGAGATCTGTGCCGCGCAGGACCTGACACCGTCGCAGGTCGTGCGCCAGCTGATCCGCGAATACATCATCGAGCACGCCGGCAACCGCACCCTGCCCGCCTGGCTGCTGGCGGCCTCCAGGAAGACGGCCCGGCGCTGAACCGGCGGTTGCCTTCGTGAACGAACTGCTGCCGCTCGACTGGATCCTCGTCGCCGTCGTGCTCTGGCTCGCCATCGGTGCGGCCGGAATGGTGCGGCCGGCGAGCTTCTTCGTCGTCGCGCGCGTGCTGTTTCCGCTCGGCGCGGCGGTCAGCCTGATCGTCATCGCCGCCGCGGTCGCGGCCCTGCTTTCGACGCCCGACGTCGCGGTGCTGCCGCTCGGCCTGCCCGGGCTGCCGTTCCATCTGCGGCTCGATGCGCTGTCCGCGTTCTTCCTGCTGCTGCTGGGAGGCGCGTCCGCCGGCGTCTCCATTTTCGCGTCCGGCTACTTCCGCAAGGGCGAAGGCACGCCGCCGGGCCTGCTGTGCCTGCTGTACCACGGCTTCCTCGCCGCGATGGCGATGGTGATGGTGGCCGACGACGCCTACGTGTTCATGGTGATGTGGGAGGCGATGGCGCTGGCGTCGTTCTTCCTCGTGACCGCCAATCACGTGATCCCCGAGATCCGCCGCGCCGGCTACCTGTACCTGCTGATCGCGCACATCGGCGCGCTTGCGATCCTGCTCGCCTTCGGCGTGCTGCAGGCGAATACCGGCGACTACACGTTCGCCAACATGCGCGCGCAGCACCTGTCGCCTTTCTGGGCGTCGGTCGCGTTCCTGCTCGCGCTGCTCGGCTTCGGCGCCAAGGCGGGACTGCTGCCGCTGCACATCTGGCTGCCGGAGGCGCACCCGGCCGCGCCGTCGCCGGTGTCGGCGCTGATGAGCGGCGTGATGCTGAAGACCGCGATCTACGGCCTGTTGCGCGTGAGTTTCGACCTGCTGCAGATGCAGCTTGCCTGGTGGGGCGTGCTGGCACTCGTGCTCGGGCTCGTCACCGCGCTGTTCGGCGTCGTGTTCAGCGCGGTGCAGACCGACATGAAGCGGCTGCTCGCGTATTCGTCGATCGAGAACATCGGCCTGCTGGCGGTCGGCATCGGGCTCGCGCTGCTGTTTGCCGGCTACCGGATGACGGCGCTGGCCGCGCTCGCGCTCACCGCAGTGCTCTACCACGCGCTGAACCACGCGTTCTTCAAGAGCCTGCTGTTCCTCGGCACCGGCGCCGTGCTGCATGCCACCGGCGAGCGCAACCTCGGCAAGCTCGGCGGCCTGCTGCGCTACATGCCCTGGGTGGCATGGCTCGCACTGGTCGGCGCGCTGGCGGCCGCCGGGCTGCCGCCGCTGAACGGCTTCGTCTCGGAGTGGCTGCTGCTGCAGAGCTTCCTCTTCACGCTCGGCCTGCCCGGCACCTTCGTCAACAACCTGGTGCCGGTCGCCGCCGCCGGCGTGGCGCTGGTCGCCGCGCTCGGCGGCTACGTGATGGTGAAGTTCTACGGCGTGATCTTCCTCGGCCAGCCGCGCGAAGCTTCGCTGTCGCGCTCGCAGCGCGCGGGGACGACGGAGCGGATCGGTCTCGTCTGGCTGGCGCTGGGCTGTGTGCTGCTTGGGCTGTTCCCGGTGCAGGTGATCGCGCTGATCGATCCGGTGACGCGCGTGCTCGTCGGTGACGGCGTCGGCGAGAAAGTCGCGGCGAACGGCTGGGTCTTCCTGTCTCCGGTCGACCCGGCGCGCGCGAGCTACAGCCCGCTGCTGTTCCTGATCCTCGTCGCTGCGAGTTTCGCGCTGGCGTTCCTGCTCGTGCGCCGCCTGTATCACGGGCGCCTGCGCCGCGCCGCGCCATGGGACTGCGGCTTTCCGCTGCAGACCGCGCGCATGCAGGACACGGCCGAAGGCTTCGGCCAGCCGATCCGGCAGGTGTTCGAGCCGTTCTTCCGCATCGAGCGCCACTTGCCGAGTCCGTTCGATCGCGCGCCGTCGTACCGTCTGGTCGCGACCGACCACCTGTGGCACTGGCTGTACCTGCCGGTGGCACGCACCGTCGAGTCGGTATCGCGCGTCGTCGGCCAGTTGCAGCAGGGCCGCATCGCCACCTACCTGATGTACAGCTTCGTCACCCTGCTGGTGATGCTGGTGCTGGTGTTCCGATGAACTTCACCGGGCTCACCGCGCAGCTGCTGGCGATCCTGATCGCGGTACTCGGCGCGCCGCTGCTTTCCGGCTGGGTCAACCAATGCCGCGCCTGGCTGCAGAACAAGAGCGCGCCGCCGCTGCTGCTGCCGTACCGGACGCTGCACAAGCTGTTCTACAAGGAGTCCGTGGTCGCCGAACACGCGACGCAGCTGTTCCGCGCCGCGCCTTACATCGTGTTCGGCGCGATGGTGCTCGCCTGCAGCATCGTTCCCAGCCTGTCGACCGACCTGCCGCTGGCACCGGCGGCCGACGCGATTGCGCTGGTCGGGCTGTTCGCGCTCGCGCGCGTGTTCATTTCGCTGGCGGCGATGGATGTCGGCACCGCATTCGGCACGCTGGGCGCGCGGCGCGAGATGCTGGTCGGCTTCCTCGCCGAGCCGGCGCTGCTGATGGTGCTGTTCACCGCGTCGTTCCTGACGCAATCGACGTCGCTCGCCAGCATCGTCGAGACGATCGCCGGGCAGGAGCTGGCGATCTACCCCAGCCTGGCGTTCGCCGGCGTCGCTTTCGTGATGGTTTCGCTGGCGGAGAACGCGCGCGTGCCGGTCGACAACCCGGCCACGCACCTCGAACTGACGATGATCCACGAGGCGATGATCCTCGAATACTCGGGGCGGCACCTGGCCCTGATCGAGTGGGCCTCGAGCCTGAAGCTGTTCGCCTATTCGTGCATCGGGCTGGCGATCTTCTTCCCGTGGGGCATCGCGCAGGTGCACGACCCGGTCGGCATGCTGCTCGCGCTGCCCGCGCTGGCGGTCAAGCTCGCAATCGGCGGCGCGGCGCTGGCGCTGATCGAGACGCTGTCGGCCAAGATGCGCATCTTCCGCGTGCCGGAATTTCTCGCCGGCGCGTTCCTGCTCGCGGTGATCGGGCTGCTGGTGCACTTTCTCCTCGGGGCCTAGGCGGTGTCCACGCTCGTCAACCAGTTGATCAACCTGTTCGCGGCGATTCTGCTGCTGCTGTCGTTCGCGCTGCTGTCGCAGCGGCGCGTGCTGTCGCTGATCCACCTGTTCACGCTGCAGGGCGCCACGCTGGTGATGTCGACCACGGTGATGGCGCATTTCACGCAGCAGCCGCACCTGTACTACTCGGCCGTGCTCACCCTGCTGCTGAAGGTGCTGCTGATGCCGTGGCTGCTGCACCGGCTGATCGACCGGCTGAACGTGCGCTGGGACGTCGAGACGCTGATCAACATCCCGACCACGATGCTGCTCGGCATCGTGCTGGTGATCTTCGCGTTCAACCTCGCGCTGCCGATCGCCAGCCTGTCGGCGTCGGTCGCGCGCGGCACGCTCGGCATCGCGCTGGCGTGCGTGCTGCTGTCGTTCCTGATGATGATCACTCGCACCAAGGCGATCCCGCAGGTGATCGGCTTCCTGGCGATGGAAAACGCGCTGTTCTTCGCCGCTACCAGCGCGACCTACGGCATGCCGATGGTGGTCGAGCTCGGCATCGCGCTCGACGTGCTGGTCGGCATGGTCGTGCTGGGCGTGTTCATGTTCCAGATCCGCGAGCAGTTCGACAGCCTCGACATCCGCCACCTCGAGCGGCTGAAGGAGGACTGAGCGTGCAGGCATTGCTGCTCGTGCTCGCATTCCCGCTGCTCGGAGCCGCGGTGCTCGGGCTGGTCGGTCAGCGCGAGCAGGCGCCGGAGATCAATGTCGCGTTCAGCCTGGCGACCTTCATCGCCGCTGCGGTTCTGACGGTGCAGATCGTCGCCGCCGGGCCGATCCTCGTGCTGCACCAGCAGTTCTTCGTCGACCCGCTGAACGTCTTCCTGATCGCGCTGACCGCCTTCGTCGCGTTCACCACCGCGCTGTTCGCGCGGCCGTACATGCGCACCGAGCGCGACCACGGCAAGATGACGCCGCCCAGGATGCGGCTCTTCCACAGCATGTACCAGCTGTTCACCTTCACGATGCTGCTGGCGCTGTCGACCAACAACATGGGACTGCTGTGGGTCGCGCTGGAGGCCGCCACCCTCGCCACGGTGCTGCTGGTCGCGGTTTACCGCACCCCGGCCAGCCTCGAGGCGGCGTGGAAGTACTTCATCCTGTGCGGCGTCGGAATCGCGCAGGCGCTGTTCGGCACGATCCTGCTGTACCTGGCGGCCGAGCGCGTGATCGGCGCCGAAGGCGGGGGCCTGCTGTGGACGAACCTCGACGCGGTGAAGACGCAGCTGGAGCCGACCGTGATCGCGCTCGCATTCGTGTTCCTGCTGGTCGGATACGGGACCAAGGTCGGGCTGGCGCCGCTGCACAACTGGCTGCCGGATGCGCATGCCGAAGGGCCGACGCCGATCTCGGCCGTGCTGTCGGGCCTGCTGCTGAACGTCGCGCTGTACGCGGTGCTCCGCTGCAAGGTGCTGACCGACGGCGCGCTCGCCTCGCGCTTCGCTGGCGACCTGATGATGGGCTTCGGACTGCTGTCGGTCGTGCTGGCCGCGTTCTTCCTGTCGCGCCAGCGCGACATCAAGCGCATGTTCGCGTACTCGTCGATCGAGCACATGGGCCTGATCACGTTCGCCTTCGGCATGGGCGGCGCGATCGCCAGCTTCGCCGGGCTGCTGCACATGACGGTGCATTCGCTGGTGAAGTCGGCGATCTTCTTCACCGTCGGGCACGCGGCGCAGAAGGCCGGCACACAGATCATGGACAACATCCGCGGGCTGGTGCGCGTCAACCCGACCGTGGGTTGGGGCCTGATGATCGGCGCGCTGGCAATCCTCGGCATGCCGCCGTTCGGCGTGTTCGCCAGCGAATTCCTGATCCTGACCACCGCGATGCGCGATTTTCCGTGGACCACGCCGCTGCTGCTGCTCGCGCTCGGCGTGGCCTTCGCCGCCGTGCTCGGCAAAGTGCAGCCGATGGTGTTCGGCGAAACGACGGTCAAGCGGCTTGCGCATCCACCGGCGCTGATCCCGGTGTTCGTGCATCTGGGGCTGGCGCTGCTGCTCGGCCTGTACATCCCGGCCTATCTGAACAACTGGTACCAGCAGGCGGCGCGGCTGGTCGCGGGCGGGTGAACCATGCGTGGCACCGCCGACATCGAATTCCGTGCACTGCCCGGCGCAATCAAGGGCAAGGTCGCCACCGTCGATGAGCAGCAATGGTCCGCTGCCGCACGGACATTTGCGCGCGAGGGAGCAAGGCTGGTCGCGCTGTGGGGATCGGATCGGCGCGATCTCGGCGAAAGACTGGTCGCGCTGGCGGCGTTCACGGCGGCTGGCGGATTGGTGTGCCTGCGCCTGCCGGTCGCGGCCGAGCCCGGCGAGTACCCGGATCTTTCCGGGCTCTTCCCTGCCGCGGGCCGCATGCAGCGGGCGGTCGCGGATCTGCTCGGCCTGCGCGCGCACGGCGCCGACGACGTGCGTCCGTGGCTGCGGCACGGGGCCTGGCCCGCTGACTACTTTCCGCTGCGGCGAGATGCTGACGGCGCGCGCCGGTTCGAGGTCGAGCAGGAGCGCTATGAGTTCGTCAGCGTCGCCGGCGACGGAGTGCACGAGATACCGGTCGGACCGATCCACGCCGGCATCATCGAGCCCGGCCACTTCCGCTTTTCCATCGTCGGCGAAAAGGTGCTGCGCCTGGAGCAGCGCCTCGGCTACGTGCACAAGGGGATCGAAAAGCGCTTCGAAGGCATCCCGGTCGCCGATGCGCACCGGCTCGCGGGCCGCGTGTCCGGCGACTCGACGGTCGCCTATGCGTGGGCGTATGCGATGGCGGCCGAGGCTGCGCTCGGATGCACGGTGCCGCCGCGCGCGGCGTGGCTGCGCGCGCTGCTGCTGGAGCGCGAGCGCGTCGCCAACCATCTCGGCGATCTCGGCGCGCTCGGCAACGATGCCGGGCTGGCGTTCGGGCTGGCGCAGTTCTCGCGGCTGCGCGAGCAGTGGTTGCGCGTCAATGCCGAGGTCTTCGGCCATCGGCTGCTGATGGATCGCATCGTCCCCGGCGGCGTGGCGAACGAAGGCAGCACGGAAGGACTGGCCCGCGTGCGCCGCCAGTGCGACGAGATCGAACGCGAGGTGCGGCAGCTGCGCTCGATCTACGACGAACACGCCGGCCTGCAGGATCGCCTGCAGAGAGCCGGCGTCGTCACGCCGCAACTGGCGCAGCGCATGGGCCTGTGCGGGCTGGCGGCGCGAGCGAGCGGGCAGCCGCGCGACCTGCGCATCGATCAGCCGTGCGCGCCGTATGACGAACTCGGGGTCGGCCTCGCGTGTGAGACCGCCGGCGACGTCGCTGCCCGCGTCGCCGTGCGCTTCGATGAAACCTTCGAGTCGCTGCGCCTGATCCGCGCGATCGTCGACCGGCTGCCTGCGGGCGCCGCGCACATCGAGCTGCCGAAGAAAAGCGCGGACGGCTTCGGCGTCGGCTGGATCGAGGGCTGGCGCGGTGACGTGCTGATCGCGCTCGAGTGCGACGCGGAGGCGCGCGTCCGTCGCTGCCATTGCCACGACCCGTCGTGGCAGAACTGGCCGCTGCTCGAGCACGCGGTGATCGGCAACATCGTTCCCGATTTCCCGCTGATCAACAAGTCGTTCAACCTGAGCTATTCGGGACAGGATCTCTGATGCTGTACTTGCTCCGGCAGGTTGCGCGCATCGGTATCGCCACGGAAGCCGCGCCCACGCCGCAGGACGACTGGCGCGTCGAGGGCGAGCGCATCCAGGGCGACGTGCTGCACCTGCTCGGTCGTGCGCTGGCGATCCGCCAGATCGACGCCGGCTCGTGCAACGGCTGCGAGCTCGAGATCCACGCGCTGAACAATCCCTATTACAACGTCGAGGGGCGCGGCATCCGGTTCGTCGCCAGCCCGCGCCACGCCGACCTGCTGCTGGTGACCGGGCCCGTATCGCGCCACATGCAGATCGCGGTCAGGCGCGCCTACGACGCCACGCCGGAGCCGAAACTCGTCGTCGCCGTCGGCGATTGCGGCTGCACGGGCGGCGTCTTCGGCGAAAGCTACGCCAGCTGCGGTCAGGTCGCGAACGTGATTCCGGTCGATGTCGCGGTTCCTGGCTGCCCGCCGCCACCGCTCGAGATCCTGCGCGGCATACTGACCGCTGTCGCGCGGCGCGCGCCTTCGAATGAGTGAAACTGGTCGCCGATGATGCTCGAGATCCTGCTCTGGTGTGTCGCGGCGCTGCTGCTGGCCGCCCCGGTCGGGCTCGCGGCCGCGCGTGTCGCGCCGACCAGGGCGCTTGCGTATCTGCCGACGCTGCTCGTGAGCGGGGTCGCACTGGCATCGGCTGCGGGCGCGCTACTGGCGCAGGACGGCAGCGTGCAAACCCTGACCTTGCCGATCGGACTGCCCTGGCTCGGCGCTCACGTCCGGCTCGATCCGATCGCGGCCGCCTTTCTCGTCGTGGTCAACCTCGGCGGCGCAACGGCGAGCCTGTACGGTCTCGGCTATGGACGGCACGAGCCGGAGCCGCAGCGGGTCGATCCGTTCTTTGCCGCCTTCCTGGCCGGGATGAACATGGTCGTTCTAGCCGACGACGCGTTCACCTTCCTGTTGAGCTGGGAGTTCATGTCGCTCACCTCATGGGCACTCGTGATGGCGCACCATCGCGAGAGCGGCAATGCGCGGGCCGGATACATCTACCTCCTGATGGCGAGCCTCGGCACGCTGTCGCTGCTGCTCGCGTTCGGTCTGCTTGCCGGCGCCGGCGGCGGCTACGCGTTCGATTCGATCCGCGCAAGCCCGCTGTCGCCCACCGTCGCTGCCGCGATCCTCGCGCTGGTGCTGCTGGGAGCTGGCTCAAAGGCCGGACTGGTACCCCTGCACGTCTGGCTGCCGCTCGCGCACCCGGCCGCGCCGAGCCATGTCTCGGCGCTGATGAGCGGCGTGATGACGAAGGTCGCGGTGTACGGCTTCGTGCGCATCGTCTTCGACCTGATGGGTGCGCCGCAATGGTGGTGGGGCGCGGTGGTGCTGCTGTTCGGCGGCGTGACCGCGGTGCTGGGAGTCCTGCACGCGCTGATGGAACACGATCTGAAGCGTCTGCTGGCGTACCACACGGTGGAAAACATCGGAATCATCTTCATCGGCCTCGGCCTCGCGCTCGCATTTCGCGCCAACGGAATGTGGGCACCGGCGGCGCTGGCGATCACCGCGGCAGTCTTCCACGTGTTCAACCATTCGGTCTTCAAGAGCCTGCTGTTCTTCGGCGCCGGAGCCGTGCTGACCTCCACCGGCGCGCGCGACATGGAGCGGCTGGGCGGACTGATCCACGGCATGCCGCTGACGGCATTTGCCTTCCTCATCGGCTCGGCCGCCATCTCGGCACTGCCACCCTTCAATGGATTTGTTTCGGAGTGGCTCACGTTCCAGGCGATCCTGCTCAGCCCGCAGCTTCCGCAGTGGGTGCTGAAGTTTCTCGTGCCAGCGATCGGCGCCATGCTCGCGCTGTCTGCAGCGCTGGCGGCGGCCTGCTTCGTCAAGGCATTCGGCATCACCTTCCTCGGGCGGCCACGCTCCGAGGCGGCGCAGCAGGCGCGCGAAACGGACGCCTTCTCGGTGACGGCGATGCTGCTGTTCGTCGCGCTGTGCCTCGCCGCGGGGGTTCTGCCGGGCTATTTCATCGATGCGCTCGCTCCGGTCGCGCAGGCCGCCGTGGGCGCGCACATGCCACAGCAGCGCGCGCTGGAGTGGCTGACGATCGTTCCCGTCGCCGAGAGCCGCAGCTCGTACAACGGGCTGGTGCTGTTCCTGCTGATCGGACTTTCCGCTTCTCTCGCGGCCTACGTGATTCACCGCTGGGCGTCCCGCGCGATCCGGCGCTCGGCGCCGTGGGACTGCGGGTTCCCGGATCCGGACCCGCGTGCGCAGTACACCGCCGGCAGCTTCGCGCAGCCGATTCGCCGCGTGTTCGGCAGCTTCGTGTTTCGCGCCCGCGAGGAAATCCGGATGCCGCCGCCGGGGGACCCCCGTCCTGCGCGGCTGGAGGTGCACCTGCGGGATCTCGTCTGGGATTCGATCTATGCCCCGATTGAAAAGGTCGTCGGCAGAGGCGCCGACCTGTTCAATCGGGTGCAGTTCCTGTCCATCCGCGGCTATCTGACTCTGGTTGCCGGCGCGCTGGTCGCGCTCCTCGTGGTCCTGGCCATATGGCAATAGTCGTCGACGCGCTCGTCCAGCTCGGCCAGGGAATGATCGTGTTGCTGCTCGCCCCGCTGCTGACCGGCTATGTCCGCAAGATGAAGGCGCGCCTGCTGCGCCGTCAGGGTCCCGCGCTGATCCAGCCCTATCGCGATCTGGTCAAGCTGCTGCACAAGGAGGTCGTGCTGGCGCAGAACGCCTCATGGGTCTTCCGCGTTGCACCCTACATCATCTTTGCGACGACCTGGGTCGCTGCCGCGCTGGTGCCGACGTTTGCCACCGGCCTCGTGCTGAGCCCTGCCGCCGACCTGATCGCGATCGTTGCGTTGCTCGGAAGCGCGCGCTTCATGCTCGCGCTGGCGGGGCTGGATGTCGGCACCAGCTTCGGCGGTATCGGATCGAGCCGCGAAATGATGATCGCGTCGCTTGCCGAGCCGGCGCTGCTGATGATCGCGTTCACGGTGTCGCTGCTCGCAGGCTCGACCCAGCTGTCGTCGGTCGCCGCGTTCATGCAGAGCCCCGACGTCGGACTGCGGGTGTCGCTGGCGATGGCCCTGGTCGCGCTCGTGATGGTCGCCATCGCCGAAAACGCGCGCATCCCGATCGACAATCCGGCCACTCACCTCGAACTGACGATGGTGCACGAGGCGATGATCCTCGAATACTCGGGGCGCCACCTGGCGGTCATCGAGGCCGCTGCCTCGCTGAAGCTGCTGCTGTACCTGTCGGTGATCGGCTGCGTCTTCGTGCCCTGGGGCGTGGCGGTGGCCGGCGACGGTCCGGCGGCCTACGCGCTTGCCCTGCTCGTCTACTCCGCCAAGCTCGCGGTGGCCGGTTTCCTGCTGGCGGTGTTCGAGACCGTGATCGCCAAGATGCGGGTGTTCCGAGTCTCCGATTTTCTGGGCGCGGCGCTGATGCTCGGCCTGCTTGCCGCGCTGCTGCTCTTTGTTTCGCGGGGGGGATGATGGATCGCCTCGCTTTCGACATTGCCCATTTGTTCGCCGGCAGTCTCGTACTGGTCAGCTTCATGCTGCTGTACCAGGACCGCATGTTCAGCCTGCTGAACGTGTTCGCGCTGCACGCGTTCGTGGTCTCGCTGTCGGTGGCGTGGCAAGCGCATATCCAGAGCGCACCGCACCTTTACATCACGGCCGCGATCGCCCTCATCGTCAAGGCGATCGTCATCCCGGTGGCGCTTCACCGCATCATCGTGCGGCTCCGCATTCATCGCGATATCGAGACCGTGGTCGGCATCGGCCAGATCATGCTGGGCGGCATCGCGCTGGTGGGGCTTTCGATCCTGGTGATGCTTCCCATCACGACGCACGCCGGCACCCTGGTGCGCGAGGACCTCGCGTTTGCCCTGTCGGTGATCCTGCTCGGGCTGCTGATGATGGTGTCCCGCCGCAACGCCGTGGGACAGGTGATCGGCTTCATGTCGATCGAGAACGGGCTGATCCTCGCCGCCACCGGGGCGCGCGGCATGCCGCTCGTGGTCGAGATCAGCGTGGCGTTCTCGATCCTGATCGCGCTGATCGTGATCGGCATCTTCCTGTTCCGGATTCGCGAGCGCTTCGATTCGGTCGACGTCCATGCGCTCGACCGCGTGCGCGTGGAGCGGGCATGAGCGGCACCCGGACGCTCCGGACGGGCGCGGCGCTGCGGGCCACGGGCCTCGGCGCCCGCCGCCGAGCCGGCGCGAAACGCCGCAGGGGGCAGCCGTGAGCGATCCCGGCCTGCTGATCGTGCGGGCGATCCTGGTGATCCCCGCCGCGTGCGCGCTGCTGCTCGCCCTGCTGCCCGACGACCGGACGACCGCGCGCCTGAATGTTCTTGGCACGCTGGCAACGCTGCTGTGCGCGCTCGCGCTGTTCTTCGTGCGCCCGCTGCCCGGCCCGTTCCTGATCGTCGACGACGTGAACGTGGTTTTCATCGTGCTCAACACGTTCGTCAGCTTCACCACCAGCATCTTCAGTGCCAGCTACATCGCGCACGAGCTGCAGATCGGTCGCCTGACGCATACGTATCTGCGCTTCTATCACGCGATGTACCAGACCCTGATGTTCGCGATGAACCTGGCGCTGCTCGCGAACAACGTCGGGCTGATGTGGGTTGCCATCGAGCTGGCGACCCTCACCACGGTCCTGATGGTCGGCATCTACCGCACGCACGAGGCACTCGAAGCCGCCTGGAAGTACTTCATTCTCGGCAGCGTCGGCATTGCGCTGGCGCTGTTCGGGACCATCCTCGTGTATCTCGCGGCAAGTTCGGTCCTGGGCGAGGGACTGGATGCGATGGCATGGAGCGTCCTTGTGCAGCGTGCGCCCGAATTCGATCCGGCACTGCTCAACCTGGCGTTCGTCTTCCTGCTGCTGGGCTACGGCACCAAGGTGGGGCTGGCTCCCCTGCACGCGTGGCTTCCGGACGCGCACGCGGAGGGTCCCACACCGATCTCGGCCGTGTTGTCGGGACTACTGCTGAATGTCGCGCTCTTCGCGCTGCTGCGCTTCAAGATGGTGATGTCGGCCAACGAGCAGGCGCTGGCGCCGGGACCGCTGATGGTGAGCCTCGGCCTGGCCTCGGTGGTCTTTGCCGCCTTCATGCTCTACCGCCGCGTCGACATCAAGCGGATGTTCGCTTATTCCTCGATCGAGCACATGGGCATCATCAGCTTCGCCTTCGGCATGGGCGGTCCGCTGGCCAATTTCGCGGGACTGCTGCACATGGTGATGCACAGCCTGACCAAGTCCGCCATATTCTTCGCGGTCGGCCATATTGCGCAGGTCAAGGGCACGCAGCAGATGGCCGCGATACGCGGGCTCACGGCGTCGCACCCGATCCTCGGCTGGGGACTGGTGCTCGGCGTGATCGCGATCGTCGGCCTGCCACCGACCGGCATCTTCATGAGCGAATTCCTGATCCTGACCTCGACCTTCGCGCGCGCACCGGCGCTCGCGATCGTGCTCGCCCTCGGTCTGCTGGTCGCGCTTGGGGCGTTGCTCTACCGGCTCAACGGGCTCGCCTTTGGCGCCGAGCACGGAAGCAATGCTCCCGCCGAGGCATCCTTTCTCCCGATGTTCACGCACCTGGGACTGGTCCTGCTGGCCGGCATCTTCCTGCCGGGGCCGCTCGTTTCGTGGTTCCAGCACGTCGCGGAGTTGCTGCGCTAGTGAGCGAATCGCTGCCATCCACCATGCGGCTGCACGAATTCCTCAGCGCAGACCGGATCACCGCGGCAGGTTTCGCCTGGCCGCGCGCGGTCGTTGCGGCCGATCGCTGGATGCAGGCAGCGCACGCACTTACCTCCGGTCGGTGGACGCTGCTCGGCCTGTGGGGCGAAGCCGTCCAGGTCCACATGGCACTGCGCGACGACGCCAGCGACGAAACCGGCGTGCTTACCTGCGCGTGCGCCGACCAGCGCTTTCCCTCGGTCGGAAGGGTGCACCCGCCCGCAATCCGGCTCGAGCGCGCGGTGCGGGACTTGTGGGGGCTGCATCCCGAAGGCCTCGGTGACGACCGCCCCTGGCTCGACCACGGCAAATGGCGACGCGCCCGATCGTCGACCGCCGACGACACGACGCCGGTCGGCCGCCCCTATGCGTTCCTGCCCGCCGAAGGCGAGAGCCTGCATCAGATTCCCGTCGGCCCGGTCCATGCCGGAATCATCGAACCCGGTCACTTCCGCTTCACCGCGAACGGCGAGGCGGTGGTTCGTTTGGAGGCACGTCTGGGGTACGTCCACAAGGGCATCGAGTCGCTGATGGCCGGCGCAACGATCGATCGCGGCGCCATGCTTGCCGGGCGTGTGTCCGGCGACAGCACCGTGGCCTATGCGATCGCATTTGCGCAGGCGATCGAAGCCGCGGTCGGTATCGACGCGCCGGCGCGCGCCGTGTGGCTGCGGGCGCTGATGCTGGAACTCGAGCGCCTCGCCAATCACTTCGGCGATATCGGCGCGATCTGCAACGACGCCGCCTTTGCAATGCTGCATGCGCAGTGCGGATATCTGCGCGAACAGGTCCTGCGCCTGGCCGACGCCTGCTTCGGTCATCGCCTGATGATGGATCAGATCATGCCCGGGGGAGTGCGGCGGGATCTGCAGCCGGCGCAGACGGCAACGATTCGCGCGCTCCTGCGCGATTGCCGCAAGCGCTTTCCCGAACTGATCGAGCTGTACGACAACACCGCGTCGCTGCAGGACCGCACGTTCGGGACCGGATCCTTGTCCGCGGAGCTCGCACGGCAGTTCGGCTGCGGCGGCTACGTGGGCCGCGCCAGCGGCCGCGCGTTCGACGCCCGACGCACGCCGGGTCATCCACCGTATGACGTGCTGCGATTCGAGGTTCCCGTCCTGGAAGACGGCGACGTGAATGCGCGCGTCTGGATTCGCATCCGCGAGGTGGAACAGAGCATCGCGTTGATCGAGCAGATCATCGATCGACTGCCGCCAGGGACGGTCGGCGCGAGCCTGGGCACGGTGCGCGCGTCGGCCGAGCGGGAAGGGATGGCGTTGGTCGAAGGCTTTCGCGGCGACGTTCTGGTCTGGGTGAAGTTGCGCGCGGACGGCACGATCGAACGCTGCCACCTGCGCGACCCATCGTGGTTCCAGTGGCCGCTGCTCGAAGCCGTGATCGAAGGCAACATCGTCGCCGACTTCCCCTTGTGCAACAAATCGTTCAACTGCTCGTATTCCGGGCACGATCTTTAGAAGCGATCTCGGACAGGACTTTCGAGTAGCCGCCGATGCGCAGGATGCTGTTCAAGAGCATGGTCCACGGACCATTGACGGAAGCCGCGCCGGGCGCCGACGATGCCGCGCTGGCCGAGCTTGCGGCCCGGGTCGATCGCGTCGCCCGCCAGCGCCTCGGCCGGACGCTGTCGATCCGCGAGGTCGACGCCGGCTCGTGCAACGGATGCGAGCTCGAGATCCATGCACTCAACAACGTGATCTACGATCTCGAGCGGTTCGGACTGCGCTTCGTCGCCTCGCCGCGCCACGCCGACGTGCTGCTCGTGACGGGCCCGGTCACGTGGAACATGCGAGAGGCGCTGGAGCGCACGTACCAGGCGACGCCGGCGCCGAAATGGGTGATCGGCGTCGGGGATTGCGCGCGCGACGGCGGCATCTTCCGCGACAGTTATGCCTGTGCCGGCGGCGTCGACGCGGTGGTTCCGGTCGATCTGCACATCGCGGGCTGCCCGCCGACGCCGATCGCGCTGCTCCGCGCGCTGCTCGCGCTCCTCGAGTCCGCGTCGACGGGGTCAGGCGCGCGCTAACGCGCCCGACCCGGCCGCGATTCTTGGCCCTCGCCAACGGAGCACGCCTTCGCCGGGCACCGGGCCGACCTGCCGCCCGCCGCTACAATCCCGGCTCACCGCGACGACGCCATGGCCGAATACGTATCCGACATCACCCGCTTCATCCGCGAACTGCAGGCGAAGCAGCCCGATCTGGAGCGCAAGCAGCGCGAGGGACGCGCGCTGCTGTGGGACAAGCAGCTCGATCCCGAGCAGCTGGCGCGCTGGCAGGCGTCGAAGGTGCCGCAGCAGGCCTACGTGTACCAGAACAAGATCAAATAGATGTCGGCCGAGCCCACCGTGCCGCTGCTGCATCGGCGTCTCGACGAACCGGAAGTCGACAGCACGCCCGATATCGTCGATGGCATCGCGCTTGCGCGCCTGTACGGCGAGCCGCTGTTCAAGCTGCCCGAGGACCTGTACATCCCGCCCGACGCGCTCGAAGTGTTTCTCGAGGCGTTCGAGGGTCCGCTCGATCTGCTGCTGTACCTGATCCGCAAGCAGAACTTCAACGTGCTCGACATACCGATGGCGCCGCTGACGCAGCAGTACCTGGCGTACGTCGAGCAGATCCGCAGAAGCAATCTGGAGCTGGCAGCGGAATACCTGCTGATGGCGGCGATGCTGATCGAGATCAAGAGCCGCATGCTGCTGCCGGTGAGGAAAGCGCAGACTGGCGAGGAAGTCGAGGATCCGCGTGCCGAACTGGTGCGCCGCCTGATCGAGTACGAGCGCATGAAGCTCGCCGCCGCGCAGATCGACGAGCTGCCGAGGATCGGCCGCGACATCGCGCGCGCGGTGGTCGCGATCGAGCAGTCGCTCGAGAAGCGCTTTCCCGAAGTGCACCTGGCCGACCTGCAGCAGGCCTGGGCCGACGTGCTCAAGCGCGCGAAGCTGTACGCGCACCACCACATCGCGCGCGAGGAGCTGTCGGTGCGCGAGCACATGAGCCTGGTGCTGAAGCGCCTGCAGGGCGCGCGCTTCGTCGAGTTCGGCGACCTGTTCGATGCCGCCACGCTGGCGCGTGGCGCACCGGTCGTGATCGTGCATTTCCTGGCGCTGCTCGAGCTCGCCCGCGAGAACCTGATCGAGATCACGCAGGCGGCGCCGTACGCTCCGATCTACGTGCGCCTGGCCTACACACCCAGCTAGAGGTCGTGGCTGCTAGCCGCGTGCGGGGTGATCGACCGCGCGCCCGCTGGCGAGCGCCAGCGCGCCGGCATCGAGCGCGACCGACTTCACCAGGCACCACACCGTCATGCCCGGCGCCAGCGCGAGCCGGCCGACCGACTCGCGTGTCACGCGCGCGACGATCTCGGTCGCCGCCCCGATGTGCACCGTCACGTCGGCGTACGGTCCGTCCGCCTGCGGCGCGAGCGCGGCGATCCGTCCCTCGATGCGATTCAGGATGCTGACGTCGGCCGGGCACGCCAGCGCGAGCGCCACATCGCGTGCCGGAATGCGCGCGCGCAGCGTCGCACCCACCGGCAGCGCAACGCGCGGCACCCGCAGCTCGAATCCGTCGCCCTCGAGCGTCGACAGGCTCCACGCCTCGTCGTGACCGCGCACGCGCGCAAAGACGAGCGAGCCGAGTTCGGCCGCGCCCAGATGAGCACGCACCGCGGCCGACTGCAGCGCGCTGTCGATTGGGCCGGCGGCGAGCACGCGCCCGCCGTCGAGCAGCACCAGCGCGGTGGCGAGCCGCAGCACTTCGTCGATCGAGTGGCTCACATACAGGATCGGAATGCCGAGCTCGTCGCGCAGGCGCTCGATGTACGGCATGACCTCGGACTTGCGCGACACGTCGAGCGCGGCGAGCGGCTCGTCCATCAGCAGCAGCCGCGGCTGGGCCAGCAGCGCACGGCCGAGCGCGACACGCTGCTTCTCGCCGCCCGACAACGTGTGGGGCGGCCGCGCCAGCAGCGCGTCCAGGCCCAGCAAGTGCACCACGTGATCGAACGTGACGCCCGGCGCGGTCGCGCGGGCGACGGCGCGGCGGGCGCCGTACCTCAGGTTTTCGCGGACCGACAGGTGCGGAAACAGGCGCGCATCCTGGAACACGTATCCGAGCGCGCGACGCTCGACCGGGAGTTCCGTCGCCTGCGCGCGATCGACGAACACGGTTGCGCCGGCGGCGATGCGGCCCGCATCGGGGACCAGCAGTCCGGCGACCAGGTTGATCAATGTCGATTTGCCGGCGCCGCTGGCGCCGAACAGCGCGGTCAGGCCCGCGAGCGGCAGATCGAGGTCGGCGGCCAGTTCGAAGCTGCCCAGCCGCTTGCGCACGTCGATGCGCAGGCGCTCGGCCGGATCCGCCGCCACGCTCACTGGACTGCCCTCGTGCTGCGCACTCGGGGATTCGCGCTTGGGACGGCCCGGCGCGCTCATGGACGACCAAGCCAGTGCTGTACGCGGCGCGCCGCCGCCTCGGACACATACAGTGCCAGCAGCGCAAGCACCAGCGAGATCAGCACCAGCCGCAGCGCCGCGGCGTCGCCGCCCGGCGTCTGGGTCAGGCTGTAGATCGCGAGCGACAGCGTCTGCGTCTCTCCCTGGATGTTGCCCACGAAGGTGATCGTGGCGCCGAAATTGCCGAGTGCCGACGCGAACGCGATCAGGCAACCGGACAGGATGCCCGGCATCATCAGCGGCAGCGTGACGCTGACAAACGCATCGAAGCGCGAGGCGCCGAGCGTGCGCGCGGCCAGCTCCAGACCGCGGTCGACCGCTTCGAGCGACAGGCGGATCGCACGCACCATCAGCGGAAATGCCATCACCGCCGCGGCGACCGCGGCGCCCCAGCGCGTGAACACGAGGCGGATGCCGAACGTTTCGAGCAGCCAGCCGCCGAGCGGACCGCGCGTTCCGAGCAGCACGAGCAGGAAATAGCCGATCACGACCGGCGGCAGCACCAGAGGCAGGTGCACCGCGACTTCGAGCAGCCGCCGGCCGGGAAACTGAAGGCGCGCGAGCACCCAGGCCACGGCGATCGCGGGCGGCAGGCTCATGGCCACGGCGGTGAGCGCGACCTGCAGGCTCAGCCGCAGCGCATCGATCTCGGTGGTCGTCAGCATCGGGCCCGAGCTAGCGCACGCTGAAGCCGAACCGGCGGCAGGCTGCGAGCGCATCCGGCGACTCGAGAAAGCGCAGGAAGTCGCGCGCGGCGGGGCTGTCGTTCGCCGCGACCACCGCCACCGGGTAGACAACCGGCGCGTGGCTGCTCTCGGGAAAGACGCCGGCGATGCGCACCTTGTTCGACAGCGCCGCATCGGTCGCGTAGACGACGCCGGCCGACGCCTCGCCGCGCTCGACGAACGCCAGCGCGACGCGCACGTTTTCCGCCCGCACCAGTCGCTGCTCGGCGAAGCCCCACACGCCCAGTCTGGTCAGCGCCTGCTGCGCGTAGCGGCCGGCCGGAACGCTGCGCGGATCGCCGGTGACCCAGCGGCCGTCCGCGCCGAGGACGTGCGCGAAGTCGAATCCGGGGCGCAGATCGACCTGCATCGGGTTCGTGGCCGGCACGACCAGCACGAGGCGGTTGCCGAGCAGCGCCCTGCGCGTGTCGGCAGCGATCAGCTTGCGCTGCTGCAGGTAGTCCATCCACGCCTCGTCGGCGCTGGCGAAGATGGCGGCCGGCGCCCCCTGCTCGATCTGGCGCGCCAGCGTGCTCGATGCCGCGAAGGAAAAGCGCACGCTGCGCCCGGTGCGCTCGTGATACAGGCGCGCGACATCCCCGAATGCGTCCTGCAGACTGGCGGCGGCAAATACGGTCAGCGGCTGCGCCTGCGACGGCAAAGCGCCAAGCGCCAGCACGACGCCGGCGAGAACGAAGAGCACCACGCGGAACAGGCGTCGTCGCATAGGAACGGAACCGGCCGACGATCGCGGCCGGGCGCGAAAAGGGTATCACGGGGCCGCACAAGCGCACGCCGCGCGGCTGCGCGTTTCGCTATCGTTCGACCGCTTCAACCCTTGCGCTGTGTTCCCGATGAGACTGTTCCTGACCGGCATCCTGCTGGCGGCCGCGTGCCTGTCCGGCCGCGCGCAGCAGACCGACCCGCTGCTGTGGCTCGAAGACATCCACGGCGAGCGCGCACTGGCCTGGGTGCGCGAGCGCAACGCGCAGGCCGAGAAGGAATTCGCGGCCGATCCGCGCTACGAGCCGTTGCGCAAGGAACTGCTCGCGATCCTCGACTCGCCGCAGCGGATTCCATACGCGACGCGGATGGGCGAGTTCTTCTACAACTTCTGGCGCGACGCGGATCACCCGCGCGGCATCTGGCGCCGGACGACGATCGACGACTATCGCTCGTCGTCGCCGCGCTGGGACACCGTGCTCGACCTCGA
The DNA here is from genome assembly GCA_050258235.1 of Gemmatimonadota bacterium. GTDB lineage: Bacteria > Pseudomonadota > Gammaproteobacteria > Burkholderiales > Burkholderiaceae_F > JAKOQB01. Next base: position 3,417 of record JBLMYK010000136.1, on the reverse strand, counting down.
TGAGCTGGCGAGCCACGAAGGGGAAAACTGGGTCTGGCATGGCGCCGAGTGCCTGCGCCCGGAGCAGCCGACCGAACCGTACCGGCACTGCATCCTGGCGCTTTCGCGCGGCGGTGCCGACGCCGTCGTGCTGCGCGAGTTCGATCTCATCGACCGGCGCCTCGTGCTCGGGCCGAACGCGTTCGTGCTGGGCGAGGACAAGCAGAGCATCAACTGGAAGGACGCCGACACCGTGTGGGTGATGTCGGCGTTCCGCGCGGACGAGAAGACCACTTCCGGCTATCCGAGGGTCGCGCGCGAGTGGAAGCGCGGGTCTCTGGCCTCCACAGCGCCGATCGTGTTCGAAGGCCGGCACACCGACGTCGGCGTCGACGTGTCGTCCGAGCGCGAATCCGGCCGGCGGCGCGACTGGTACGAACGCGAGATCGCGTTCTGGGACAGCGAATACCTGGTCGCGGACGGCGACCGCAAGGTCAAGCTCGACATTCCCGCCGACGCGCAACCGATCTCGTTTCACGACTGGCTGCTGATCCGCACGCGCACGCCCTGGACCACCGGCGGCAGTACCTATCCCGGCGGCTCGCTGCTGGCGATCCGCTTCGACCTGTTTCTGCGCGGTTCGCGCACGTTCTTCATCCTGTACGAGCCGCACCCGCGCGCAAGCCTGGTCGACGTCGCGCTGACGAAATCGGCGGTGCTGATCACCGAACTGGACAACGTGCGCAGCCGTCTGTGGGAACTGACATTCGACGGGCAGAACTGGAACCGGGGTCGCGTGCCGACGCCGGAATTCGCGCAGGTCGACATCGCCGGCAGCTACTGGGCGAGCGACGACTACCAGTACACCGTGCAGGACTTCCTGACGCCGACCACGCTGTGGGAGCGCAACGCGTCGAAGGCGGTGCGCCGCGAACTGAAGTCGCTGCCGGCCTTCTTCAAGGCCGACGGCCTGCAGACGCAGCAGTTCGAGGCGACGAGCCGCGACGGCACGCGGATCCCCTACTTCGTCGTGATGCGCAAGGATGCGAAGCTCGACGGCAACCATCCGACACTGCTCACCGGCTATGGCGGATTCGCGGAGCCGGAGCTGCCGTTCTATTCCGGCGCGTTCGGCAAGGGCTGGCTCGAGCCGGGTGGCGTGTTCGTGCTTGCGAACCTGCGCGGCGGCGGGGAGTTCGGCCCCGAGTGGCATCGCGCGGCGCAGAAGGAGCACAAGCAGCGCACCTGGGACGACTTCATCGCGGTCGCCGAGGACCTGGTCAAACGCGGCATCACATCGCCGAAGAAGCTCGGCATCGTCGGCGGCAGCCAGGGCGGCCTGCTGGTGACGGCGACGATGGTGCAGCGGCCGGATCTCTTCGGCGCGGTCGTCGCGCAGGTGCCGCTGACCGACATGCTGCGCTACCACAAGCTGCTCGCCGGCGCCTCGTGGATCGCCGAATACGGCGACCCCGACCGGCCGGACGAACGCGCGTACATCGAGAAATATTCCCCATACCAGAACGTGAAGAAGGACGCGAAGTACCCGCGCATCTTCCTCACCACGTCTACGCGCGACGACCGCGTCGATCCGGGCCATGCGCGCAAGCTGGCGGCGAAGATGATCGACCAGGGGCACGACGTGCTGTATTTCGAGAACGTCGACGGCGGCCACAGCGACGGCGCCGACAACGCGCAGCGGGCGCGCATGTGGGCGCAGACCTTCTCGTTCCTGTGGCGCCAGCTGGCGCCGCGCTAGAGGATGAAACGCCCCCCTCGCCCGCTATGCGCGCAGCCCGTCGAGGGCGCGCGTGATCACCTTCGGGCAACCGGGCGGCAGTGACGTGGGCATCGCGCAGCTGCGCTTCTACGAGGAACTGAACGATTTCCTCGCGCCGGCGCTGCGCAAGCGCGAGTTCGACTACGCGTTCGCCCGCTCCGCGACGGTGAAGAACGCGATCGAGGCGCTCGGTGTGCCGCATACCGAGGTCGAGCTGATCCTCGTGAACGGGCGCTCGGTCGATTTCTCGCACCGGATGCAGGAGGGCGATCGCGTCAGCGTTTATCCGAAATTCGAGGCGTTCGACGTTGCGCCGCTGGTGCGCGTGCGTTCCGAGCCGCTGCGGCGCATGCGCTTCATCGCCGATTCGCATCTGGGCGGGCTGGCGCGTCTGCTTCGGATGGCCGGATTCGACACGCTGCACGACAACCACTACATCGACCACGAGATCCGCCGCCTCGCCGCGGCCGACGCGCGCATCGTGCTCACCCGCGACCGCGAACTGCTGAAATGCCGCGACATCACGCACGGCTGCTACGTGCGTGCGCTGAAGCCGTCGGTGCAACTGGGCGAGATCGTCGAGCGACTGCAGCTTGCCGCGAGCATGGCGCCGTTCACGCTGTGCCTGTACTGCAACCTGCCGCTCACCGACATCGGCAAGGACGAAGTGCTCGACCGGCTGCCGCCGACGGTGGCGGCGAACTACGAACGCTTCCGCACCTGCGCCGGGTGCCGGCGCGTCTTTTGGGAAGGCAGCCACTGGCGTCGCATGCGCGAACTTCTGGCGCGGGTGGTGCCGGAACCGGACCCGGGTCGGGTGCCGCAGTCTTTCACCGAGCGCTAGAAGCCCTTTCGCGACTTCACCCCGCGGCGCAGGATGAAGGCCATCTTCACTCTGCGGTGAAGAACCCCTTCATCCGATCCACGAAGCCCTTGGTCTGCGGCGAGTGCTTGGCGCCGCCCTCGCGCAGCGACGCATCGAATTCGCGCAGCAGCTTCTTCTGCTTGTCGGTCAGGCGCACCGGGACCTCGACGTTGACGTGGCAGTACAGGTCGCCGGGGTAGCTCGAGCGCACGCCCTTGATGCCCTTGCCGCGCAGGCGGAAGGTCTTGCCGCTCTGCGTGCCCTCCGGGATCGACAGGCTGACCTTGCCGTCGAGCGTGGCGACGTCGACGTCGCCGCCGAGCGCCGCGGTGACGATCGACACCGGCACCTCGCAGTGCAGGTCATCGCCGTCGCGCTGGAACGCCTCGTGCGGCTTGATGCGGATCTCGACATACAGGTCGCCCGGCGGGCCGCCGTTCAGGCCCGGTTCGCCCTTGCCGGACAGGCGGATCCGCTGTCCCTCGTCGATGCCGGCCGGGATGCTGACCTCGAGCACCTTGTTCTTCTTGATGCGGCCGTCGCCGTGGCAGGCGGGACACGGCTCGGCGATCACCTTGCCGCTGCCGTGGCAGGTCGGGCAGGTCTGCTGGATCGAGAAGAAGCCCTGCGTCATCCGCACCGCGCCTGAGCCGCCGCAGGTGCCGCAGGCCTTGGGCGCGGTACCGGGCTTGGCGCCACTGCCGTGGCAGGTCTCGCAGCTGTCCCAGCTCGGTACGCGGATGTCGGTGGAGAAGCCGCGCGCCGCCTGCTCCAGCGTGATCTCCATGTTGTA
>JBLMYK010000135.1:0-3167 GCA_050258235.1 Gemmatimonadota bacterium | reverse complement strand
GTAATGGCGCTGTCGTCCGGGTCGTGCGGGATGTCACGCACGAACGCGCGGTCGATCTTTAGGGTATCGATCGGCAGCCGCCGCAGGTACGAGAGCGACGAGTAGCCGGTACCGAAGTCGTCGACCGCCATGCGCACACCCAATGCATTGAGCGCCTCCAGCGCCTCGACGGCGGCAGGTGCGTGTTGCATCAGCACGCCTTCGGTGATTTCCAGTTCCAACCTTGCCGGGTCGCCGTGGCAGCTATCGAGTGCCCGTTTGACGACCGCCGTCAGGTCCTGCGCCTGGAACTGGCGCGGCGAGAGGTTGACCGAGAGATGCAGCCGCCGCCAGCCTTGGGCATGCCAGACCGCGAGCTGCGCGCAAGCCGTCTGCAACACCCACTCGCCAGCCGGCACGATCAGGCCGGTCTCTTCCAGCAGCGGGATGAAATCGGCGGGCATAACCAGGCCGAATTCCGGATGCTGCCAGCGCAGTAGCGCCTCGACGCCGACGATCGAACCGGTTTCGACGTCAACCTGCGGTTGATAATAGAGACGGAACTCGCTCTGATCGAGCGCGCGCCGCAGGCTCGACTCGAGCGTCAGGCGCTCGAAAGCGCGCGCACTCATGTCCGCCGAATAGAACTGGTAGGTGTTCTTGCCCAGCTCCTTGGCGCGATACATGGCGATATCCGCGTTTTTCAGCAGCGTGCTCGCGTCCTCGCCGTCGTTCGGGAACAGGCTCACGCCGATGCTGGCGGTGACGTACAGCGTCTGGTGATCGACTTCAAACGGCGGGGTCAGGGCCTTCAGCACTTTCTGCGCCACGTTGACAATATCATCCTCGGAGGCGACGTCGTCGAGCAGGATCACGAACTCGTCCCCTCCGAAACGCGCCACGGTGTCGCCCTCGTGCACGCTATGCTGGAAGCGCCCCGCGAGCTGCTGCAACAGGCGATCACCGACCTCGTGGCCAAGTGTGTCGTTGATGGTCTTGAAGCGGTCCAGGTCCACGAACAGCACGGCCACGCGCTTGTTGTGCCAGCGCGCTCCGGCCAGCGACTGCTTCAGCCGATCGAGCAACAGCGTGCGGTTCGGCAGCTCGGTGAGCGGGTCGTGCTGTGCCATGTAGGCGAGGCGTTCCTGCGTCTGGACCCGCTCGGTGATGTCCTTGCCCGTGGCAACGAAATGCGAGATCCGGCCGTCGGTGTCCCTGAGCGGCGTGATGGTCTTTTCCTCGTAATACAATGAGCCGTCCTTGCGGCGATTGATGAACACATCGCTGAACACATTGCCGGAAAGAATGGCTTTCCACAAATTCTCGTAGAAACCCTGGCTCTGGCGGCCGGACTTGAGCAGGTTCGTCTTGCGGCCCGCGGCCTCGGCAAACGTGTAGCCGGTCACCCGCTCGAATGTCGGGTTGACGTACTCGATGATGCCATCGCGGTCGGCGATCTGCACGACATCGGCGGTCTGTTCGAGCGCGCGCGAAAGTTTCTGCATCTGAATCTCGGCTTTCCTGCGTTCCGTGATGTCCTGTCCGACGATCAGCAGGCAATCGACGTCCTCGACGCGAATCGGCTCGATGCCGGCGAGCAAATGACGCACCTCGCCCAACTTCGTGCGAAAGGCGAGCTCCATGTCGTGCACCGCGCCCTCGCGGCGCATCCGCTCGACCATGTGCTCGCGGTCACGGCTGTCGGCCCACATGTTGAGCTCGGACGAGGTGCGTCCGATCACCTCCTCGCGGGTCCAGCCGCTGACACGCAGAAACGCCTGGTTCACTTCCAGAAACCGGCCGTCCTCGCGCCGCGTGACGCTGATGGCCATGTTGCTGGCCTCGAAGATTATTCGCAGCCGGTATTCCGACTGGCGCAGCGCGATTTGCGCCAGGCGCTGTTCGGTGATGTCCTCGTTGACAACGATAGCCCCGGTGATCGCCCCATCCGGCGCGCGCAATGGCATGGCGGAATTGAGAATGGTCTTGCGCGTGCCGTCGAAGCACTCGATGTCCACCACCTCGTTGATCGAGGTTTCGCCCCGGGTGACGGCGCGCGCCAGCGCCCATTCCTCGGGCGCAATCGGCTTGCCGGTGTCGGCCCACCAACCCTTGTACTCGCCGTATTGTTCGAGGCCGACGTAGCGCGCGCCGGCCCAGACGCGTTTGCCCGCTTCATTCCCCGAAATAATCCGGCCGTGCCGGTCCGTTATCCACACCCCGATGGGCAAAGCCTCCATGACCGTCGCCAGGAGCGCTTCGCGCTCCCGCAGAATAGCTTCGACTTTCCGGCGCTCGGTGATGTCCTGCCCGACCAGCAGCAGGCAATCGACATCCTCGATCCGGATCAGCTCGATGCCGCACAACAGATAGCGCACCTCGCCCGATTTCATGCGGAAGGGCAGTTCCAGGTCGTGAATCGCGCCGTCCCGGCGCATGCGCTCGACCAGCCGCGCCCGATCCTCGCCGCCCACCCAGATGTCGAGATCAAACGAGGTGCGGCCGATCACCTCCTCGCGCATCCAGCCGCCGGTGCGTAAAAAAGCCGGGTTCACGTCGAGGAACCGGCCATCCTCGAGCCGGGAAACGCTGACGATCATGGCGCTGGCGTCGAAGATTTTTCTGAGCCGGTCTTCCGACTGTCGCAGCGCCCGTTCGGCGAGCACGCGCTCGGTGATGTCGTTGACGAACCCCTCGAGACGCAGCAGCTCGCCTGACGGGCCGTACACACCCTCGCCCTGCTCCCATACCCAGCGGATCCGGCCATTCGCGGTCACGATCCGGTAAAGCATCTGGAACGGACGCTTGTCCGCGAGCGCGGCCTGCACGTCCCGCCAGACCTGGTCGCGATCGTCGGGATGTATCAGCTGGGCGTAGTTGACGCGGCCGCCGCGCTCGAAGTCGTCCGGTGCGTAGCCCGACATTTCACGAATGCCATCGCTGACGAACTCCATGGTCCAGTCGGGATCGTTGCGACAGCGATACGCCGCGCCCGGCAGGTTGTTCATGAGTGTCGACAGCGTGCGCTGGCTTTCCTGCAATTCGGCGGTGCGCTCGTCGACGGCGCGCGCGAGTTCGCGTGCCTGCGACTGGATGCGCCGCAGAATGTACATCAGACTCGCCAGCAGCAGACCGCCGACGAACCAGATCAGCAGCCGTGTCAGCCACAATGGCCCGGGTGGTCCCGC
>JBLMYK010000134.1:0-5765 GCA_050258235.1 Gemmatimonadota bacterium | reverse complement strand
GGCTGTTCAAGCCCGCGGCGATGGTTTCTAATGCGCGCACTCCCGCAGGCAGACGCGCAGCCGACGGCAGATGGGCCTCACCGAACGCATCGATGGAATCGACTGGACGGGCGCCGTCAGTACCGCGCTCAGCGATCGCGCGCTCGATGCGCTCGAACAGGGTGCCGTGCTTCGGCTCGCGCTGCCGTTCGAACTCGCGGCGAGCGAGGCGCGGCTGCTTCGCGAGGGCGTGCTGTCGGGCAAACGCAAGAACGCCAGCTACGATCCGCGCAGCGGACAGGTGAAAGGCGCAGCCGACGATCCGGCGCTGCGCGACGCGCTGCTGTCGGCCTGCGCGCGCTATCACCGGCTGACGCGCGACCTCGCGGTCCGGCTGTTTCCCCCGTATCGCGACGCGCTGGCGGACGGCCGCACGAGCTTCCGCCCGGCCGAAGTCTCCGGGCGCGTGCCGAAGAGCCCGCGCAAGGACGACTCGCGACTGCACGTCGATGCGTTCCCCGCCACGCCGGTCCAGGGACGGCGCATGCTGCGCTTCTTCAGCAACGTCAATCCCGAGGGCGCCACGCGCCACTGGCAGGTCGGCGAGCCCTTCCCGCAGGTCGCGCAGAGATTCCTGCCGCGGGTTCCCGCCTATTCGCCGCTCGTGGCGCGCGCGCTGGCGGCGCTGCGGGTCACGAAGAGCGTGCGCAGCGCGTACGACCATTGCATGCTGCACATCCACGACGACATGAAGTGCGACGCCGACTACCAGCGCAGCGCTGTACACGAGGACGTGCATTTCGCCGCCGGCGAGACATGGATCGTCTTCACCGACCAGGTGTCGCATGCGGCGCTCGCCGGACGCTTCATGTTCGAGCAGACCTACTACCTGCCCGTCGCCGCGCAGCGCTTCCCCGATCGTTCACCCTTGCGCGTGCTGGAGCGCCTGTCCGGACGTACGCTGGTCTGATTGAGGGGCCGGCCGGCAATGAACTGGGCAGGCCTCGATCATCCGGTTGAACTTGCGGCGCTGGGCTGGGTGCTGTTTGCCGCGCTGGTGGCCCACGCGGGCTTCGTTCTGCTGCGACCGGCCGCGCGCCGGGAATTCCTGCCGCTGTCGATCCAGCAGCACGCGTGGCTGGCGGGCATCGTCTGCCTCGGCGTGCTCTGGTCGCTGCGGATCAGGATCGGAGACGCCGGGCAGTTGTCGATGATCGGCGTGTCGCTGTACGCGCTCGTGTTCGGCTACACGCGCGCGCTGCTAGGTGCGGCGGTGGCGCTCGTCGGCCTGACGGCACTGACGCATGGCGCCTGGCTCGGCGTCGGGCTGACCGGCCTGTTGATCGCCGCGCTCCCTGCGGCGGTGGCTGCCCTGCTGCAACGCGCGCTGCGGGCGCGCCTGCCGCTGCACCTGTTCGTGTTCATCATCGGCAACGGACTGTTTGCCAGCCTGGTCGCGTCGAGCTGCGCCGATCTCGGACTGCTGGCGGCGCAGTTCGCGCTGGCACAGGCCGAAGTCCCGAACGCGGGCGAAGTGATCGGCTACGCGCTGCTGCTGGCGTGGGGCGAGGCGCTGGCGAGCGGGATGGTCTTCTCCGCGCTGGTGATCTTCCGCCCGCAGATCGTGATGACGTACGCGCAGGACGACTACCTGCGCCGCTGAGGCTGCCCCCGCGCAACGCACGGCGCCTGCAGCGCTGTTATTCTTCCGCCGCCTCCAACCACGGGGATTCGCGATGACCGCGCGCACCGGTGCCCGCATCCTGGTCGATCAGCTGCTGGTCCAGGGCGTCAACCACGTCTTCTGCGTGCCCGGGGAAAGCTATCTGGCCGTGCTCGACGCGCTGCATGACGCGCGCTCGATCAAGCTGATCCTCAATCGGCACGAGTCCGGTTCGACCTACATGGCCGACGCCTACGCGAGGCTGACCGGGCAGCCGGGCGTGGCCTTCGTCACGCGCGGGCCGGGTGCAACGAACGCGTCGATCGGCATTCACACCGCGTTCCAGGATTCGACACCGATCATCGTCTTCGTCGGCCAGGTGGGCTCCGACTTCGTCGAACGCGAGGCGTTCCAGGAGCTCGACTACCGGCGCATGTTCGGCCAGATGACGAAGTGGGTCGCGCAGATCGATCGCGCGGACCGGATCCCGGAATTCGTCGCGCACGCGTTCCAGGTCGCCACCAGCGGGCGCCCGGGGCCCGTGGTGCTGGCGCTGCCCGAAGACACGCAGACGCAGATGGCCGACGTGCCCGACGCGGCGTGCCATGCGCCGGTGCAGGCATCCCCCAGCGACACCCAGATCGCGGCGCTGCGCCGCCTGCTGGGGCAGGCGCAGCGGCCGATCGTGATCCTGGGCGGGCCCGGCTGGACGCAGGCCGCGTGCGACAACCTGCGGCGCTGGGCCGAGTCGAATTTCCTGCCGGTCAGCTGCGCGTTCCGCTACCAGGACCTGTTCGACAACCGCCACGCCAACTATGTCGGCGATGTCGGCATCGGCATCAATCCGAAGCTGGCGCAGCGGATCAGGGACGCCGACCTGGTGATCGCGATCGGGCCGCGGCTCGGCGAGATGACGACCGGCGGCTACACGCTGCTCGAGGCGCCGCGGCCGAAGCAGACGCTGGTGCACGTTCATGCGGGCGCCGAGGAACTCGGACGCGTGTACCAGGCACCGCTGATGATCTGCTCCGGCATGCCGCAGTTCGCGTCGCGCCTGGCGATGATGATGCCGATCGAATCGCCGCCGTGGCGCGACGAGCTGGCGGCCGCGCGCGCGGACTACGCGGCGTGGCAGGCGCGCCCGCCGGTGTACGCGCACACGGTCCCCAAGCTCGACCTGTGGCAGGTCGTCGAGGAAATCCGGCGCACGCTGCCGGAAGACACGATCATCAGCAACGGCGCCGGCAACTTCTCAACCTGGGCGCATCGCTTCTACCGCTACACGGGCCTGCGCACGCAGCTGGCGCCGACCTCGGGCAGCATGGGCTATGGCGTGCCCGCGGGCGTGGCCGCCAAGATCGTGGCGCCCGAGCGCACGGTCGTGACCTTCGCCGGCGACGGCGAATTCCTGATGACCGGGCAGGAACTGGCCACCGCGGTGCAGTACCGCGCCGGGCTGGTGGTGATCGTGTTCAACAACGGCATGTACGGCACGATCCGCATGCACCAGGAGCGCGAGTTCCCCGCGCGCGTGTACGGCACGCAGCTGACCAATCCGCACTTCGCGCTGCTCGCCGAGGCGTTCGGCGCGTTCGGCGCGGTGGTCGAGACGACCGACGAATTCGGACCGGCGCTTGCGCGCGCGGTCGCGCACGCGCGCGACAGGCACCTGCCGGCGCTGATCGAACTGCGCTGCGACCCGGAAGTGATCACGCCCAACGCGACGCTGTCGGCGATCCGCGCCACCGCGCAGCTGCAGCGTTAGTCCGGTGGACGGCCGCAGCACCCTCCGGCTCGACGGATGAGTCCGCCGTTCAGCGGATTCAAGCAAGCGCGCAGTGCGTGCTAGCTTCGGTTCGAGGGAAGCGAGGGATCTTCGGAGGAACCATGCAGCGCATCGTCGTCGTCGGTCAGCCGGCCCCGGCCGGCGCACTGTGCTTCCGTGAATTCGCACGCATGCTGGCGCTGCGACTCGGCGCGCACCAGGTGACGGAAGAGTCGCCGACGACGGTGATGCAGGAGGAAGCGTGGGTCGGCGCCGAGCCGGCGGGCGTCTTCACCGAAAAGCTGTTCCGCGAGGCCGACACGATCGTCTGGCTGCACTTCTCGCCGCTGCCGTTCGTGCGCGACTGGGCCTCGCGCGTGGTGGACGTCTTGCGCCGGGCCGCCGCGGCTGTCCGCCGCCGGCAGGCGCTGGCGCGCGCAAGCGCGCTGCGCGCTTCGTGGAGCGACATCCGGCGTTCGTTCAGCTACCTGCAGATCGCGCCCGAGATGTACGCGCTGATGGGGCATCCGGCGCTCTCGCACGCGCGCGTGATCGAGCTGCGTTCGCCGCAGCAGGCCGAGTTCTGGCTGATGACGCAGCGCCGCCGCAGCGGGCTCGGCGCCCGCTCCGGCGCCGGCGCACCCGCGCACTGACGTTCTGTCTCCCGATCAGCTCGACGCCGGCAGCGCGGTCGCGTACTCCTGCGATGGCTACGCGCGCGCGTACTCCCGCGCGTAGGCGCGCACGATCGACTCGACGTCCGTGTCACCGGTGAATCCCATCGCCGCGGCACGCGGGGTCACGAATCGCGCCGGCCAGGTGCGGACGATCGCGCGGATCCGCTCGTCGGGCTGCATCTTGACCCGCGCCACCGCGGCGTCGCCCCCCACCGCGCGCAGCGCCTCGAGCATCTGCGCCACCGTCACCGTCAGCCCCGGCAGGTTGATCGCGCGCCGCAGCCCCCAGGCCGCGCTCGGCAGCTCGTGCGCGTGGATGAACGCCGCCACCGCAGATTGCGGCGAAAGCACCCACATGCCGGTATCGATGTCGACCGGGCACTCCGAAATCTCGCCGGCCAGCGGTTCGCGCACGATGCCGCTGGCAAAGCTCGATGCCGCCGCATTCGGCTTGCCCGACCGCACGACGATGGTCGGCAGGCGCACGCAGCGGCCGTCGATGAAGCCCTTGCGCGTGCAGTCGCCGATCAGCAGCTCGCTGACCAGCTTCTGCATGCCGTAGCTCGTCTGCGGCATGGGCTGCGTGTCATCCGTCACCACGGCCGGCAGATCGCCGCCGAACACCGCCACGCTGCTCGCGAACACGAGCTTCGGCCGGCGCTGCAGGCGGCAGGCGTTCAGGATCGCGCGCGTGCCGTCCAGATTCACGCGCATGCCGAGATCGAAGTCCGCTTCCGCCGCGCCGCTGACGACGGCGGCCAGATGGAACACGCTTTCGGTGTCGGCCTCCATCACGTGATCGACGAAGCCGGGCGCCGCGATGTCGCCGACCACGTAGCCCACGCGATCGTCGACGAACAGCTTGCCGCTCTGCGACTGATCGACCGCGACGATCTGCTCGATCGTGCGCTCCCTGCCGTCGGCATCGGTCAGCCTGCCGCGCGCGCACAGTGCGCGCACGAGTTGCTGGCCGAGGAATCCCGCGCCGCCGGTGATCACGACCTTCATCGATTGCTTGTCCTTCATGCCGCCTCCCGCAATGGACGGAACACGCGCACATCATCGTAAAAATGCGGATTCTCGTTCGCCGCGTGCCAGCCCGGAATACCCAGCACGGGCAGATGCTCGAGCAGCGCGGGCGCCAGGTCGGCACGCCCGACGAACGCCGCCGCGGCCGCGTCGATCGTCTCCGGCCGCGCATCGCCGAGGCTCGCCGGCACGACGGCCGCGGTGATCGACTTGTACGGACCGACGAGCTTCTCCAGCAGCGCGTGGCCGAACACGACCGGCACGATGTCGCGCATCCAGCGCGCGCGTTGCCCGACCAGCAGCGCCTGCCACTGCCGGCGCGCCAGCAGGTCGAACACCTGGCGGTCGTCGCACGCTAGCAGCAGGCCGCTCTCGTCGATCAGGGTGGCCGCATCGCGCACCGCGCCGCGCCTGGGCCGGACGCCGTCGCGCGCGATTTCCGCCGCCTGGCGCGCGTTCAACGCCGCCTTGCAGAGCGGGAACACGATCCACATCAGCGCATTGAAGCGGTCGTGAAGGTTGTCGCGGCTCGGCACGCGCCCCGTCGCAGCGATGTGCGCCTCGTAGGCAACGCCTGCCGCGTCATCGCCGCCGACGAACTCGATCGGTTCGCCCGTCGCAGTGCGGACTGCGCGAGCATGCGCCAGCCGCG
>JBLMYK010000133.1:0-18220 GCA_050258235.1 Gemmatimonadota bacterium | reverse complement strand
GGATCGCGCTCCGATGAAGCAGTTGTCCTCGATGATGGTCGGATTCGCCTGCACCGGCTCCAGCACCCCGCCGATGCCGACTCCGCCCGACAGGTGAACGTTCTTGCCGATCTGCGCGCAGGAGCCCACCGTTGCCCAGGTGTCCACCATCGTGCCTTCGTCGACGTAGGCGCCGATGTTGACGTAGGAGGGCATCAGGACGACGTTCCTGGCGATGAACGCGCCGCGCCGCGCTACCGCGGGGGGAACGACGCGCACCCCGGCGCGCTGGAACATCTGGTCGTCCCAATCGGCAAACTTGGTGTCGACCTTGTCGAAGTACCGGAAAGCCTCCTGCATGCCGCCGGCCGGCGCAAAACCCATGCTCCGGTTGTCGCGCAGCCGAAACGACAGCAGCACCGCTTTCTTCAGCCACTGGTGAACCACCCATTCGCCGCCGCGTTTCTCCGCGACGCGCATGCGCCCGGCGTCGAGGTCATTGATCGCGGCGTCGACCGCCTCTTTCAGCTGACGAGGCGCGGCGCCAGGGCTCAGGCCGGCACGGTTCTCCCACGCTTCTTCGATGATCGCTTGCATTGACATGGTGATCCTTGGTCAGGGAGTCAGATTGGCAATTCGGTGTGCGGCCTCGAGGACGTCCGCCTCCGGGGCGACCAGGGCGATGCGGACAAAGCCTCGGCCCGGACTTGCGCCGTCGCGCACGCGGCTCAGGTAGCTGCCGGGCAGCACTTTGACGTGGCACTCCGCGTACAGGCGACGTGCGTACGCCTCGTCGTCATGCGCGAACCCGTCGGGGACGGCGGCCCACAGGTAGAACGCAGCTTCGGGCCGTTCCACCTTCAGCGCGCGCTGCACGACCGGGGTGGCCTGGGCGAACTTGGTCGCATAGATGCGCCGGTTTTCGATCACGTGCTGCTCGTCGTTCCAGGCCGCGACGCTGGCCGCCTGCACGGGGGGGCTCATCGCGTTGCCGTGATAGGTCCGATACTGGAGGAACTGCTTCAGCAATGCCGCGTCGCCCGCCACGTAGCCGGAGCGCAGGCCCGGCGCGTTGGAGCGCTTCGACAGGCTGCCGAAAACCAGCAGCCGATCGAAGCGGTCGCGGCCCAGGGCATGTGCGGCCTGCAGGGCGCCCAGCGGCGCCTTTCCCTCCTCGAAGTAGATCTCCGAATAGCACTCGTCCGAGGCGATCACGAAGTCGTGCCGATCGGACAGATCGAACAGCACGCGCCATTCGTCCTGTGTCATCACGCGGCCGTGCGGATTTCCCGGCGAGCACACGTAGACCAGCTGCACATGGCGCCACTGGTCGATCGCGACCCGCTCGAACTCCATCCGGAACCCGGTCGCGGGAGTCGCAGCCAGGAACAGCGGATGGGCGCCGGCCAGCAGCGCCGCACCTTCGTAGATCTGATAGAAGGGATTCGGCGAGATCACCAGCGCATCCCGGCTGCGGTCGATCACCGCCTGCGCGATCGCAAACAACGCTTCGCGCGAGCCGCACACCGGAAGCACCTGAGTCGCCGGATCGATGCGTGGCAGCTGGTAGCGGCGCATCAGCCAGGTTGCGATCGCCTGCCTGAGCGCATCGGTGCCGAGAGTGGACGGGTAGTTCGCCATGCCCGGTAGCGCCGCGGTCAGGGCGTCGAAGATCAGCTGCGGCGTCGGATGCTTGGGCTCGCCGATCGACAAATCGATCAGCGAAAGACCGGCCGGGGGAGAGGTGCCTTCGATCAGCTGGCGCAGCCGCTCGAAGGGGTAGGGTTGCAGCCGCCTGAGATCGGGATTCATCCGCGCGTGCTCGACGAGGTATCGAAGCGGCCGAGCTCGACGCGAGGCGCCGGCTTCCAGCCGCGTTTGCGGTGCTCGGCAACGACCGTGGTGAAGATCCCGCCGCGCACGTACCACTTAGCGGTCAGCCGCAGGAAGCGGGGCGCGATCGCGCGCGCCAGGTCATCGACGATCCGATTGGTCACCGCCTCGTGGAACGCACCTTGATCGCGGTAGGACCAGATGTACAGCTTCAGGCTCTTCAGTTCGACGTTCCGGCGATCCGGAACGTAGTCCAGGATCAGCGAGGCGAAGTCAGGCTGCCCGGTCAGCGGGCACAGGCAGGTGAATTCCGGAACCTCGACGTGCACCAGGTAATCGCGCGCCGGGCTCGGGTTGGCAAACGTCTCCAGCTTGTTCGAGGGGCGCGTGGCCATGCGATGTCGGACCGATTCGTCGTTCGTCAGTTGCTATGATTCTACGAAATCATTCGATACAGCCTCGCGCGGCGACACCGCGTCGCCCGGTTCGCGAGGGCGCTCTTCTCAAGGTTCCGGACTCTCATCGTGCGTCTACGGCAGATCAAGCTCGCCGGCTTCAAGTCGTTTGTCGATCCCACCCACATCGATGTGCCCGGCAGCCTGGTCGGCGTGGTCGGGCCCAACGGCTGCGGCAAGTCCAACGTGATCGACGCGGTGCGCTGGGTGCTCGGCGAAAGCAAGGCCGCCGAACTGCGCGGCGAGTCGATGCAGGACGTGATCTTCAATGGCTCGGCGAACCGCAAGCCGGGCGGCCGCGCCAGCGTCGAACTCGTGTTCGAGAACAACGACGGGCGGATCGGCGGCGAATGGGGCCGGTTCAGCGAGATTTCGGTCAAGCGGGTGCTGACGCGCGACGGTACGTCCAGCTACTACATCAACAACCAGAGCGTGCGCCGGCGCGACGTGCAGGACATGTTCCTTGGCACCGGCCTTGGACCGCGCGCCTACGCGATCATCGGCCAGGGCATGATCTCGCGCATCATCGAGGCGCGGCCCGACGAACTGCGGGTGTTTCTGGAAGAAGCGGCCGGGGTGTCGAAGTACAAGGAGCGGCGGCGCGAGACCGAAAACCGGCTTGCCGATACGCGTGACAACCTGACGCGGGTCGAGGACATCCTGCGCGAGCTGGAGACGCAGATCGCGAAGCTGGAGCAGCAGGCCGAGGTTGCGCGGCGCTATCACGCGCTGAAGTCCGAACACGACGGTGACCAGCAGCTGCTTTGGTACCTGCGCCGCCGCGATGCGCGGCTGGAGGAGGAGAAGGTCGCGCGCGACATCGCCTCGCGGACCACGGCACTCGAGGCGCATGTGGCCGAGCTGCGCAGCACGGAGCGCCAGCTGGAGGAGGCGCGCGCCGCGCATTACGCGGCTTCCGACGCGGTGCACGAGGCGCAGGGTGCGTTGCTGAACGTGAACGCGGAGATCGGCAAGCTCGAGGCGGAACTGCGGCTGATCGCGGACAGCCGCGCGCGCATGGCATCGCAGGTCGAGACGCTGTCGGCCGCGCGGGGGCGCCGGCTTGCCGAGCACCAGGACCTGACGACGCGGGCTGCCGATCTGGCGCGGCAGATCGAGGAAGGCGAACTGCGATTGAGCGCTGCGCGCGCGCAGGCCGAGTCGCATGCGACCGGTCTGCCGCAGCTCGAGGAAGCGTATCGAGCGGCGCGCGACGCGATGGGTGCGGCACGAGCGGAAGTCGCGATCGCCGAGCAGGCGATCGAGAGCACGGGTGCGCAGCAGCGGGCGCTGGATCGCCAGCTGGCTGCCCTGGCGCAGCGGCGCGAGCGGCTCGCCGAGGAGCGTGCGCAACTGGGTGCGCCGGATGATGCGCGCCTCGCCGCGCTGAAGGCGGATGCGCAGCGGCTGGAGTCCGATCTGGCCGCCAGCCTGCAGCGCCTGCAGGAATCCGAAGCGACGCACGCCCGGCTGCAGCTGGAACGGCAGACGCATCTGGATGCGCGCTCGAAAGAGAGCGACGTCCTGGCGCGGCTGGAGGCGCGCCTGCACGCGCTGCGCGAGCTGCAGGCGAATGTCGAGGCCGACGAGAAACTGGACCCATGGCTGCGCGCCCAGGGACTCGAGACGCTGCCGCGTCTGTTCCGCCGGATCAATGTCGATGCAGGATGGGAGGTCGCGTTCGAAGCCGTGCTTCGCGACCGGCTCGAGGGGCTGGAAGTCGGCCGGCTCGATTCGCTGGCCGGACTGGCGGGCAACACGCCGCCGGCGCGCGTGTCCTTCTACTCGACCACTGCCGCGGTGGCGCGCGACGGGGCGCACATGCCCGGTTTCCCACGATTGAGCGAGCGCGTGCGCGGACACGACGCCGCGCTGGCGGCGGTGCTGGGGGACTGGCTGGTCAATGTGTTTGCCGCCGACGATCTCGCGCAGGCGCTCGCCGCACGCGACCAGTTGCCGCCGGGCGGGCAGTTCGTGGTCCGGTCAGGGCACCTTGTCTCGCGTTATGGCGTGCGCTTCTACGCGGCGGACGATCGGAAGGCCGGGCTGCTTGCGCGACGCCAGGAGATCGAGAACCTGGAAAAGGAGCTGCGCGCGCAGAAGCTGCTGGTCGAACAGGCAGCCGCGGCGCTGGCGCGGGCGGATGCGCAGCTGCGGCAGGCGGAAGAACAGCGTCACGTCGAGCGGCAGGCGGGCGATCGCCTGCGCGCGCAGCTGCACGCCAAGCAGATCGAATCGGTACGCCTCGGCGAGCTGATCGACCGGGTCCGCCACCGGTCCGGTCAGATCGAGACGGAACTGGCGGAGGTCGCTGCGCACGAGAGCGAGCTGCACAGCCAGCGCGGCGAGGCGGATGGGCGGTTCGAGGAACTCGACCAGCAGCTGGCGGCCACGCAGGGCGCATTCGAGTCGGCGCGGTTGCGCTATGAGGACGCGGATCGCGCGCTGCGCGACGCGCGCGCGGAGCAGCAGCGCCTGCAGGCCGATCAGCAGCGCAACGAGTTCGAGCTCGGCGCGGCGCGCGAGCGCGCTGCCGACGTCGCGCATGCGATCGAAGTTGCGCTGGCCGATGCCGGGCGGCTGGCGGGCGACATCGACACGACGCGGATTCAGCTCGCGCAGCTCGACGATACGGCGCTGCGCAGCGGCCTGGACACGTGGATCGCTCAGCGCTCGGCCGCCGAGCAGGTGCTGCGCGAGGCGCGCAGCCGGCTGGAGGAGATCGGACAGCAGCAGCGCTCCTTCGACGAGACGCGGTTGACGCTCGAGCGCGAGCTGCAGCCGAAGCGCGACAAGATCACCGAGCTGCAGCTCAAGGAGCAGGCGGCGCGACTGGCGGCGGAGCAGTTTGCACAGCAGCTGACCGACGCGCATGCCGACGAAGCCGCGCTGGCGGCACGGCTGGATGCGGCGCCGATCCGGGCCGCCGCGCTGCAAACGGAGATCGCGCGCCTGGCGCAGGAGATCGAGGCGCTCGGCGCAGTGAACCTGGCCGCGCTGGAAGAGCTGAACGCGGCGCGAGAGCGCAACGGTTTCCTCGATGCGCAGAGCACGGATCTGAAAACGGCAATCACGACCCTGGAAGACGCAATCCGGAAGATCGATCGCGAGACGCGCGAACTTCTGCAGAGCACCTTCGACGCGGTCAACCAGCAGTTCGGCGTGCTGTTCCCGAAGCTGTTCGGCGGCGGCGAAGCCCGCCTGCTGATGACCGGCGAGGAGATCCTCGACGCCGGCGTGCAGGTGATGGCCCAGCCCCCGGGCAAGCGCAACAGCACCATTCACCTGCTGTCCGGCGGCGAGAAGGCGCTGGCGGCCACCGCGCTGGTGTTTGCGCTGTTCAAGCTGAATCCGGCGCCGTTCTGCCTGCTCGACGAGGTCGACGCCCCGCTGGACGACGCCAACACGGAACGGTTCTGCGATCTGGTGCGATCGATGACGGCCGAGACCCAGTTCCTGTTCATCACGCACAACAAGATCGCGATGGAAATGGCCGAACAGCTGGTCGGAGTGACGATGCAGGAGCAGGGAGTGTCCCGCATCGTTGCGGTGGACATCGAAAACGCGGTCAGGCTGACGGCGGAAGCCGCGTGAAAAGTCGCGCGGATCCGGGAATGGCATGAGCGACCTTCACGTTGCGCTCGGTGTTCTCGCGCTGCTGCTGCTGGCCGGCGTCTATGCGTACAGCAAGTGGCAGGAGCGGCGCGCGCTGCGCCGCTTCCAGGAATCGCTGCGCGGGTCGGTTGGCGATGCCCTGTTGTCCCCGACCGGTCCCGCGACGCAACCGCTCGTGCCGCCCGCGCCGGGCTCGCGCATCGAGCCGACCTTCGGTCCGCTGCCCGATACCGGTGTGAACGTCACGCCCAGCGAGCCCTCAACTCCGGGCGAGAGCGAGACTCTTCCTTCGGACTGGATCGAGGACCCGCTGCTCGACTGCGTACTCGAGTTGCGCTGCGCGCACGCGGTCGACGGCGTCGCGGTGATCGATGCCGCCGCACCCCTGGCGCGGCTGCGCCTGTCGCTGCCAATCCATCTGGTGGCCTGGGACGGCCGGACTCAGCGGTGGGTCGCACCGGACCGGTTCGGCTTCTATTCCGAGCTGCTGGCGGCGATCCAACTCGCCAATCGCAGCCAGACGCTGAGCGAGATCGAGGCGTCGCAGTTCATCGGTGGGGTTCAGCAGCTCGCGCTTGCCCTCGATGCCGATTTCGATCCCCCCGACGCGCGCCGCATGCTCGAGCTGGCCGCCGAGCTCGATCGCCTGTGTGCACGCTTCGACATCAGGATCGGACTGACGCTGGAACCGACCACCGGCGCGTGGGACCTGCCGCGCATCACGGCCGCCGCCGCGGCATGCGAACTGGTGCCGACGGCGCCGACCGCCTGGCGGCGGCTCGACGCGAAGGGCGGCGTCCTGTTCACGGTTTCGGCGCCGGGCGAGTCCTTCGATCGGCTGCTGCTCGAATTCGACGTTCCGCAGGTGGCGCCGACCGCACAACCGCTGCGCGCGATGTTTGCGACCGCCACCCAGCTGGCGACCGCCCTCGAGGCGCGCGTCGTCGACGACAACGGGCGGCCGGTACAGCCCGTTTCGATCGAAGCGATCGAGCGGCAGCTCGCCGGGCTGTACGAAGACATGCTTGCTGCCGGCATCGAACCTGGATCGGTGCGCGCGCGCAGGCTGTTCGGCTGACCGCCAATGCCGTCCGCGTCCGGGGTGCCGCGCGAAGCGCGCGAACGCGCCGAGCAACTGAGGAGCGAAATAGCGCGCCACGACCACGCCTACTACGTGCTGAACGCGCCCACGGTGCCCGACGCCGAGTACGACCGCCTCTATGCGCAGCTGCAGCAGCTCGAGTCGCGCTACCCGGCGCTGGTGACGCCGGACTCGCCGACGCAACGGGTCAGCGGAGCGCCGAGCAGCGGATTCGCCGAGGTGATCCATGCGGTGCCGATGCTGTCGATCCGCACCGAGACCGACACCTCCGACACCGGGGCTACGGGTTTCGACGCGCGGATCCGGCGTGATCTCGGGCTGGGGCCCGATGATGCGCCGGTCGAGTACTGCGTGGAGCTGAAGTTCGACGGACTGGCCATCAGCCTTCGCTACGAAAACGGCGTGCTGGTGCAGGGAGCCACGCGCGGCAACGGGAGCGTGGGCGAGGACGTGACCGCCAACGTTCGCACCATTCGCGCGATCCCGCTGCGCTTGAGCGGTTCGGCCCCACCGTTGCTCGAGGTGCGCGGCGAGGCGCTGATGTTCCGCCGCGATTTCGAGCGGCTCAACGAGCGACAGGCCACGGCGGGAGAAAGGCAGTTCGCGAACCCGCGCAACGCGGCGGCTGGCAGCCTGCGCCAGCTCGACCCGTCGATCACGGCGCGGCGGCCGTTGCACTTCTACGCCTACGGCGTTGGCGCCGTACGCGGCTGGCAGGTCCCCGCAACGCAACTCGAGCTGCTGGATGCGCTCGCCGCCATGGGGGTGCCGGTCGAGCAGCACCGTGGCGCCGTCCGGGGCGCCGCAGGACTGGTGGATTTTCATCGTCGCATCGGCGCGATTCGCGGCGAGCTTCCGTTCGAAATCGACGGCGTCGTCTACAAGGTCAACCGTCTCGACCTGCAGGACCGGCTCGGCTTCGTCACCCGCGAGCCGCGCTGGGCCGTGGCGCACAAGTATCCCGCGCAGGAAATGGTGACCACTTTGCTGGATATCGAGGTGCAGGTCGGCCGCACCGGCGCGTTGACGCCGGTCGCGCGACTGGCCCCGGTGTTCGTGGGGGGCACCACCGTGTCGAACGCGACCCTGCACAACGAGGATCTGATCCACGAGAAGGACATCCGCATCGGCGATACCGTGATCGTGCGGCGCGCCGGCGACGTGATTCCGGAAATCGTCGGCATCGTGCCGGAGCGGCGCCCTGCGAAGACGCGGCCGTACCACATGCCGACGCGCTGTCCGGTATGCGGCTCGGCGGTGTTCCGCGACGAAGGAGAAAAGGTCGCTCGCTGCACCGGGGGACTCTTCTGTCCCGCGCAGCGCAAGCAGGCGCTGCTGCATTTCGCCGGGCGGCGCGCGCTCGACATCGAGGGCCTGGGCGACAGACTCGTCGAACAGTTGATCGACACCGGCATGATCCGCAGCCCCGCCGACCTGTTCAAGCTCGGCCTGACCTCGCTCGCCGGGCTGGAACGGATGGCCGAGAAGTCGGCAGCCAACGTGCTGGCGGCCATCGACAAGGCGCGCCGGACCACGCTCGAGCGTTTCGTCTTCGCGCTCGGCATCCGCCACGTCGGCGAGAGCACGGCGCGCGATCTGGCGCGCCACTTCGGGTCGCTCGATCGATTGATCAACGCGAGCGAAACCGAACTGCTCGAGGTGCCGGACGTGGGGCCGGTCGTGGCGGCGTCGATCGCGCGCTTCTTCGCGGAACCGCACAATCGCGAAGTGATCGAACAGTTGCGCGCCGCGGGGGTGACGTGGCCGGAGGGAGGCGGACAGGGTCCGCGGCGGGCGGGGCGGCTGGCGGGGAAGACGGTCGTGCTGACGGGAACGCTGCCATCTCTTACGCGGGACGAGGCAAGCGAAATGATCCGCGCGGCGGGTGGCCGGACCTCGTCGTCGGTTTCGAAGAAGACCGACTTCGTGCTCGCCGGCGCAGACGCGGGCAGCAAGCTCGACAAGGCGCGCGAACTCGGCGTGCCGATCATCGACGAAGCGGCATTCAGGAAGATTCTCGGAAGGTAAACATGTACGCAATCATCGGTGGCAGCGGACTGGCCAAGCTGTCGACGCTCGCCCGCACGCGGCGTCAGGTGATGCGCACGCCTTACGGCGAGCCATCGGGCGCGCTGACCTTCGGCGAGCTGGCCGGGCGGGAAGTCGTGTTTCTGGCGCGCCATGGCTACGGCCACACGATCGCGCCGCATGAGATCAACTACCGTGCCAACATCTGGGCGCTGAAGGAGTTGCAGGTCGACGGCGTGCTGGCGGTCGCGTCGGTGGGCGGGATCCGCGCCGATTTCGGTCCGGGTGCGCTCGTCGTGCCGGACCAGATCATCGATTACTCGCACAGCCGCAAGGCGACCTTCTACGAAGGCGCCGACGCTCCGGTCACGCACGTCGATTTCACCTGGCCCTATGCGCAGAGGATCAGGCGACTGCTGCTCGACGCGGCTGCCCGCTGCGGCGAGGCGGTCGCCGACGGCGGCGTCTACGCGTGCACGCAGGGTCCACGGCTCGAGACCGCGGCCGAGATCGAGCGCATCGCGCGTGACGGAGGGGACCTCGTCGGGATGACCGGCATGCCGGAAGCTTCGCTGGCAAGGGAGGCCGGACTCGAATACGCGACGCTGTGCGTGGTGGTCAATCATGCGGCGGGCCGCGGCGACAGTCGAACGGCGATCCGCCTGGAGGATCTCGACGCGGTGCTGCGCGAAACCATGGTGCGCGCGGTCGATGTCGTCGAGGCCGCGCTGCGGGAGGCCGGGTGATCAGGCCGATCCTGCGCATGGGCGACGCGCGCCTGCTCGAGGTCGCGCGGCCGGTCGATGCCTTCGACACCCCCGAATTGCACGCGTTGATCGCGGACATGCTCGACACGATGCATGCGGCCGATGGGGCGGGGCTGGCGGCGCCGCAGATCGGGGTACCGCTGCGGGTGGTGATCTTCGGCACCGGCGAACGCAGTCCGCGCAATCCCGACGCCGAGCCGATTCCGCGGACGGTTCTCGTCAATCCGGCGCTCGCCCCGCTGTCGAGCGAGATGGACGAAGACTGGGAGGGGTGCCTGTCGGTGCCCGGCCTGCGCGGCGTCGTGCCCCGGTTCGCCCGCCTGCGCTACACGGGATTCGACGCGCGCGGCGAACGCATCGAGCGCACCGTCGCCGGGTTTCATGCCCGCGTCGTGCAGCATGAGTGCGACCATCTGGACGGGATTCTTTACCCGATGCGCATGCGCGACTACACGCGCTTCGGATTCACCGACGTGCTCTTTCCGGGGCTGACCCAACCACCCGACGATTAGGGCGCCAGCGCTTCGAGCAGATCCCGCTCGATCTGCAGCTGCCCACGCGCATCGCCAAGCTCGGGACCGTCGATCAGGAACACGTCCTCGACTCGCTCGCCCAGCGTGTTGATCTTCGCCGTATGGACGTTGATGCCGTGCGCCGCCAGTACGCGCGTCATCGCGTACAGCAGGCCGATGCGGTCGGTCGCCGTCACGTTCAGCAGGAAATGCCGTCCGTCGGCGTCCGGCTGCAGATGCACGTCGGGCGAGACGGGGAAGTGGCGCGAGTGGCGCGACAGGCGACCCTTCACCGGATGCGGCAGCGGCATCGCCTGGTCGATCCAGGTAGCCAGTTCCGATTCGATGCGGGTCAGCAGTTCGCGATAGTGCCGCGCGCGGCCGCGGTCGCTCACCAGGAATGTGTCCAGCGCGTAGCCGTGGCGCGTGGTGTGGATCTTGGCGTCGAGGATGCTCAGATTGCGGCTGTCGAAGTATCCGCACACCCGCGCAAACAGATCCTTCTGGTCGCGCACGTAGATCAGAACCTCGGCGCCTTCGCCGGTCTGCGACAGGCGGGCGCGGACGATCGCACGGTCGGTCGTCACGTGCGCCACCAGAGCGCGCGCGTGCCAGGCGATGTCGCGCGCGGAGTGGCGCAGGAAGTAGACCACGTCGAGCTGCCTCCACAACGCCTCGTGCGCGGTCTCCGACAGTCCGTACAGCTTCAGGATCGCTAGCGCTTCGCGCTTCCGGTGATCGAGCACCGCCGACGCGGGCGCCACATCGCCCCCCAGCAGGCGACGGGCCAGGAGAAAGAGGTCTTCGAGCAGCTTTGCCTTCCAGTTGTTCCACACGCGCGGACTGGTGCCACGCACGTCGGCGACCGTCAGCAGGTAGAGGGCGACCAGCCGGCGCTCGCTCTGCACGCGCTGTGCGAACTGGCTGACCACGTCCGGGTCGGCGATGTCCTGCTTCTGGGCCACGCGCGACATCAGCAGGTGATGCTCGACCAGGAAGGCGACCAGCGCAGAGTCGTCGCGCGACAGGCCGTGCTCGCGGCAGAAGGCGAGCGCGTCGCGCGCGCCCAGTTCGCTGTGGTCGCCCCCGCGTCCCTTGGCGATGTCGTGAAACAGCGCAGCGACGTACAGCAGCCAGGAACGTTCGAAATCGGCGATCAACTGGCTGCACAGCGGGAATTCGTGCGCGAACTCGGCCATCGTGAAGCGGCGCAGGTTGCGGATCACCTGCAGGATGTGCTGGTCGACCGTGTACACGTGGAACAGGTCGTGCTGCATCTGGCCGATGATGCGGCGGAACACGGGCAGGTAACGCCCGAGCACGGACCACTGGTTCATCCGGCGCAATCCATGCACGATGCCGCGCGGCTGCTGCAGGATCGCGATGAACGTGGCGCGGTTGCGCGGGTCGCGGCGGAAGTCGCGGTTGATCAGGAATCGGCCATGCCACAGCGCACGCAGCAGGCGCGGCGTCATGTCCTTCAGTTCCGCGTGCTGCTGCAGCACCAGAAAGGCGCGCAGCATCGCGTTCGGGTCGCGCTGCAGCGCATCCTCGCTGACGAGATCGAGCTTCTCGTTGCGGGCGACGAAGACGTCGTCGATCCGCTGCGTGGTTTCCTCACCGCGCGGAAAGAGCCGCTCCTCGATGTTCTGCAGCACGATGGTGTTCAGCTGCGTCACCGCCTTGGCAGCCCAGTAGTAGCGCTGCATCAGGCGCTCGCTGGCGCGGTGCGTGGCACTCGCCTCGATGCCCATTGCCTGGGCGACTGCGCCCTGGACATCGAACACGAGACGATCCTCGCGGCGCCCGGCGACCAGGTGCAGGCGGGCGCGGATCTCCTTCAGCGTCCGTTCGTTGCGCTTCAGCAGCCGGAATTCCTCGCCGGTCAGCAGTCCGCGCGCGGCGAGCTGTTGCCACGAGGCGCCGAATCCGGCGGCGCGCGCAATCCACAGCATCACCTGCAGATCGCGCAGTCCGCCGGGACTCTCCTTGCAGTTCGGCTCCAGGCTGTAGGGGGTCTCCTGATACTTGGTGTGGCGCTGCTGCTGCTCGAGCAGTTTGGCGCGAAAGTACGCCTGCGAATCGAGCACTTCGATGATCGCGCGCGAAAAGTCATCGAAGATCGCGCGCGGTCCCGCGATCAACCGTGACTCCATCATCGCCGTGAGCACCGTCACGTCGCGCCCGGCTTCCTCCTGGCACTCGGCCAGGGTGCGGACGCTGTGGCCCAGATGCAGGCCCGTGTCCCACAAGGTGCCGATCAGCGCCTCGATGCGTGCACGCCCGTCCGCGTCGAGCTCGGCGCGCGGCAGAAGAAGGATGTCGACGTCGGAATACGGGAACAGTTCGCCGCGGCCGTAGCCGCCGACGGCGATCACCCCCACGCCGGCGTCGATCCCGGTCGAGTGCACCACCCGCGCGACGAAGCGATCGGTGATCCGGGCCAGTCCCTTGAGCAGCCGGGACACCGAGCCGCCGCGCTCGAAGCCGGCGATCAGATTCTCGCGCTCGGCGCGCAGTTCGTTGCGCAGCGCGAAGCCGACTTCATTCATGCGGACGACGTCAGGCGTCGACGAGCGAGACGGGTGGATGGGCCCCGGCCGCAACCATGCGCGGCGGCGCCGGCGTCGCCGCCGACAGCGTCATGATCTCGTAGCCCGACTCGGTGACGAGCACCGTGTGCTCCCACTGGGCCGACAGCGAATGATCCTTGGTGACGATGGTCCAGCCGTCCGCGAGTTCGCGGATCTCGCGCCGACCCGCATTGATCATCGGCTCGATGGTGAAGATCATCCCCGGAACCAGCTTTTCCAGCGTGCCGGGCTTGCCGTAGTGCAGAACCTGCGGCTCCTCGTGGAACTTGCGCCCGACGCCGTGCCCGCAGAACTCCCTGACCACGCTGTACCCGTGTTTCTCCGCGTGCGTCTGTATTGCGTGCCCGATGTCCCCAAGATAGCCGCCAGGCCGCACCTGCAGGATGCCGAGCCACATGCACTCGTAGGTGACCTCGCACAGTCGCCGCGCGGCAATCGACGGCTCGCCGACGTAGAACATCCGGCTCGTGTCGCCGTGGTAGCCGTCCTTGATCACGGTGACGTCGATGTTGACGACGTCGCCGTTCTTCAGCACGCGATCGCCTGGAATTCCGTGGCAGACCTGGTGGTTGACCGAGGTGCAGATCGACTTCGGAAACGGCCGGTAGCCGGGTGGGGCGTAGTTCAGCGGCGCGGGTGTCGCGCCCTGAACGTTGACGATCAGGTCGTGGCAGAGGCGGTCCAGTTCAGCGGTCGCCACTCCGGCCTTCACATGCGGCGTGATGAAATCCAGCACCTCGGCCGCCAGCCGGCCGGCCGTGCGCATGCCTTCAATGTCGGCTGCCGTTTTGATGACGATCGCCATGAAATGCCGGTCTGCTTCCGCGAAGCGGGCGTTGCCCGCCGAAGCCCGTATAATAACGGGCTACCCTCGACGGGCCGGTCGTAAATGCCCACGAGTCGAAGGTAAATCGCGCACGCCAGCCTCCAAGGTGCCTGTCGACGGGTCGGCCCGACCGACGCGAGACGGGACGCGGCCGGCGTGTTGGACCCAACCTTGGCCTGGAGCTGGAGCATGTCTGTCACGATGCGTGAAATGCTGGAGGCGGGCGTCCATTTCGGACACCAGACCCGCTTCTGGAACCCGAAGATGGCGCCGTACATCTTCGGCCACCGCAACAAGATCCACATCATCAACCTCGAGCGGACGCTCGAGAACTTCCTGCAGGCGGCGAAGTTCGTGCGCCAGCTGGCGACCAACCGCGGCACGATCCTGTTCGTCGGCACCAAGCGCCAGGCGCGCGACATCGTGGTGGAGGAGGCCAGGCGCTGCGGCATGCCGTACGTCGACCAACGCTGGCTGGGCGGGATGCTGACCAACTTCAAGACGATCAAGACATCGATCAAGCGCCTGAAGGAGATGGAGCAGACCATCGAGGAGCGTGGTCTCGAGCAGATGTCGAAGAAGGAGGCATTGACGTTCCAGCGCGAAGTCGACAAGCTGAATACGTCGATCGGCGGCATCAAGGACATGACCGCGCTGCCTGACGCGCTGTTCGTGGTCGACGTCGGCTATCACAAGATCGCGGTGGCGGAAGCGGCGAAGCTCGGCATTCCGGTGGTGGCCGTGGTGGACACGAATCATTCGCCGGACGGGATCTCCTACGTGATCCCGGGCAATGACGATTCGAGCCGAGCGGTGCGCCTTTATACGCGCGGCATCGCCGATGCCGTGCTGGAGGGCAAGGCGGCCTCGCTGCAGGGCGTGGTACAGGCGACGACCGGAGACGAGTTCGTCGAAGTCGAAGAAGACGCAGCGTAGGCGACGCCTCGGCGGCCGGTCTGGCCGCGGTCGTCTTTCTTCGAGAAGGGGCGCAAGCCCCTTTTTTCTAGCGATTCAACGAGTTGACACAGCTGGGGAGTACGCGATGGCGGAAATTACCGCGGGCATGGTCAAGGAACTGCGTGAGAAGACCGACGCTCCGATGATGGAATGCAAGAAGGCGCTGGCCGAAGCCGGCGGTGACATGGGCAAGGCCGAGGAGATCCTGCGCGTCAAACTCGGCAGCAAGGCATCGAAGGCGGCTTCGCGGGTGACCGCCGAGGGCATGGTGGCAGTCAACGTCAATCCGGCCGGCACGCTGGCCTCGATCGTCGAGGTCAACTGCGAGACCGACTTCGTCGCGAAGAACGAGGATTTCCAGACGTTCGTGCGCAATCTGGCAGCGCTGGTGAGCGAACAGAATCCGGCCGACGTCGCTGCCCTTTCCGCGCTGCCGCTGGGGCAGGGAACGGTCGAGTCGACCCGAACGGCGCTGATCGGCAAGATCGGCGAAAACATGTCGATCCGGCGTTTTGCACGGCTCGCCGCCAAAGGCCGCATCGCCAGTTACGTGCACGGCGGCTCGAAGATCGGCGTGCTGGCGGACGTGGGCGGCGGCGACGCGGAACTGGGCAAGGACGTCGCGATGCACATTGCGGCGAGCAAGCCGAAGTCGCTCGACGCCAGTGGAGTTCCGCAGCAGCTGATCGATTCGGAGCGCCGTATTGCGATGGAAAAGGCGCGCGAGGCCGGCAAGCCCGAGGCGATGCTGGCGAAGATTGCCGAAGGCAGCGTGCAGAAGTTCCTTAAGGAGAACACGCTGCTCGGGCAGGTGTTCGTGAAGGCCGCCGACGGCAAGCAGACCGTGGGCGAACTGCTGAAGTCGAAATCGGCGGCGGTGCACGATTTCGTTCTGTACGTCGTCGGCGAGGGCATCGAGAAACGGCAGACCGACTTCGCGGCGGAAGTCGCCGCGCAGGCTGCCGCGGCGCGCGGGTAGCCAGGCGGGCTTCCATGGGCACTCCGGCGCACAAACGGGTCCTGCTGAAGCTTTCCGGCGAAGCGTTGATGGGGGACGACGCGTTCGGCATCAACCGCGAGACGATCGAGCGCATGGTCGCCGACATCGCTGAAGTTGCGCGGCTCGGCGTCGAACTGGCCATCGTGATCGGGGGCGGCAACATCTTTCGCGGTGTTGCGCTGGGTGCCGAAGGTATGGACCGCGCCACCGCCGATTACATGGGCATGA
The DNA here is from genome assembly GCA_050258235.1 of Gemmatimonadota bacterium. Taxonomy (GTDB): domain Bacteria; phylum Pseudomonadota; class Gammaproteobacteria; order Burkholderiales; family Burkholderiaceae_F; genus JAKOQB01. Next base: position 2,324 of record JBLMYK010000133.1, on the reverse strand, counting down.
TGGCGACCGTGATGAACGCGATGGCGCTGCAGGACGCGATGCGCCGTGCGGGGGTCGAGGCACGGGTACAGTCGGCGCTGAACATCGAACAGGTTGTCGAACCGTACATCCGGCCGAAGGCGATCCGGTATCTGGAGGAGGGCAAGGTCGTCATCTTCGCGGCGGGAACCGGCAACCCGTTCTTCACCACCGACACCGCCGCCGCCCTGCGGGGGTCCGAGATGGGTGTGGAAGTCGTGCTGAAAGCGACCAAGGTCGACGGCGTCTATTCTGCGGATCCGAAGAAGGACCGCAAGGCGACCCGCTATTCGACGATCACGTTCGACGAGGCGCTCGGAAAGCGCCTGCAGATCATGGACGCCACCGCGTTCGCCCTTTGCCGCGACCAGCGTCTGCCGATCAAGGTCTTTAACATCAGCAAGGCGGGTGCGCTGCGCCGCGTGGTCATGGGCGAGGACGAGGGGACGCTCGTGCACGTGTAGTGTCGCGTGCCGGCATCATTGCCAGGCAAGGAGAACAGCACGATGAACATCGCGGAAATTCGCAAATCGACTGAACAGAAGATGCACAAGTCGGTCGAAACGTTCAGGCACGATCTGACCAAGATCCGGACCGGCCGCGCCCATACCGGCCTGCTCGACCACATCCAGGTCGACTACTACGGGGCGATGGTTCCGCTGGCGCAGGTCGCCAACGTCGGCCTCGGAGATGCGCGCACGATCACGATCCAGCCGTGGGAAAAGAAGATGGTGCAGCCGATCGAGAAGGCGATCCGGGATTCCGATCTGGGGTTGAATCCGGCGACCACCGGCGACGTGATCCGCGTGCCGATGCCGCCGCTGACCGAAGAGCGCCGCAAGGAGCTGACCAAGGTGGTGCGGCACGAAGGGGAGAACGCCCGTGTGGCGGTACGCAACCTGCGCCGCGATGCGATCGCGCACCTGAAAGACATGCTGAAGAAGAAGGAAGTCGCGGAGGACGAAGAGCGTCGTGCGCAGGACGAAATGCAGAAGCTCACCGACAAGCACATCTCCGAAATCGACAAGCTTGTCGCCGAAAAGGAAAAGGAGATCATGACGGTCTGACGCGCGCTTGCGCCGCGCCGGCCCTCACCGGATCGTCCTTAGCCCGTGCCGCCCGCCCCGCATCCGGCGCTACCCCGACACATCGCCATCATCATGGATGGCAATGGCCGCTGGGCGACCGCGCGCCACCTGCCGCGCGTGGCGGGGCATTCGCGCGGCGTCGATGCCGTGCGCAACACCATCGAAGCCTGCGGCCGCCGGGGAATCGAGTACCTGACCCTGTTCGCGTTCAGTTCCGAGAACTGGAAGCGGCCCCAGGAAGAGGTCAGCACGCTGATGCGGCTGTTCGTCAACGCGCTGGAGAAGGAAGTCGGCAAGCTGAACGAAAACGGGGTCAGGCTGCGCGTGGTCGGCGACATGAATGCGTTCGACCGCGAACTGCAGTCCCTGATCACGGACGCGCAGCTGAAGACCGCCGCCAATGACCGCCTGCAATTGACGATCTGCGCCAGCTACGGCGGCCGCTGGGACATCACGCACGCAGTGCAGTCGATGTTGCGGGAGAAGCCCGAGCTGGCTGCGCATCCCGAGCTCATCGACGAACGCCAGCTCGCGTCGCGCCTGGCACTTGCCTACGCGCCGGAGCCCGATCTGCTGATCCGTACCGGCGGCGAGCGGCGCATCAGCAACTTCCTCCTGTGGCAACTCGCTTACGCGGAGCTGTATTTTTCGGATTTGCTGTGGCCGGACTTCAACGCGAACGCGCTCGACGCGGCACTTGCGTGGTACGCGACGCGCGAGCGCCGCTTCGGCCGCACCAGTGCGCAGCTCGCGCTCGCATCCTAGGACGATGCTGAAGACGCGGGTAATCACGGCGGTCGTGCTTCTCGCGTGCCTGGCCGGGGCCCTGTGGGCGGGCGCGACGGCGTTTGCCGCCGCGATGGCAGTGCTGCTCGGCGCGGGCGTCTTCGAGTGGATGCGCCTGGCGCAGCACGGCGCGGCCGGGTCGCTGCTTGCCGCGATCGGGTTCGCCGTGGCGGTGTTTGCACTGCAGGCAACCCGCCTGGCGACCCCCGCGGTCGTATTGCCGGCGGCCGCCATCGCGCTGCTCGTCTGGGTCGGACTGTTCACGGTCCTCGTGCGCGCCGAACGCGGCGGGGTGCACGTTCCGCGATCGGTTTCGTCGATCCTTTGCATCCTGCTGCTCGGCGTGGCGGCATTGTCCGCCCTGCAGCTGATGCAGCAGGGCGTCACGCTGCTGGTGTCGGCACTGGCCATCGTCTGGATCGCCGACACGGC
>JBLMYK010000132.1:0-8362 GCA_050258235.1 Gemmatimonadota bacterium | reverse complement strand
GCGCAGGTCAGTTCGATCGCGGTCGGTGCACGCAGGCCTTCGCTGAACGACGCGAAACCCGTCACGGCGGCGTCGGGCGACCACGCGGCGCCGAGCGCACGATTGAAGCGACCGAAACGGTGGTCGCCGTTCAGATCGGGCGCGTCGCCGCTCGCATCGCGGACCGACACGCGGGTCGCCAGGTGCGTGCCGGACAAGGTCACATGCAGGGCGTCGGTCAGCGAGAGCGTGTCGGTGACGAAGACGGTGCGGTAGCGGTGCTCGGTCCGCGCAGCGACGGTCACCGCGAAATCGCCCACCGGCTCGGTGCCGCGGGTTGTGTCGAACTGCGCCGGCTGCTCGGTACCGACGAAATGCACCCGCCCGGCCTCGAAGGTCGCGCCGGCGAGCGTCCGGTTGCTCAGCCCGGCGACGCGATTGCGCCAAAGCCACTGCACGCCGACACCCGTGCGGCGTTCGTCGCTCGAAAAGGCATCGTTCAGTGCATTGCCGCTGCAGTCGGTATCGGTGCACGCGTCGTTGACGTTGCTGTTCAGTCCATCGGTGCGCAGGCGCCGCGCGAAGACGCTTGCGCTAAGGCTCTGCTCCACGCCAATCGTGCGCGCCGCGGTAATCGTGACCGCGGCCAGCCGGTTCGTCGTCCAGTCGGGCCAGGTGTACGCCGCGCGCGGTGTGTCGAGAAAACTCAGCGGCAGCGCCTGGGTGCCGTTCAGGCTGTTGTCGGCCGCGTTGACCGTGAGCCGCAGCCGCGTGCGCTCGTCGCGCCACCCAAGCTCGCCGAAGAACTGGCGCAGGCGCGTGGCCGAGTGCTCGCGCCAGCCGCGCTCGTCCTGGATCGATGCCGCGAAAAATCCATCGACCGATCGGCCGGCGCTGCCGTGCGCGATGTCCATCGAGCGCCGACCCCAGCTGCCCAGACCGGCATCGATCTCGGTGCCGGGATGCGTGGTGCCGCTCTTCGTCGCCAGCGCCAATGCGCCGCCCAGCGTGTTCAGTCCGAACACGGCGTTCGATCCCGGCATCACGCTGACGCTCGCGACCGCGTTGCGCGGAATCAGGTCCCAGTTGACGATGTCGCCGAACGCTTCGTTGACGCGCACGCCATCCACGAACACCGAAAGTCCCTGCGCCGCCCCCAGCAGCGGCGACGCGGTGAATCCGCGGTAGCTGATCTCCGCGGCCGCGCGATTCCCCTGCGGATCCTCGACGGTAAAACTCGCGGCGCGATCACCGAGAAAGCCGGCGATTCCCGCCCCTTCACCCAGATCGCGCGAGGAATAAGTGCGCGCGTTGCCGGCGACTTCACGCAGCGGCTGATCGCTGCCGGCGAGCGGCGTGGTGCCGACCACCTCGACCGGCGGCAGCGTCTGCTGCGCCCTGGCGCCTAAGAAGCCGACCAGCACGCAGGCGGCGACGACGGACTTCGCCGCCGGCAGCGCCCATCGGGCGCCGGGCATCAGTCGAGCGTCGACAGGAAGTCCGCGAGATCGTCGATGTCCTGGTCGGACAGTGTCTTGGCCACGGCGTGCATGTTGCCGCCGTCGTTGGTGCGGCGGGCGTGCTTGAAGTCCTGCAGCTGCTTGATCACGTAGGCCGGATGCTGGCCCGCTACGCGCGGGACCTCGTTCTGCCCTTTGAAACCGCCGAGGTGGCACATCGTGCACAGCGTCTCCTCGGCTTTCGCTCGGCCGCGCGCGATCTTGGCCGGGTCGGCGTTGTAGTCGGGCGACCGGGGCTTCTGCGCGGAGAAGAAGGCCGCGATATCGAACATGTCCTCGCGCGACAGGTTCTTGACGAACGGCTCCGTCTGCGGCTCGGACCTGCGACCTTCCTTGATGTCCTTGATCTCCACGTAGATGTAACGCGCCGACTGCCCAGCCAGAATGGGGATCTGCGGCGACTTCGAATTGCCGTCCGCGCCGTGGCAGGCGATGCAGGCCTCGGCCTTCTTCCGTCCGGCCTCGACGTCCTGCGCGTGCGCAACGGACACCGCAGCCAGCGATACACAAACACTCAACAAATGATTCAGCTTCATCATCAACTCATAAGAAAGGGCCGCGTCCCCGCGGCCCTTTGGTTTCCATCGAATACGCCTACAGCGCGAATACGAACACGCTGTTACCGCGCTTGAAATCGAGCTGCGTGTTGCCGCCGCAGCCCATCGCGACGTACTGCTTGCCGCCGACCGTATAGCTTACCGGCATCGCGTTGGCGCCGGCGCCGCAGTTGAAGCTCCACAGCTTCTTGCCCGTCTTGCTGTCGAGCGCGTTGAAGCTGCCGTTGCCTTCGCCGAAGAAGTACAGGCCACCGCCGGTTGCCAGGCCGCCGCCCATCAGCGGCTGCTCCGTGTCGTGTTTCCACACGACCTTGCCGGTGTCGATGTTGACCGCCACTGCACGGCCCCACTGCTTCTCGGTCGGGATCGTCTTGAACGCGCCGCCCAGCCACAGCTTGCCGCCGGGATACTTCGCAGCCTCGACATGGTAGGTCATCGGCTGATGCAGGTTGAGTGCGAACGCGAGGCGGTTCTTGGGATCCCACGACATCGGGTTCCACTCGACGCCGCCGTTTGCGCCCGGCAGCATGCGTGCGCCGTCCGGCGTCGGCAGCACCCACATGTTCTCCTGCGGAATCATCGCCTCGGAGAAGCGGATCAGCGAGCAGTCCTTGCGGTCGTGCACGTAGATGTGCCCGGTCTTGCCACCGTGGATCACGCCCGGAATCATCTTGCCGCTCTTGTCCTTGACGTCGACGAGGATCGGCGGGCTGACCGCATCCAGATCCCACACGTCGTGTGAAATGTACTGGAGGTGGCACTTGTAGGTCCCCTTGTCCAGGTCGACCGCGACGAGAGAGTCCGTATACAGGTTGTCGCCCGGCCGCTCGGCGCCATACAGGTCAGGCGACGGGTTGCCGACGACGAACCAGACGGTGCGGTTCTTCAGGTCGACCGCGGGATTCATCCACACGCCGCCGCCGAGCGTCTGGTAGAACGAGCTGTCCTTTGCGAGCTGGGCCTTCTCTGCCGCAATGTCGCGATGCATGTTGCGGCCGGTCGCATCGTTCTCCGCCCACACGCCCTCGTGGCCCTTTTCCGGGATGGTATTGAACGTCCACAGCAGCTTGCCGTCGTTGGCGTCGAACGCCTTGACGAAGCCGCGGATGCCGTATTCGCCGCCGTTGGTGCCGATCAGCACCTTGCCGTCGACGACCGTGGGCGCCATCGTCTCGCTGTAGCCCTTCTCGGGATCGGCGATTTCGACGTTCCACAGCACCGCACCGGTCTTGGCGTCGAGCGCCACCAGTCGCGCGTCGAGCGTCCCCATGAAAAGGCGGCCGCCGGATACCGCGACGCCGCGGTTGTTCGGACCGCAGCAGAACGTCGTGATCGGCCCCATCCTGTGCTTGTAGTGCCAGAACTCCTTGCCGGTCACCGCATCGACTGCGTAGACGTGGTTGTACGACGTCGTCAGGTACATCACGCCGTCGACCACGATCGGTGCCGTTTCCATCGACTCGAGCACCTCGGTCTGGAATGCGAACACCGGCTTCAGATTCTTGACGTTCTTCGTGTTGATCTGCGCGCCCGGGAAGTAGCGCGTCTGATCGTAGCTGCCGTTGGTGTGCAGCCAGTTCGTGGATTGGCCACCGGCACCATTGAGCTGTTCCTGCGAAACGCTGACGCTCTTCGGAACCCCGGGACCTGTCGTGCTTCCCTTCTGCCCGGCGATTTCCTGCGCGTACGCGGTCGCCGCCAATGTTGCAGCCACTGCGATGACGGCTAGCCTAATCATTTGCGCCATTCACTTCTCCTCACGTGTTGACATCGTTCGTCGGCCGGCCGGACCGCACCTCGGCACCGCAACGAATGCTCGCGCTGCGGAGCCCGCGTGGATGTTCCATTGAATTTCTCCCCGGCGAGAGGCGCTTCTTGTTCGGCGCCTCCTGAATCTATGATAGGCATGGCCGTCAAAGGAAGGCAATAACGCTGTCCGAACCCACGGCGATCGAAAACAGAGGGAGACAATGATGAAATACGCGCCGATCCTCGGATGCGCACTCGCACTCGCCTGTGGCTTAGCCGCAGCGCAACAGAAGAACATCAACTTTGACCTGCTCGCTGCCGCACGCGCGGGCAACGTTCCTACCGTCAACGCGCTACTCGAACAGGGCGCCAGTCCGAACTCGCGCAACCGACTCGGCGACTCGCCGCTGAACATGGCTGCACGGGCGGGCAACGTGGCTCTCGTCAAGGTGTTGCTGGAGCACGGTGCCGATGTCAACGAAGCCAATATTGCGCGCGTCACGCCTCTGATGAGCGCGGCCTTCGGCGGCCACGAGGAGATCGTCCGCCTGCTGCTTGCGAAGAAGGCCAACCCGGCATCGACGGACCGGCTGCAGAAGACCGCGATGGTGTACGCGGCGGGCAACGGCAATGCCGGATGCGTGCAGGCGCTGCTCGAAGCGGGCGTCGATGCGAACACACGCTACGACGCTGCCACGACAGCGCTGATGTGGGCGGCCGGCTACGGCAAGGTCGACAACCTGAAGGTATTGCTGGCACGCGGCGCCGATGTGAAGGCGCGCGATGACCGCGGCATGACGGCGCTCGCGATCGCGCGCGAGCAGAAACAGGCGGAAGCGGAAGCGCTGCTGCGCAGCGCAGGAGCGATGGAATGAAGCCGGCGCTGCTGCTCGCGCTCGTCCTCGCCGCCTTCGACGCGCATGCCGGTTTGGCGCTGGTCGGCAACGAGAACGGCGGCACCATCTCCGTGATCGACACGGACAAGGATGTGGTCGTCGCCGATATCAAGACCGGGGGCAAGCCGCGTGGCACCGCGATCGATACGCGCCGCAGACTTGCCTACGTCTCCGACCAGCCCGAAAACGCGCTGCTGGTGGTCGACATCGACAAGCGCGCGGTGCTGCGCAAGGTCGACCTGGGCGAATCGCCGGAGGGCGTGTACATCTCGCCTGACGGCAAGCTCGTCGCGGCGGCAGTTGAATTGACCAACAGCGTGGCCTTCGTCGACACCGCGACCGACACCGTGGCGTTCAAGGTCAAGATCAAGGCCGAGAACCCCGAGCACGCAGTCTTCTCTCCGGACGGCCGCTTCGTCTACGCGAGCGCGGAGGAAGACGACAAGCTGGAGGTGATCGATGTGGCTGCGCATGCGGTCGTCGCGCAGTTGACGGTCGGCAAGCGGCCGCGCGGCATCGCGTTTACTCCCGACGGTGCCAAGGCATACGTCGCGTGCGAACGCGCCAACACGGTGTACGTGATCGATGCGCGCGCACATAAGATCCTCGGCACGATCAAGGCCGGGCTGCGCTCCAACGGGCTCATCATGCACCCCGACGGCAAGCACGTGTTCCTGAGCAACGGCGGCGACGGCAACGTGATGGTGATCGACACCGCAGCGGACAAGGTCACCGCAACGATCCCGGTCGGCAAGCGGCCGTGGAACATGGCGCTGACTCGGGACGGCGCCAAGCTCTACGTCGCGAACGGGCGATCGAACAGCGTCTCTGTCATCGACACGACCCGGAACGCGGCGATCAAGGAAATCCCGGTCGGCGAGAGGCCGTGGGGCGTGGCGATTCTCGACTGAGTGCGGGTCAGACGATCGCGTAGTTGCGCATCATCATGCCGTCCTCGTGCTCGAGGTTGTGGCAGTGGAACATGTAGCGCTGGGGACCGGCAAACTCCGCGGTCGGCGGAAGCGAAAAACCGACGGCGACCCAGACCGTCTCGTTGGGCCACACGACGACCGTGTCCTTGACCCCGAGGTCCGTCGGCAGGCGGCCGTTGCCGGCGGTCGCCAGGACCCGTGCGGGTCCGTAGGTGCCCTGCCGTCGCAGCACGCGAAATCCCTCGCCGTGCAGGTGCATCGGATGCGGCATCGAGATCGGGCTGTTCTTGATCTCCCACACTTCCCGCGTGCCGCGGGGGACGCGGAAGGCGATTTCGTCGATGCGGTACGGCGCGCCATCGATCACGAATCCCGTGCGATCGATGAAATCGAGCCGAAAGCGACGCATGTGCGCGTCGGTCGGCGCCGCAGCGTCCGGCAGCGCGGATAGCCGCGCCGGCATCTTCGGCGCTTCGGTCCGCGTCTGAGCGCCGACGTGCAGCGAAAACAGCGGCAGTGGCGTACCGTCTGGAAGCGGAGTCACGACGGCCCCGCCCGCATCGGACCTGCAGATCTCGACTGCGGCAAGCGGCGCATAGCGTTCGCGTATCGGGTGCCGCATCTGCGGTGCGTCGGCCTGAATCTGCATTCTCGGATCGAATTCCTGGCTGATCGCAGAAACCGCGCGCTGCCCGGAGACGTCGACGGCGACGTCGATGCGCTCCGCCGGATGGACGAAGACGCGATCGACCTCGACGGGCGACGCCAGCAATCCGCCATCCGTCCCCAGCAGGTAAAACGGCAGCCGCCTATCACCCTGAAACGAAAGCAGCAGGCCGCGCGCATTGCACGCGTTGAGCAACTGCACGCGAACCCAGCCGGACGCGACCTCGAACGATGCATCCAGGTGGCTGTTGATCAGGGCACGATTGCCGAGCCAGCCCGTCACGCAATCGGCTGCGGTCGGTGCGTAGGGAAACAGCTGCTGACCCTGCGCGCGGACGTCGGCCGCCGCGAGAGCGAGCCGATTGGCGGGCGCAAGGGCAAGCGCAGCATCGAGCGCGGCATCTTCCTCATCGGTGACCACGAACAGGCCGGCGAGTCCGGCATGAACCTGTTCCGCGGTCAGCCCCTGGACATGGGAGTGGAACCAGTACAGTCCCGCGCGGTTATGGATCCTGAAACGCACCGCCTTGCTGTCGCCTGGTGCGATGACCACGAATCCCGCTCCGTCCTGCGCCTCGGGCGCGACCAGCCCGTGGAAATGGACCGTGGTCGGCTGCGGCAGGCGATTGACGATCTCGGCCTCGAACTGTCCGCCCCGCCGCGCGACCAGAATCGGCTGCGCGACGAGGCGCGTGCCCAGATCGGCAACGTACCGACAGCGGCCCTGGATCGCGTCGTGGCGCTCGACGATCAGGCGCCGAACGGACGAGGCATCGACGCGCTGGCCCTGCGCGACGGCGAGCGGCGCTGGCGCGGTCCGGCAGGACGCCAGCACAGTGCCAAGGCCGCTCGCGGCCAGGAATCGTCTGCGGTCAAGCATCGATGGGGAAGAGATGTGGGAAGGAATTTCAACGCGCGAGACATTACCTCAATCACCTGCTCTCGAATGGTCGGATGTGCACCCCGCACTCGACTGGCGGTCGCACAACCGTCGATGAAGCACGGTGATTGGCTGGTTGCCGGCGCCTGCGCAATGTGCGTGCGAAAATCGAAAGCGAACCGACGCGTCGCGGCGCTGTCCATGTCGCGGGCCCCGGCAGGTTCAGCCGGGCATCGATGCGTGCGCGCCAGAGATGATTCGCTCCTGCCTTGGGTGAATCGCCAACGGCAGCTCACCTGAACCAGGAATCGCTAATCTGACCCTATGGCCGCAGGTCCTCCCTCAACTTATCCGCGAACCGCGGTCGCCCTGCATTGGGCGCTGGTGTTGCTGATCGTCGTTCTGCTGGCGAGCGGCTGGCACATGGTCGACATTCCGACGAACACCCCGCCGCGCGGTTTCTTCTTCAATTTGCACAAGTCGCTCGGCATCGCCACCGGCGCCGCCATCCTCGTTCTGATCGCGTGGCGAATCACGCATTCCGCCCCACCGTTGCCCGCCGCGATGCCCGGATGGGAGCGGCTCGCGGCCGGCATCAGCCATCTGCTGACGTACGCCCTGCTGGTTCTGATGACGCTAACCGGCTACCTGACTTCGTCGTTCAGCAAGTACGGTCCGAAGCTGTTCGGCATTCCGCTTCCGCACTGGGGATGGGACGATGCCGCGCTGCGCGCGGGCTACGCGGCCGTGCATCGCCTGACGATCCTCGTCTTCGTGGTGCTGATCGCGATTCACATCGCGGCGGCGTTGAAGCACCTGATCGTCGACAGGGACGGCGTGTTTCGGCGGATTGCCTCCTGGTAGAAGGGTGGCGGAGACGGACGGATTCGAACCGTCGATGCAGGTTTTTGCCCGCATGCTCCCTTAGCAGGGGAGTGCCTTCGACCTCTCGGCCACGTCTCCTAACCTTCAACCTCGCTGCGCAACCCGGCGGACGGATTGCTCGGCAATCGCGTTGCCTCCGCGATCGCCTCGTCCCTTCGCTTCCGCTCCGGGACCACCGTCGGCTTCGCCTTCGGTGTCCTGCGCAGATGTCCACTGGACATCTGCTGGTCGAACCGTCGATGCAGGTTTTTGCCCGCATGCTCCCTTAGCAGGGGAGTGCCTTCGACCTCTCGGCCAC
>JBLMYK010000131.1:0-12097 GCA_050258235.1 Gemmatimonadota bacterium | reverse complement strand
CAGTACTGGCAGGCGTTCGCGTTGCTCGTTGCGACGACGATCATTTCGCGCTCGGCCTTGGTCAGGCCGCTGTCCTTCTCCATCAGCGCATCGTGATAGGCGAAGAAGGCACGGAACTCGTCGGGCCGGTGCGCAAAGACCAGAAAGACGTTCGGCACGAAGCCCGATTTTTCCTGCACCGCGAGGATGCGCTCGCGTACGTCGTCCGGAAGGTCCTTGAGTTCCGGGACCGGAAAGCGGCTGATCGGATGCGTCGTTACGCTTGTGTTCATAGGTTGGCCTCCATGGGGCTGGCAAACTGGATCCGGTGCAGACTCGAGTACAGGCCGCCGCGCGCCAGCAGTTCCGCGTGCGTGCCGATCTCGACGATGCGCCCGGCCTCGAGCACCACGATGCGGTCGGCGCGCTCGATCGTCGACAGGCGGTGCGCGACCACGATCGTGGTGCGGCCGCTCATCAGCCGCTCGAGAGATGCCTGGATGAAGCGCTCGGATTCCGAATCCAGCGCCGAGGTCGCCTCGTCGAGCAGCAGGATCGGGGCGTTCTTCAGCAGCGCGCGCGCGATCGACAGGCGCTGACGCTGACCGCCGGACAGCTTGATCGCGCCCTCGCCGACCTGCGTCGAGAAGCCCTGCGGCAGCGATTCGATGAAGGGCAGCAGATAGGCGGCTTCGGCCGCGAGGCGGACCTCTTCGTGCGATGCGCCGCGGGCGGCGCCGTAGGCGATGTTGGCCGCGATCGTGTCGTCGAACAGCACCACGTCCTGCGACACCAGTGCGATCTGCTGCCGCAGGCTCGCCAGCGTCAGTTCGCGCGTGTCGATGCCGTCGATGCGGATCAGCCCCGCTGTCGGGCGGATGAAGCGGGGCAGCAGGTTGATCACCGTCGTCTTGCCGGCGCCGCTGGCGCCGACCAGCGCGACCATCTCGCCCGGCCGCACCGTCAGCGAGAAATCCGCCAGCGCCGGCATCGCCGTGCCCGGATACTGATGCGTGACCGCACGGAATTCGAGCGCACCGACCGCGCGGTCGATCGTCCGCGTGCCGGTATCGACTTCCTGCTCGGAGTCGACCAGCGCGAAGACGCTTTCTGCTGCCGCCAGCATGCGTGCCAGCGGACCGTTCAGCGCCGCCAGGTGGCGCAGCGGCTGCAGCAGCAGCAGCGCGGCGGTCAGAAACGTCATGAAGTCGCCCGGCGAAAAGCGCTCGGTGCGCGCCTGCCAGAGCGCGATGCCGATGATCAGCGCCAGCCCGACCGCGGCGATGATCTGCGTGATCGGCGTCCCGGCGGACCAGGCAACCTGCATCTTCATCGCGAAGCGGCGCAGCTTCTGGTTGATGGCCGCAAAGCGCCCGCGTTCGTAGTCGAAGCCGCCATACACCTTGATCACGCGGCTGCCCTCATGCGCCTCCTGCAGCGCGCGCGTCATCTCGCCCAGCATGCGCTGGGCCTCGAGATTCAGGCGCCGCAGCCGCGCGCTGAACGCGCGCAGCGCGAAAGCGATCAGCGGTGTGGCCACCAGGATCACCAGGGTCAGCTGCCAGTTGTAGTAGATCAGCACCGCGAGCAGCGCGACCACCGTCAGCGAATCGCGCACCGCGGTCGTCATCACTTCCGCGGCCAGGTTCAGCGCGTTTGTCGCTTCGTTGATGAACTTGGAGATCACCAGTCCCGACGGCGTGTTCTCGAGCGTCGTCTGCGGCCAGTGCAGCAGACGCTCGAACATCGATGCACGCAGGTCGAGCAGCACGAACTGCGAAACATGATTAAGCAGGTAGCTGCTGGCGAACGTCGACAGTCCGCGCACGATGAAGACGCCGACGAACGCGAGCGGCACCCAGAGACCGGCGGCGGCGTCGCGCCGGTAGAACCCCTGGTCGAGCAGGATGCCGGTCAGCTTCGCCATCAACGGCTCGGTCGACGCGGTGATCATCATCGCGACGATCGCGATCGCCAGCCAGCCCCTGCGCACGAGCACCAGCCGCACCATCCGGCGGAAGATCGGGTCGGCGTAGAAGCCGGGGCGCGGTGCAGTGGGATCGTTCATCGCGGAAACGCGCCCCCGAAGTGTGGCGCGCCTTGCAGCAGCGCATTGTCCGACGGCGCGCCGTAGTGTAGGCGATCGATGTCAAACTTCTGATTCGATGTCCGCCCTGATCATCCGCCTGCCGAATCACCTCGGCGATGCCTGCATGTCGCTCGCCGCGCTCGGCCTGCTGGCCGACAGCGGCCACGAACTGACCCTGACCGGCCGCGCCTGGGCGACGTCGTTGTTCGCGGCCTATCCATGGCCGGTGATTGCGTTGCCCGCGACGCGCGGCGAGCGTCTGCGCACGTTGCGCGACTGGCGCAACCGCCATGCCGGCGGCCGCGGCCTGCTGCTGACCAACTCGTTCTCGACCGCGCTCGAGTTCCGTCTTGCCGGACTGCGACCGTTCGGATATGCGGCCGACGGCCGGCGATTTCTGCTGTCGCAGGCCGTTGCGCGCCCGCGCCGCGGCGATCGTCCGCACATGGTCGAGTACTACTACCGGCTCGCGGCCCGATTCGCTCGGACCGCGCCGCCGGTCCCCGCCGAACTGTCGCTGCGCGTGACCGAGCAGGCGGCCGCGCGCGCGCGCGAACTGCTGCGCGCCGCGGGAGTCAACGCGCCGTACGTCGTGCTGTGTCCGGTCGCCGTCGGGCTGCATCGGGGGAAGGTCAAGGCCTGGAGCGGGTTCGCGCAACTGTGCGATCGGCTGCGAGCGCGCGGCGTGGCGGTGGTGTCCTGCCCGGGCCCCGGTGAACGCGACGCCGTGATGCGCGCCGTGCCGAATGCGCCGCTGCTGGCCGAAACCGACGTCGGCACGTTCGCCGCACTGTTGGCGGCGAGCCGACTGGTCGTTGCCAACGACAGCGGTTCCGGCCACATTGCCGCCGCCGTCGGCGCACCATTGGTCAGCGTTTTCGGCGTCACCGAGCCTGCCGAAACGCGACCCTGGGGAGCGCGCGTGACGATCGTCGGCTCGGGATCGGGTTGGCCGGCCTATGAAGAAGTCGAGGCCGCGGTCGAGCGCGCACTCGCTGCCTGATCCTCCGCCGCGAGCAGGCAGCCGAGCAGCACGGCGATCATGTGGCTTTGGTTGAACGTCTCGAAGTGCGAACTGGCCAGGCTCGTCGCCGCCCAGGAAGCAAGCACCGCGACCGCGCAGGCCCGGTAAGGCATTGGCGCACGCTGCCGCGCGGCCGCAAGAAGAAACCACGCGAAGGCGAACGTGCCGAGCACGCCGGCCTGCACCTGGATCGACAGGTATTCGCTGTGCGGATCTTCCACCGGCGTTGCGCGCCAACCACTCTGCGTCTGCCTGGCGCGCTCGGTGTATTCCTTCGCAAACGCACCGGTGCCGAAGCCGAGCAGCGGCCGCTCCTCGATCATGCGCGCGGTCAGCCGCCAGATCACGTCGCGGATGCCGATCGAGGTCACGCGATCGAGCTGCGCTTCGGTGCGGTATTCCGTCCACCCCAGCAGGAACCGCTCCTTCGCCATCGGCGCGATCAGCACAGCCAGCACGAAAGCAAGCGGAGCCAGCACGATCGCGGCAACGCGCGCACGGCCCCGCAGCAGCGAGAGCGAGGTCACGATGACCATGATGACCAGTCCGATCTGTGCACTGCGACCGGCCGTGACGAACATCAGGCTGGTCACCAGCAGACCGGCGGCGCAAAGCAAAGCCAGCCGCAGGCGGCGGTCCAGTGCACCCTCGCTCAGCGCGACGACGGTGGCCAGATAGGCGCACACCGCGAACGCCAGTCCCTGCGTCACCCCATCGCGCAGCACCGTACCCGCCGGGTGGATCGGAAACACGTGGTAATCGATCGCCCAGGTTGTCCACGCTGCCGCTGAACCCACGAGCGCCACCGGCACCGCAATCAGCACGAGTCGGACCTTCGCGTCGCGGCTGTCGAAGACGGCCAGGCACAGGATCATCACCAGCAGCGTGCGCCAGCCCCACAGATGGTCCGCACGCACTCGCCAAGGCGCGCTGCTCCAGAGCGTCGCCAGCGCCATCACCGCGAGAAGGACCAATGCCGCGCGCGGCAGCGGCTGGCGCAGCACGGCACGCAGGCGCGCGCCGGCCGAGGGCAGCAACGCATAGCCGATCACCAGCGCCGCAACCCCCAGATTGGCAATCGTCGGAACGGTGAACGATCCGATGAAGACGGCGATCGCGCCACCGCGCGCCCAGGCAAGTGCGCGCGCCTCTCGCGCGGAGACGAGGGTCACTGCGACGCTCCCCGCTTCAGCTGCAGCCGTAGCTGCTTCCACCACTTTTCCCAGCGGTATCTGAGCTTGACGAGCAGACGGCTGCGCGACTCGCGCTTTTCGTCCAGCACGCTGTCGAACATTCCGCACATGCTGCCCTGCTCGACGATCGGATCGCGCAGCCAGTAATGCGGCACTCCGATCGCCGCGTCCATTTCGCGCATCAGCCAGTCGGCGGGACGAGCGACTTGATGCGCGTCGATCCAATCGACACGGCGTTGCGCCGCCGCGCGGTTGAACAGCAGCGCATCGGTGGCCGGCAGCACGCCGCCCGGCACCAGCGCCGAATGGCCCGGGCCCGCGCCAACGTAGCGGTTGTCGCCGCGCCCGAGATAGATCAGGTACGGGCCGGAGAGCCGGTCGGCCTCCTCCAGTGCACCCGCGAGCCCGTCGGCAAAGGCACGGCTCAGCACCACGTCGTCTTCGAACACCAGCACCCGACTGAATCCGTCCTGCAGGCAACGCCGCCAGGTCTCGACGTGCTTCAGAACCAGCGATTGATGGCCGCGCTTCATGTCGCTCGGCGCGAAGACGCGCCCGATCAGATCGTCTGGGATAGCATCTGGGTCGAACTCGAATACGAATTCGAACTCGATTCCGTGCCGGGCCATCTCGCGCCGCACATGCGCAATCCGGTCATCGAACGAGCGCACCGAAAGCACGTACACCGCATCGACGAGTTGGTTGATCCGCATGCCTGATTCGATGTCTCTCAGCCGCGCGCGAGTCTACGACACGCGCGCCAGCGCGCGATGAAGCTGAGCGTGATCGTCATCACGAGGGATGAGGAGCGCAACATCGATGCGTGCCTGCAAAGCGTGGCCTGGGCCGATGAGCGCATCGTGGTCGACAGCGGCAGCACGGACCGCACGCTCGAGCTGGCGCACGCGGCGGGCGCGACCGTCGTGCGAACCGCCGACTGGCCCGGCTTCGGCCCGCAGAAGAACCGCGCGCTCGATGCCTGCAGTGGGGACTGGATCCTGTCGCTCGACGCGGATGAACGCGTCGATGCAGCGCTGCGCGCGGAGATCGAGGCGACGCTGCGCGCGCCGCAGTTCGACGTGTACGAGATTCCGCGCCGTTCGACGTATTGCGGCCGCTTCATGCGCCATGGCGGCTGGTGGCCGGACTACACGCGGCGGCTCTTCCGGCGCGGCGCGGCGCGTTTCTCGGCCGCGCGCGTGCACGAACGGCTCGAGACCGATCGCGCTGTCGGCCGGCTGCGCGCACCGCTGCTCCACTACAGCTTCCGCTCGATGGAGCAGGTGCTCGACAAGATGAACCGCTACTCGAGCGAATCGGCGGCGATGATCGCCGCGCGCGGCAAGGCGCCCGGACTGGCGAGCGCGGTCATGCACGGCGCCGCCGCGTTCCTGCGCACCTACGTGCTGCGGCTCGGCTTCCTCGACGGCCGGCGCGGCTTCCTTCTCGCCGTGTCGAATGCCGAGGGCTCGTACTACCGCTACGTCAAGGCGATGCTCGCCGCCGAGGCGCAACGCGACGATCCGCCGTGATTCCGACTTCGGTCATCGTCACCACCTACAACCGGCCCGACGCGCTGCGCGCCGTCCTGGCCGGACTGCTCGACCAGCAGGCGCGAGACTTCGAGGTGCTCGTCGCCGACGACGGCTCGCGCGACGAAACGCGCGTGCTGGTGGAGTCGATCGCCCGCGGCGCGCCGCTGCCGATCCTGCACGTGTGGCAGGAGGACCGCGGCTTTCGCGCCGCCGCCGCGCGCAACCGGGCGGCGGCCAAGGCGCGCGGCGACTACCTGCTGTTCCTCGACGGCGACTGCGTTCCGCGCGCCGGCTGGGTCGGCGCGCACCGGTCGCTCGCGGAGCGCGGCTGGATGGTTGCCGGCAACCGGATCCTGCTGTCCGAGGCGCTGACGCGCGACGTGCTGGCGCGGTCCGAGCCGCTGCACCAGTGGAGCGGCGCGCGCTGGCACCAGGCCTGGGTGGCGGGCGACGTGAATCGGCGTGTGCCGTTCGTCACGCTGCCGCTGGGGCCGCTGCGCAAGCTCGGCGCGCAGCGCTGGCAGCGCGTGCGCACCTGCAACCTCGGCGTCTGGCGCACCGACTTCGAGCGCATCAACGGCTTCGATGAGAGTTTCGAGGGCTGGGGCTATGAGGATTCCGATCTCGCGGTGCGGCTGATCAACGCGGGAGTACGACGCAAGGAAGGCGCGTTCGCCACCGCGGTGCTGCACCTGTGGCACCTCGAGAACGAGCGCTCGCGCGAAGGCGAGAACTGGCAGCGCCTGCAGGGCCGTATCCGCTCGGGCGAAATCCGCGCGACCGTCGGGCTCGACGGCTACGCGACTCAGCCGTAGTGGAAGCCCACCCCGCGCACGCGCGGCTGCGCGCGCAGTTCCTCGAGCAGGCGCTCGTCGCCGCGTACGCGCCAGGCATCCGGCAGATTCAGGTCGGCGCAGCCGCCGCGATTCGCCACGTGCAGCACGACGCGGCAGCCGGCCGCACCTTCGCCGTTGCCGTTGGCGACACGGTACGGCACCAGGGCGTCCTTCAGCTTCGCCACGCTCGCCACGCCGTCGACCTCGATCCGCAGCGCCGCCTGCGCGCGCGCCCGCGCCTCGGCGAGATCGAGGATCTCGTCGGCCAGCACCGACAGGCGCTCGCCGTCGCCCGCGCGCACGCGGCCGGTGACGACCACCAGCGTGTCCTCCTTCAGCAGCGCACGCTTGCGGTCGAACAGTTCCGCGAACACGGTGATCTCGATCGCCGCGGTGGCGTCGTCGAGCACGATCACGCCGATGCGGCCGCGGCGCGTGTTCTGCGCACGCGCCGAAACGATCACGCCGGCGATGCGGATCGGATCGCTGCGCATCCCCGGCCCGGCCGCGACCGGGCGGACGTCGGCGAGCTTCAGCGGCGCGAGCCGGCGCGCCTCGGCTTCGTACTCCCTGAACAGGTGCCCGCTGAAGTAGTAGCCGAGCGCGAGTTTCTCGTTGGCCAGCCGCTCGCGCTCGCTCCACGGCGCCGCCTGCACGTATTCGACCGTCGTCGTCTCCAGCACGCCGCCGAACAGGCTTGCCTGGCCGGCGCTGGCGGCGGCGCGGTCGGCTGCCTCCATTGCGCGTCCCACGCTCGCGAGCAGCTTGGCGCGGTCGGCGTCGGTCGCGTCGAACGCGCCCGCGCGCACCAGCGCCTCGACCACGCGCCGGTTGACGATGCGGCGGTCCACCCGCGCGCAAAAGTCGAAGACATCCGTGAAAGGTCCGTCGGCGCGGACGGCCAGGATGTGCTCGATTGCGCCCTGCCCCGTGCCCTTCACCGCGCCCAGCCCGTAGCGGATCGTCTTTGCATCGACCGGCTCGAAGCGATAGGTGCCGCGGTTCACGTCGGGCGGCTCGACCATCAGGCCGAGCGCACGGCTGTCTTCCACCAGCACCTTCACGCTGTCGGTGTCACCCGCGAGCGCGGTCAGGTTGGCCGCCATGAATGCGGCCGGATGATGCGCCTTGAAGTACGCGGTCTGGTAGGCAACCAGCGCATAGGCGGCGCTGTGGCTCTTATTGAACCCGTAGCCCGCGAACTTCTCCATCTGGTCGAACAGGATCTGCGCCTTGTTCTCGGGCATCCCGCGCTCGACCGCGCCCCTGAGGAAGCTCTCGCGCTGCTTGGCCATCTCCTCGGGCTTCTTCTTGCCCATCGCCCGCCGCAGTAGATCGGCGCTGCCGAGCGTGTAGCCGCCGATGACCTGCGCGATGGTCATCACGTGCTCCTGATACGTCATGACCCCATAGGTCGGTCCGAGGATCGGCTCCAGCCTCGGATCGAGGTAGTCGATCTTCTTGCCGTGCTTGCGGTCGCAGAACTCGGGAATCAGGTCCATCGGCCCCGGGCGATACAGCGCGTTCAACGCGATCAGGTCCTCGAGCACGCTGGGTTTCGCGCGCTTGAGCATCCCGCGCATGCCCTGCGAGTCGAACTGGAACACGGCGGTCGTGTCGGCGCGGCGGAACACCTCGAACGTCTTCGCGTCGTCCAGCGGCAGATCTTCGAGTGTGAGCAGGGACGATGGATCGAGCTGCTTCACGTAGCGCAGCGTGAGGTCCAGTATCGTCAGCGTCGTGAGGCCGAGAAAATCAAACTTCACCAGCCCGATCGCCTCGACGTCGTCCTTGTCGAACTGGCTCACCACCGCATCGGTACCCTGCGCGCAGTACAGCGGACAGAAGTCGGTAAGCTTGCCCGGCGCGATCAGCACCCCGCCCGCATGCATGCCGACGTTGCGCGTCAGCCCCTCGAGCGGCTTCGACAGCTCGACCAGCTCCGCGTATTCCTCGTCGCCCTTCACGGCTTCGGCGAACGCGGGCTCCTCGGCAAGCGCGCGCTCGAGCGTCCACGGATCGGCCGGGTTGTGCGGGATCAGCTTCGACAGCGTGTCGCACTTGGTGTACGGCAGGTCGAGCACCCGGCCGACATCGCGCACCACCGCCTTGGCGCCGAGCGTGCCGAAGGTCGCGATCTGGCTCACCGCCGGCGCGCCGTACTTGCGCTTCACGTAGTCGATCACCCGGTCGCGGTTGTCCTGGCAGAAGTCGATGTCGAAGTCCGGCATCGACACGCGTTCGGGATTGAGGAAGCGCTCGAACAGAAGCTCGTAGCGCAGCGGATCCAGGTCCGTGATGTTCAGCGAATACGCGACCAGCGAGCCCGCACCCGAGCCCCGCCCGGGTCCGACCGGGATGCCATTTTCCTTGGCCCAGTTGATGAAGTCGGCGACGATCAGAAAGTAGCCTGAGAAGCCCATCGTCGCGATGGTCGCCAGCTCCCATTCGAGGCGTTGCACATAGGTCGGCCGCCGGCGGTCGCGCTCGGCCGCGTCCGGGAACAGTCTCAGCAATCGCTGCTCGAGCCCGCTCAATGCCAGATCGTGACAATGCTGGTCCAGCGTGACGCCGGGCGGCGTCGGAAAGTCCGGCAGGCGCGCCTTGCCGAGCGTCAGTTCGAGGTTGCAGCGCCGCGCAATCTCGACCGCGTTGCCCAGTGCGGCGGGAATGTCGCCGAACAATTGCGCCATCTCGGCCGCAGTCTTGAAGTACTGCTCGGCGGTGAAGCGCCGCGGACGCCGCGGGTCGGCCAGCGTGTATCCCTCCGCGATGCACACGCGAGCTTCGTGCGCACGGAATTCATCGGGCGCTATGAACTGGACCGGGTGCGTGGCGACGACGGGCAGCTTCAGCTCGACCGCGAGCGGAAGCGTTGCGACGGTGCATTCCGCATCTCCGGGCCGGCCTGCGCGCTGCAGCTCCAGGTAGAAGCGGCGCGGAAACGCGTCGGCCAGCCGCTGCGCCGTCGCGCGCGCGGCGGCGCGGTTGCCCGCCAGCAGATGCACGCCGACCTCTCCCTGCGCGCCGCCCGACAGCGCAATCAGCCCGCGCGTCGCCGCACCGCCGAGCCACTCGCTGCGGACTTCGGCGCGATTGCGATGCTGGTTCTCCAGCCATGCGCGCGACAGCAACTCGCACAGATTCAGGTATCCCGCGTGGTCCTGCGCCAGCACCAGCAACCGATATGGATGGTCGCGGTCTGCGTCATTGGTGACCCACAGGTCGCAGCCGAGAATCGGCTTCACGCCCTTGGCGCGCGTCGCCTTGTAGAAGCGCACCGCGCCGAAGAGATTCGCGCTGTCGGTGAGCGCCAACGCCCCCTGGCCGTCACCCGCCGCGGCCTTGACCGCGTCGTCGATCCGCACCAGGCCATCGACGACCGAGAACTCCGAATGCAGTCGCAGATGGACGAACGGCGCAGACATGCGAGGCATTCTAGCGAGCCACCGCCACTTGACCTGGATCGAAATCGTGTCGAGTCGTCGCCGCCACTCCACTTGTCAGCGGGATTGCACGCGGCTACGTTGAAGATCGTGTGATCAGCACCGAAAAGAGGCCTCCGATGCCGCGCACCTTCCCCGCTGCCCTATGCGCGATCTTGCTCGCCTGCCTGGTCTCGCCATCGGTGCTGGCGGACGCCATCTACAAGGTGCGCCTGAAGGACGGGTCGATCGTCTTCACGGATCGACCACCGCCGGGCGCGACGATCCTCGACAAGCGCGAGTTCGAGCCGGCCCCGCCGCCCCCGCCTCTGCCGAAGAAGATCGAACCTGCGTTGACGGGCGGCGCTGCGACCAAGCAGCAGGCTGATCGCGTGAAGATGGACGCCGCTGTCGCCGACGCGGAGCGCGCGGTGGCGGAAGCCCGAGCGAAACTCGAACAGGGGCGGGAACTGCGCGAGGGCGATTACATCCAGACCGCCAGAAAGGGGTTCACGCGCAAGTCGCCCGCCTATGAAGAGCGCGTTCAGGCGCTCGAGCAGGCGGTGGCCGACGCCGAGGCGCGGCTGGCGAAGGCGATCGAGGCGCGCGATGCGGCCCGATAGCCTCGCTCCGCGCCCCAATCGCGCATGAGCGTTGCAGACAAGCGACCGCCGCGACGGCGCTGGGTCGGTCGCGCGCTGCATTGGCTGGCGCTCACGACCAACAGTCGGTGGTACGGACCGCTGGCGGGTGCGATCGCTTTTGGGCTCACCCTCACCGCAAGCGCGCCGTATTCGGCGGTGCTGATCGCCGCGCTGTGGCTGACGCCGCAGCGCTGGAAATCGCTGGTCGTCTTCTCATCGCTCGGCGGCGCGCTCGGCGCGATCGTGATGATCGCCGGGTTCGAGCATCTCGGCTGGGCCCAGCTGTACTCCGCGTTTCCCGAACTGGCGGCGTCACCCAGGTGGCAAACAGTAGTGCAGGCAATCCGGGACTACGGCGTCGCCGCACTGGCCGTCGTCGCCGCGGCACCGATGCCGCAGACACCGGCGCTGGTGATCGCCGCCAGCACGCATCTGAGCCCGGTCGCCGTGTTCGTCGCACTGTTCGCGGGCAAGATCGTCAAGTACTCGGTACTGAGCTGGCTCGTCAACATCGGCAGCCCGCTGGTGGACCGGCTCGCCGGAAGGCGCAGAGGCGACAGTCCTTCCGCGAGCGGTTGACCCCATCGCGTCCACCCGCTTCTTGCGCGATGCCCGTGCCAGCGATTTGAACTGAATCGTCGCGCACCTCTCTAACGTGCGCCCGCCCTAACTTCGCACAACGACCAAGCGAGCGGGCATTCCCGGCAGGCCACTTGCCGGCAAGACTGAATCAGACACGGGAGATCAACGATGCGGACACTCGTCACCGTCACGATCGACAACGAAGCCGGCAACCGCGCCATCCGGGATGGCACGATGTCAAAGATCATGGAGACGTTCACCCGGGAACACAAGCCCGAAGCGGTGTACTTCACCGCCCTCGACGGCAAGCGTACCGGGCTGTTCGTCGTGGACATCGCCAGCTCTTCGGCGATCCCGGCGATCGCCGAGCCCTTCTTCATGCAGCTCGGCGCACATGTCGACTTCAAGCCGGTGATGAACGTCGAGGAGCTGCGCGCCGGGCTGCAGAAGCTCGGCCGGTAGGTCGAGGCGATTGACCCCGGGGGATTGCTCGCGGCTCGCCTTGCGGCGTTGCGCGTCGTCCTTCGCGACATGCCGCCGGCATGTCGCTCGTCGAACCCGCAGCGGCTCTGTGCACCCTGCGTGATGCCAATAAAAAAGCCCGCACAGGGCGGGCCTTCTTGTTGGCGTCCCCTAGGGGATTCGAACCCCTGTTATCGCCGTGAAAGAGCGATACATGGCACTTTCTGAGACATCTATGGACTAGACTACACACTCTCGTAAGAGGGAAAATCGTCCTTAATTGTCCCACAAGGTTTCTCCCGGTCCATTTGGGAAACGTTTGGGAGAC